>DNXB01000217.1 GCA_003506995.1 Verrucomicrobiales bacterium
TTCGGTGCGCTCCAGATCGCTCTTGCGGGCGGTCTTTTCTCGATACTCCTCGACGGCGGCGAGCTGCTCCTCGGTCACGATCTCATCCACGAGGCGATGTTCGGGCGCGAGCACCATGTAGGTGGCTCCAAACAGCGTGTCGGGCCGTGTGGTGAAGACGGTGATCGTTTCATCAATGTCAGCGACCTTGAATTTCACCTCAGCACCCTCGCTGCGGCCGATCCAGTTGCGTTGCAGCATGCGGATGCCTTCCGGCCAGTCGAGACCGTCGAGTTCGTCGATCAAGCGCTGCGCGAAGGCGGTGATGCGCAGCATCCACTGGCGCATGGGGCGGCGCTCGACGGGGAAACCGCCGACTTCGCTCTTTCCATCCACGACTTCCTCATTCGCGAGCACCGTGCCGAGTTCCGGGCACCAGTTCACCGGTGCGGAGGAAACGTAAGCCAGACGGCGATGGTCGATCTCCTCGCGGCTCAATCCCTGCGCTTCGAGTTCGGCGATGGGGCGCGCTTTGCCATCGTCATTCACATACGAGTTGTAGAGCTTCAGGAAGATCCACTGCGTCCATTTGAAGTAGCCGGGGTCGGTGGTGTTCACTTCGCGATCCCAGTCATAGGCGAAACCGAGGCGCTTCAACTGGCCGCGAAAGCCTTCGATGTTCTTCTCCGTCGTCGCACGCGGATGCTGGCCGGTTTTGATGGCGTATTGCTCCGCAGGCAGGCCAAAAGCGTCCCAGCCCATCGGGTGCAGCACATTGAAACCGGACATCTTCTTGAAGCGGCCAATGATGTCCGTGGCGGTGTAGCCCTCGGGATGGCCGACATGCAAACCGGTGCCGCTAGGATACGGAAACATGTCGAGCACGAAGTACTTCGGCTTCGAGGCATCGAAGTCGGCATCACCGGGGTTCGGCGTGCGGAAGGCCTTCTTTGCCTCCCACACATCCTGCCACTTCGGTTCAAACTCGGAGAATGGAAAGGCTTTGCGCTGCTCGCTGGACATAGGGGCGCGGAAGAAGGCGAGGGTGGCAGAAGTTCCAAGTTTAAAGTTCCAAGTTTAAAGTTACAAGTTTCATGTTCCAGGTCAGAAGACTTGAAACTTTGAACCTGAAACTTTAAACCTATTTGAAGAGCTTCGTCCCCGCCTTGAGATGCTCCGCATGCTCGGCCATGCGCAGTTCCACGCGCTCGCGGATGGTGCGCTCGCCGATGCCGTCGTGCTTGGTGGCGACGAGGGCCTTGAGCAGGGTGATGAGGGACTTCAAATCGTCCATTATGACGAACTCAGGGGCGATCTGGCGGGCGTCGTTGATGTTGTGGTAGTTGCCGAGCGGAATGGAGATGCCCGCGCTGCGAATGCCCGATGCCTGGGCGGCCGTGGCCTCACAAGCTCCGGCGTCGAGCAGGCAGCGCTGCACGCGGATGCCCTGCTCCTTCGCCGTGGTCATCAAAACGGACACGGCCTCGCTGTCGAAGATGGAGAGACGATCCCCCACACGAATGATGGGGCCGCCGCCCATGATGGCGCCATTGACCGGGCGGCTGGTTTCAAGTGAGAGGAAGACACTTTCCTGCCCGAAGGGCCAGTTCTGCGCAAGCTGCCAGGCACCGAGCCAGCCCACTTCTTCCGCACGCGTGAAGGCCGCATGCACCGTCGTCTGAATGTTCAGGCTGGCGAGTTCGAGGAAGGTCATCACGATGGCGGCGCAGCCGACCAAATCGTCACAGGCCGTGGCCTCGATGCGGCTGTTGGTGACGTTCACGGGGAAGTTCCACGTCGCGATCTGGCCCTTGGCCTTGCGCAAAGCGCGCTTCACGCCCGTTTGCAGCACCTCGGCGGGCACTCCACCGAGGAAATCCCACTCATCGCGCTTCGTGCTGCCGGCCGGTTTGACGAAGGCCGGGTGGTCCATGTGCGCGGCGAGCACCCAGGTGGGCTTGCTCTTTGACTTGCCGTTCTTGTAGGTGGCCAGCAGGTTGCCGAACTTGTCGCGCTTCAACTTCACATGGCGGCAGTCTTTGAGCAGGGCTTCAATTTCCGCGCGCACATGGTATTCGTGAAACGGCGCGGTCGGCTGCTTGAGGAGTCGCTTGAGAATGTTGTTGAGGTTGGGCGATGCCATGCGCCATCGTAACGCGATTTTCCCAAACACCAAACGCCACTTGAAGAAGCTCCGATTTTTATTTGAGACCGCCCTGCTCGAAACAGCCGCATGGCTGCTGCCACGGCTGCCGCGCAGCCTTTTGATGGCCCTGTCGCGCGGAGTCGGCTCGCTGGCCTATCTTGGCGACACACGGGGTCGCAAGACGGCGCTGGACAATCTGCGCTGCGCGTTTGGAGATCGTTACACGCCTGCCGAGCGCAAACGCATCGCTCGCGGCTCCTATCAGGTCTTTGCCCGCACCTTTCTCGATCTCTTCTGGTCGGCAAAACTTACTGAGAAGACGTGGCAGAAGCATTTCGTCATCAACATCACCGATCCTGGAGCGGAGGAAAAAGCGCACAACAACGGCGCGGTGTGGGTGACGCCGCATTTCGGAAACTTTGAACTGATCAGCCAGGTCTGGGGCTTTCGCGGCTTTCCCTTCACGGTGGTGGCGCAGGATTTCAAGAACCCGGCCATCACCCGCATCTTCAAGCGGCTGAGGGAGCAGTCAGGCCACACCTTCATCTCACAGGACAACGCGATGATCAAACTGATGAAGGCGCTCAAACGAAAGGGACACGCGGGTCTGCTCACGGACCTGAACATCGCCCCAGGCCGTGCGGCGGCGGCGATCCAATGCTTCGGCCTGTGGACCTGCGTACCGACGCTGCATGTCGAACTCGCGAAGCGGCTGGGCCTTTCCATCATCACGGGAGTCTGCCGCCCCCTGCCCGACGGCCGCTACGAGGCCAATCTGTTCGAAGCCATCGAACCCACGGCGGATGATGACACACGCGAAATGACGCAGCGTGTCTGGAATCGGTTTGAAAAGGTCATCAGCGAGAATCCCGAGTGCTGGATGTGGATGTACAAGCACTGGCGCTACCGCCCGGTGGGCGAACCGGGCATGCCACACCCCGATTATCCCAACTATTCCAATTCCTCCAGCGCGCTGGTGGAACTGATTCCCGAAGCACTGCGACCACTGCCGAAAGCCGACTGAAAGACTTGGCCGCGCACGCCAGTTTTTTCGTTGCCCGTCGATTCTGGCGCTCGTAAACCTCACGCCTTCCCAAACACCCAGCCAATGTCCATCCCCCATCTTCCCGCTCTTCGCAAAGGCCGCCCCTACGAGTCGCTCGACAAAGCTCAGGTCAAAGACCACAAATCCGGCGAGGTCTGCGCCGAAATCAGCCAGGTGAACGCCGGCATCGTGCGCAAGGATCTGGCGAAGATCGGCGAGGCACGGGCGGCGCTGAAGAAGTTCACGGTGGAGCAGTTGATCGAGATCACGGCAAAGGCAGGCGATCTTTTCCTCAATGGCACCCTGCCGCTCGGCGACAAAGGCCACACGCAGACGCCGGAAGAGTATATCGCCACGCTGTCACGCACCAGCGGCCTGCCGCAGGTTATGGTGAAGAGGAACATGGCCAAGCTGCACTTTGCGCTGACGAACATGAAGATGATCCTCAACGGCCTCACGCGCGGCCTTGATCTCAGCGTCATTGATCGCGGCTTTGGCACACAATCTGGCTGCCCAGTGTCGTATTTCCCTACCACAAAGTCTCTGGGCCTCGTGATGCCGAGCAATTCACCTGCCGTGAACTCGCTCTGGCTGCCCGCCATCGCCTTGAAGATTCCGGTGGTCATCAAACCGGGCCGTGAGGAGCCGTGGACGCCGTATCGCCTCATCCAGGCCTTCATCGCCGCTGGAGCGCCACCCGAAGCCTTTGGCTTTTATCCCACCGACCACGAAGGCAGTGGCGAGGTCGTCAAACTCAGCGGTCGCAACCTCGTCTTTGGCGACGTGGCTATGGCGAAGATGTATGAGGGCAATCCCGCCGTGCAGGTGCATGGCCCGGGCTGGAGCAAGATCATCATCGGCGAGGACAAGATCGAGAACTGGAAGGACTACCTCGACGTCATGGTCGCCTCCATCAGCGACAACGGCGGACGCTCCTGTATCAACGCCTCAGCGGTCATCGTGCCGAAATACGGCAAAGAAATCGCCACCGCGCTCGCCGAGCGCCTTGGCCCGGTGATGCCGACGACTTCCGATGACGAAAACGCCCGCCTGGCTGGCTTCGCGAATGTAAAAATGGCTGACTACATCGACAGCGCCATCGACAACGACCTCAAAACGCCCGGTGCCGAAGACGTGACCGCGCAATTCCGCAGTGGCCCGCGCAAGACCGAGTTCCAGGGCGGCACTTTCCTGCGTCCGACGATCATCTGGTGCTCTGACAACAAGCACCCGCTCGCCAACCGCGAGTTCCTCTGCCCCTATGCCAGCGTGCTCGAAGTGCCACAGGGCGAGGTGCTCGGACGCATCGGCTACTCCCTCATCGTCACCGCCATCACGCAGGACGCGGCCTTCATCAACGACCTGCTCGAATGCGGCGACATCGACCGCCTCAACATCGGGCCGATCAGCACCATGAAGATCAGTTGGGACCAGCCACACGAGGGCAACATGTTCGAGTTCCTCTACAAGCGCCGCTCGATTGATTGCGCCTGATGTAAATCGAAGCCGACGCGCATGTCCCTCGCCCCCTTCGATCATCGGCCGCGCACGCGGCTCATCTATGGCAACGGCACGCTTTCGCGTGTTGGAGAGCTGGCGCGTGAGTTTGGCGGCACGCGCGTTCTTGTGGTGAGCGATCCAGGCATCGTGAATGCCGGTTACACGGATCGTGCGGCGGGCTTTCTTCGCGAAGCCGGTCTCGCGGTCGAAATCTTTGGCAACGTGCGTGAAAACCCGAGCACCGAGGATGTCGATGCTTGCGTGGCGTCCGCCCGGGCATTCCAGGCCGATTTCATCGTCGGCCTCGGCGGCGGCAGCAGCATGGACACGGCGAAGGGCTGCAATTTCATCCTCACCAACGGCGGTCGCATGCACGACTACTGGGGCACCGGCAAGGCCACAAAATCCATGCTGCCGCTCATCGCCATCCCCACCACGGCAGGAACCGGCAGCGAGTGCCAGAGCTACGCGCTCATCTCCGACGCCGAGACGCATGTGAAGATGGCCTGCGGCGATCCCAAGGCCGCCGCGAAGGCCGCCATCCTCGATCCCGAGCTGACCGTGTCACAACCGCAACGCGTGACCGTTTGCACCGGCATCGACGCGCTGTCCCACGCGCTCGAAACTGCCGTCACGAACAAGCGCAATGCGCTGTCCTCGCTCTATTCCCGCGAGGGCTTCCGCCTCTGCCATTCCGGCTTCAGCCGCGTGCTGCGAGATCCGAAGGATGTCGAAGCCCGTGGCATGATGCTTCTCGGCGCCGCCTACGCGGGCACCGCCATCGAAAACAGCATGCTCGGGGCCGCGCATTCATGCGCCAACCCACTCACCGCGAAGTTTCACGTCGTGCATGGCGAGGCCGTGGGCGTGATGCTGCCACACGTCATCCGTTTTAACTCCAAGCTGCCGGAAATCGCCGCCGTGTATGAAAGCTACTTCGACGGCGACCTCGCCGACCGCGTAAGCGAGTTGCTGCGGGAAGCCCAAATGCCCCGCCACATCGCCAACTACGGCGTGAAGGAAGAAAACCTCAGCGACTTGGCCGAAATGGCCGCCAAGCAGTGGACCGCGCAGTTCAACCCGCGTTTGCCAAGCGTGGAGGACTTCGTGGAATTGTACCGTGCCGCGCTGTAGCGCGTAGCTGCATCACTACTCCCCACTCTTCGGGTCAAACGCGTCCCGCAGACCATCGCCGAGGAAGTTGAGTGCGAGGAGGCTGGCGGACATGAGGAGGGCGGGAAAGACGAGCAGCCACCATTTGCTTTCCAGCGGGTTGATGACTTGCGCGCCGTCCTTGAGCAGCGAACCCCAGCTTGCGGCGGGGTCTTCGATGCCGAGGCCGAGGAAGCTGAGG
>DNXB01000635.1 GCA_003506995.1 Verrucomicrobiales bacterium
CTGCAACTCCATTTTATATGTTTTTACATTTCTGTCAGGGCTTACGCACCAAAACCGTGGAAAATGTGTCGGGTGGTCTCAGTCCTGTAGGCGGAGTCGAGGCAGCAGCGCTTGCGTTGGCTGCGGATGGAGCCTTTGACCGGGCTGGTCTGACGGTGGCTCGGTGGAGCTGGAGTTTGGCAAGGAGTCGCGGCAGGGCTTCGAGCCCGTTGCTTTTCTCGGCGCAGACTTCGTGGCCCACGCTCAAGCTCGCTTCGCTGACCCACGCCCGCAGGATGCGCAACGCGCTTCTGCCGTGGTGGTGTCCTTGGCTCCCCGGCGATTTTGCCGTCGATGGTAACTTGTTTGCCCGCCAGATCGCCGACCCAGAACTCCATGATTTCAAGCAGGTCGTCAGGCCGCAGGGCGAGGAAGACATTGCGAAAGACATCGTGCGACGGGACTCCGTTGCGCAGGGGGATGAACTGCCGCGGCCACGCGAGCTGCGAGAGGGCGAAGTGCCCCATGTCGGTGAAGTCCTCGCAGCCGCAGATCATGGCGTAGAGGGCGACGAGCAGCACCTCGGGCAAGGAGTGCAGCACGCGGCCTGCGACGCGAGGATCAGGCAGCGTGGCGAAGAGTTCTTTGAGCCGAATAACCTCTTGCAGGTCGGGCTTCCATCTCCACGAGAATAAAGCGGCGGGCGGCAGGACAGGCATTCTGCCTGTCGCCAGTGGAACGGGCATCCTGCCCGTTCTCGTTGGCTTCAGCGGGCAGAATGCCCGCGACACTCGTGTCAGGCAGGATGCCTGACCTACCCGCCGCGTTCATCTTCAACACCGCATGGCCCGTCGTGCCGCTGCCTGCAAAGCTGTCGAGCACGATATCGCCGGGATTCGTCGCGATTTGCAGGATGCGCTCGATCAGGCGTGTGGGCTTGGGGGTGGCGAAGGGAACCGTCTCTGGGAATCATGCGGCCACCGTGTCCAAACACCGCGCCATCGTCCTGAGCGAAAAACTGTGCGCCCACCTCGCACAGATCGCTCGTGAATGCCGCGAGGAGCAGGGCCTGTCCCAGAGCAAGGAGGCCGAGGCTGGTTCGCTGAGCTGTCAGATGATCGGCTACTTCGAAAAGCAGATGCGCACACCCTCCATCGACGTGTATTTTCGCATGGCCCATGGCATGGGCCGCAAGCTCTCCGACATGGTGGCCGAGGCGGAAAAGCGGGCGGACATCAAGTGATTCAGATTGCGGATGACGGTTTGCGGAATGAGAGGATGGGCATGGGACAAGACGAAATCGAGCGCAACATGGGCGTGCAGCCTCTGGACGGGATCATGACCGAACATGAGCTGGGAAATCATGCCCTGGTGGCCGCCAGCACCGAGCCGATGACCCACAAGGCCGTGCAACGCGCCCGCAAAGGCCGCCGCCTGACCAAGCACATGAAACAGCGCATGGCCGACGCCCTGAACCTGCTCATGAAGCAGCAGGGCAAGGAGATCGAGCGCCCGTGGGTGGTGAAGGACTTGTTCACGTATTGAATAATCCTTCTCCTGCTCTTCCTCTTACTCCTCCTCCCTTGTCCGGACGCCTTGGGGCCGCTCTTCCGGGAGGAGGAGTAAGAGCAGAGAAAGAGGGCGTGTTGTTCGGATAGCCGCAGGTGCATCCCCCGGCTTGCCGTCGCGTTTCGATCACGCTAGCATCGCGGCATCATGTCTGACGCCATCTCCAACCGCCGTTTCGTCACCGCTGCTGAAAAAGTCGATTACCAGTCCCCCTGGACGCTCGAAGAGTGGCTCTGCCGCGGCGACATCGTGAACAACGAGCACCTCATGATGGTGCGAGCAAACATGGAGCCGGACCGCAGCCACCCCTTTCACTCGCACCCGACGCGGGAGGAGATGATCTACATCATTTCGGGCAAGGCGGAGCAGTGGGTCGGCCAGCAGAAGAAACTCCTCGGCCCGGGCGACATGGCCTTCATCCCGATGGGCGAAATCCACGGCACCTGGAACGTGGGAGACGAGATGCTCGTCTTCCTCGCGATCCTCTCGCCCGCGAAGGCGGATGAGCCGGGCCTCGTCGATCACAGTGAGGAAGAACCGTGGAAGTCGCTGCGAAAGTAGTCCAGTTGCTTCGCAACTGGCCGCATTGACTCCGGTTGCGGCGCAACCGGGCTACTTCCCCCGCAGCTCCCTGCGCAAATCCGTCATCCCATCGCGCAAGGCGAACAACTCCGCACGGAACTCGGCGAGCAAATCCAGCCGGTCCTGCCAGGCGGGTGATTCCACCAGCTCATTGAGCGCGGAGAGCGCCTCGTTGGCCCAGTTCAGGCAGCGGCGCAGGATGGCGAGGATGTAGCCTTGGTTTCTGGACCCGCCAAAGCCCCGCGTGCCGAGCGCCCCGGCCAGCTTGCCACTGATGTTCATCGTGTTGCGGATGAAGCGGTCCAGCGGCGTGTCTCCATCGCTGGCCTCGGCGTTTTCTTCCCGCTCCTCGTCGATGTCGGTCATCAGGCGGATGACGAGATCGTGCGCCCGCTTTTGCAGCGGGTGGCAGTCAGGGCTGTCGGAGTCGATGAATTCACCGAGATCATCATCGTCGTCATCCTCGGGTGTGAATTCGGTGTCGGCAGGCTCGCCTTTCCAAGCTTCGCCATCGTCAGCCACCTCGGCTTCACCATCGCCGCCGCCGAGCATGTGGTCCCAGCCCATGACGAAGGACACGCGATCATCGTCCAGACCGTCCACACCGTATTTTTCCAGTGCCTCCATGTGCGCGTCCGTCAGACGGTCGGATTGCTTGAGGGAGGCCTCCCAGGACTCCTCGCTGTCGTCGAATCCCTCGTCGAACAGCTCGTCATCATCGTCATTCTTCGGCTCGGGACGGCGGATGATGCCCGCCAGCCAGCCGCGCATGGTGTGCAGGTTGGTCAGCTTCTGCGCCTCCTCGGTGGCCACGTCCATCTCCCACAGCCATTCGGCGACGCTAATCTCAAAGTCGGTGCTCTCGATGAAGACGCGCCCGTTTTCCTCGGAGAACCACTCCAGATAAAGCGAGTTCCGCCACTCCGACGCGGCCTCTGTTTCATCGTCCTCATCAAGCAGGCCCTCCAGAGCGTCATCCTCCGTGAGCACCTTCACTTTCTGCGAGGCGCTGATGTCCCCGACGTAGCCTTTCTGCTTCGGGTGCAGCGTGGCAGCGGCAGCCTGCGCCTCCGGCATGGGATTGGTGAAGGTGATCTTGCTGCCCGCGACATCGCGCCAGGCATCGCCACGCAGGTCGAGAAGGACCGGCTCCTCCCGGCCGACGAGCCAGATCTTCCCACGCACGTTTCCATGGGTGGTGTTGTCGATTTCGCCACGGATGACGGCGGTGTCCAGACGCAGGGCCATGCGCTCACCAGAGCGTGGACGGTGCGGGGGTGTCAAGAACGGCGGCAGGGGAATGCGGCGGCACCGGCCCGGTGAAGTGCGTTCCCCGGCTTGACTCGCCCTTCTGGCTCGCTTGAGGTTGCCCGCCTGCGTCATGGAACTGATCTCGATTGTAGAAGCCCTTCTTTTTGCCACCCAGGAGCCCCTGGGCGTGCCGCAGATGTGCGCCGCCGTCAAAGACACCGCCAAGGACATCGTGGAGTCGGCGAGCGAGGACGTTGTGATCCCTGAGTGGGTGGCTCCGCTGGCGGCAACGACCGAGGAACAGGTGCGCGCGATCCTGGACGAGCTGATCGCCCGCTACGAGGCGGAGAAGCACTCCTTCACCCTCGTCGAGCGTGCCAACGGCTGGCGCATCGCCGCCCGTGGTCAATATGCCGAGTGGTGCCGTGCGCTTTACCCCGGCAAGAAAGTGCAGCGCCTCAGCCAGCCCGCGCTCGAAACACTCGCCATCGTGGCCTACCGCCAGCCGATTACCAAAGCCGGCATCGAGGCCGTACGCGGCGTTTCGGTGGATGCGATGGTGCAGCAGCTCATCGACCGCGGCTTGATGAAAATCGAAGGCCGCGCCGATCTTCCCGGCCGCCCGCTGCTCTACGGCACCACCGAGGCATTCCTCGATCACTTCGGCGTGCGCAGCCTGGACGACATGCCCAACGCCTCCGAACTGCGCCGCGTCAAACTTCCCACGGCAGAGGAAGGCCCGACCGCCGCCGACCAACCGCAGGAACATCAGCTTTCCCTGGCCCCGGTGGCCTCTGCTGAAGAACCGGCCGCCGAGGAGTCCTAACCCCCTTCCCTTCTCTGCGGTCATGTCCCTTGATGAAGTCCGCGACCAGATCGACAGCATCGATCAACAGCTTCTTCGTCTGCTGAACGAGCGCGCCGAGCTGGTGCATGCCGTCGGCGAGATCAAGCGCAAGGACGACCTCGACATCTATGTGCCAGGCCGCGAGGACAAGCTGCTGCGCAAGCTGGCGGAGATCAATCGCGCTCAAAACGGCCGCCTCACCGAGCGGGCCATCCGCGCCATCTATCGCGAGATCATGAGCGCCGCGCTCGCCTTGGAAGACAGCCTCAAAATTGCCTACCTCGGCCCCACCGGCTCATGGACGCATCAGGCGGCGGTGAACAAGTTCGGCCACTGCGTCGAATACCTCGCCGAAGTCACCACCGAGGGCGTGTTTGGCCGCGTCGCCGCGCAGACCGCCGACTACGGCGTGCTGCCCATCGAGCACTCCACCGAAGGCGCGGTGCATCACACGCTCGATCATCTCGCCGACAGCACCTTGCAGATCTACGCCGAGATTTTGTGGAAGGCCGATGCCGCCGTCATGGCGCAGGGGCCGAACGGCACCATCACCGAGATTCATGGCCGTGCGCAGATGCTCGCGCACTGTCGTCCCTGGCTCATGCAAAGTTTTCCCGGCGCGAAAATCGTCGAAGCGGCCAGTTCCAGCGCCGCCGCCACGCTGGCCGCGCAGAATCCCGCCATCGCCGCCCTGGGCACGCCGTTGAGCGCCGAGCTGCACGGACTGCGCGTCATCGCCACCTCGCCGCGTGAATACGCCACGCAGACCCGCTTCATCATCCTCGGCCGCCGCTCCGGCCCGCCCTCCGGCAACGACAACACCATGCTCATGATCCATTCCAAGGATCGCGTCGGCGCGTTGATGGAAGTGCTGCAAATCTTCGCCACGCGGAACATCAACGTCCGCCAGATCGAGAACCGCCCCACTTCCTGCGGCACCCAGGCACGTTTCTTCCTCGAAATCAGCGGCCACCACTCCGATCCCGCCATCCAGCAGGCCGTCACCGCCCTGGAGCAACACGCCGCGCAGGTGAAGACGCTCGGCAGCTATCCCGCGCCGGGTTGGGTGGAGGAGCGATGATTGTTCGATTCCCAGGAGGCATTCAAAAAAGCGACTGTGTTGAGATACTTCTGTTTATCTGCCTCCCTTAATTCTTCGAGAGGCCCATAGAAGCTGACAAATTGGGAATAAAAAAGCTCCGGAGAAATTGGCGGCTCAACTTTGAAGTCCTGGGCATATAGAGACGGCCAATTCAATGTGTATCCAGGCCGTATAAAGCTGGTTTGATATATTCTTCTGGTCCAGATGCGCCGTATCCAATGCATAGGCGAAAGCCGACTCCAGAAGTTCGAAAATGAACTTATGGAATTAGTTCTGGGCTTGTGGGGAGAGAGGTTTTGAGCGCTTTTAGTGTATCCGTCATGCATGTCCCCATGGGGTTGGGGTTGACGGCGGTGGCTAGGTGGTCACGGCGAGCTTCCGTGCTTTTGCGTCGCGGCGCTCGGCCGCCCACGCCTTGGGGGTGAGGCGGTGGACGGTTTGGTTCGTCTCGGTGGGCAGGCGGGTG
>DNXB01000085.1 GCA_003506995.1 Verrucomicrobiales bacterium
GTGGTGCCGCTGGAATACATCGTGCGCTTCGGTGTGACGAGCGGGTCGTCCATTTTGAAGAAGTATCAGAGCCTCAGTGACTCCGCGAAGCGTGCGTATGAGCAGGAGCTCGGCCTCTCGAAGCCGATGGGCGTGTGGGAGATGCTGGAGCGGCCGATTTATGACCTGACGAGCAAGTACGAGCCGGAAGACCGTGCCGTGAGCAAGCAGGAGGCGCTCATGATGTCCGGCCTGAGCAGCGAGGACTTCCTGCACACCGTCAAACTGGCCATCCTCGGCGGCTGGGCCGTGCGCGAGCTGCTGGAGGGGGCGGGTCTGCTGCTGTGGGATCTGAAGTGGGAGTTCGCGGTGGATCGCGAGGAACTGCTCTTCGTCGATACCATCGACGCCGACTCGTTCCGTGGCACCACTTTCCTGGATGTCGAAGGCCGCAAGCTGGTGATTCACTACAACAAGCAGGCCATGCGCGACTACTACCGCCTCGTGCATCCCGACTGGTATGCCGGGATCAATGAGGCGAAGGCCCAGGCGCAGAAAATCGGCGTGCCGTTCAAGCAGGTGCTCAAGGCCGGCCAGAACGACGGCCAATGGCCGCAGACACCCGTGGTGGACATCGAATTCCTCGATTTGCAGGCCCGCAAGACCGCGCTGATTCGTCAGCACGTCGCCTCGGAGCGTGATGCGGCGGCCATCCGGGCCGATTTGCATGCCACGGGCGAGGCGGAGGTCGAATTCTACCGCCAGCGCGGTTTGCTGGGCGAGCTGTTGCAGGCAAACGCGGCGGGCTGAAATCACTTCATTTTCAGGCAGACAAAGTGCTTGCGCCGAGAGCGGAAACGCCTATCAATCCCGCCCCTTCTTCGGGAGGGACATGATTCCTGAGTAGCTCAGCGGTAGAGCGGGTGGCTGTTAACCACTAGGTCGTAGGTTCGAACCCTACCTCAGGAGCCATCAAATGGCAGAGTAGCTCAGGGGTAGAGCAGAGGACTCATAAGCCTTTGGTCGGGAGTTCAAATCTCCCCTCTGCCACCACCTTGATTTTCAACGTGGTAGGCACACCCCAAGGCCCAACTGAGAACATGGCTAAGAACATGTCCATTTTTGTCCTGCCTTGTCCATCAGCGTCGTTGCAGGGCTTGCCACGGAACCCGTAAACGACTATTATCGCCATCATGTCCACCCTGACCCTTGATCAAACGATGCCGTTTGCCAGCCTCCTTTCGGCTGGCGAGGTGGTGTTTGTGGTGAAGGGAGGCAAGAAGCTGGGAGTCTTCCTTCCGACCGCGCCCAAGCCGCAAAGCGTCCCACTCCCGGATTTCCGCGCCCGACTGCGGAAGACATGGGGCAGCCGCGTTTTCAGCGATGCGGAAGTGAAGGAAATGCGCGAGGCGGAGCTTGAACACTGCCACGGCTGATGCACTGCGCAGACACGTCCTTTCTGTGCTCGCTCTACCGCCAGCAAAGCCATTCAGAGAGAGCCATTACCACCTTGGAGCAAATCGGCGCTCCCATCGTTGTCTCTCACTTGCTCGCCTACGAGTTCCGACAAGCGGTACGCTTCCAAGTGTTCCTGCGCTCCCGTGATGCCAAGAAGGGGTATTCGGAAACAGAGGGCTTTATGATGCTGGCGCAATTCGAGAACGATCTGGAATCGGGCGTGGTCATTGAAGCCGGGGCGGACTGGACAGAGGTGGCGGCAGAAGTAGAGCGCTTGAGCGAATGTCACACGATGCGACGCGGCTCCCGCTCCTTCGATCTGCTTCACATCGCCACGGCGCTGAAATGGGAGGCCACGGTGTTTCTGAGTTTTGACGATTTGCAGCGAGAGATTGCAGAGGCGGAAGGGTTGAACGTGCTGCCTGCGCTGGATTGACGCATCACCACGCAACCGCACAATCGACTCCACTTTCTGATCATGGCAGCGAAGAAAAAAAGCAGTGAGAAAAAGGTTAAACCTGCGCCATCATCACCCCTCGCCAGCGATAATCTCGCGACTTTTTTAGCAAGGGAAGCAACGGTAGAAAGAGCATTTCACGAATACCTGGCTTTGCCTGATGCTGATACAATTTGCAGGCAAATGCGTCCCGCTGACTCCGCGAGTGAAGTATTGCAATTCATTGAAGAGGCAAAGGCGCAAGCGTGGCGCATCCGCATAAAAATGGCGCGAACGTGGGACAGCCATACAATGGGTACAGTTTGGGCCATGGTGGACTGCAAAGTTGGCAAGCTGCCGGAAGGAATCCGCCGCATTCATCCTGTCATCGGCCCATTATTGAGCGTTTATTACGAGGAACTGAACCCGAAATATCAAGCCGAAATCAGACCGGCTATGGCGGCTTGGGAGGCTCAAGAGCTTACCAAGCAAGAGAAGAAAGAAGGCGCACGAAGCAAAGGTGGAACGAACGCCACTAAAAACCGAGAGGGCAAACTCATGGTTCGATGCGTCAAAGGCTATGTCGAATGGGTGGAAATAAATAAGAAACACATCGACCGCGATTCTGCCGACGAATTCCAAACGGCGGAACGAATCAAGAAGGAGCGCTTGAACGAATTCCTGCGCACACTCATCACCGGCATGGATAATTATCACAGTGATGCGACGGTCTTTGCAACGCTGAAAGAATGCAAAACGATGCGGACGAAACGGCCAAAAGGAAAGACGTGGGGAGAAGAGGAACCGAAAGAGAAGCCAGAGATGCATTTTAAAAATGTCGAACTGCCAGCCGTGTCCGAATGCATAAAAACCTTGAGAGAAGCAGTCCAGAAAAAACACGACTGGACGAAATTGGATTGACATAGAATTGAGCCTCTTAAAGAGGCCGAAGCGTGAGGAAACACCCCGGCAGAGGCGTGGTAGCGCGGCCTTGAATGAAGCCAGCGTGAGCAATTACCCAAAAAGGCAGCGCCAGCGTGGCAAGAAGCCTGTTTTCAGACGGCTTAGCGCGACGTGAGCAACAGGCCAGCGTGAAATTTCAGATTTCATAATGGACTCGTCATGCTAAAACACGAGAAAGACCAAGCCGTAGCCGATGCCAAATCGGCTTCCACCATTCGCCTCCAACCTCGCTGGCTTCGCCCGGATGCTGCCGCTGAATACTCGGGCTTGAGCCGCAGTAGTCTCTATGAGGAAATGAGCGCGGGAAACATCCGCTCGTACCGCGTGGGAGGCTGCCGCCTCATTGACCGGGAGGAACTTGATCGTTTCATTTCCAGCCACCCCGAGAAAGGCAGCACCAATCTCCAGTAAACCCCGCCGCCTCCTTTGAGACAGCGGCGAAGGGATCGCCTCAAGCATCAGCGCGGGCGTTCCAATGCAGGCTGACACACAGGGAAGCGCAGAAACCGCTCTCCGCGTGGAATACACCCTTCATCAAGCATCCGCCGCCGCCGGTGCCACCGCCGGGCGCATCGCGCCGCCACGTTCGCGCTATCTCCGCTACGGGGGAGGGCGGAAAGATCGCCACGGGTGGACAGAGCATAAACGAAAATCAAACCGCGTCCGGTTTGACTCGCTACGCCCATTCATCAAAACCTGCGTTACCCTCTGCTACCCTGACAAGGCAACGCCCGCTCAACTCAGCGGTTTCAACGCCAGCGCAAAAGAGTTCTGCAAAGAGAAAAGGATTCCAGCCCGCTCAGTCTGGGAAGGGCCGGGAAAACATCAGCACATTGCTCTCGGCATCGAACACGATGCGGACATGGAGCGAGCGTGGAGAACGCGATGGCAGAAAAGATGGCTCAAAGTCTTTGGCGTGCCGATGCCCCCAGACGCCTTTCTTTGGAAGCCGGATATTGAGCCGGACAAGACCGCTTCGTATCTCTCCAAGACCCGCGACAAGAAAGGAGTCACGGTCAAAGGGGCGTGGCCTTGGTTGCAGTTCAATCCCGTCTGGGAAGTAGGTTTCCGCAAGCATTCGCGCCCCTCGGAAAAACAGAGGGGAAAAAGCGCCTCACAGTATAGATCGGAGAATGAGAGGGAGATTCAGCGACAACCTCGGAAAACAAGGGGCTACCATCAATCCGCGCAAGCCTCGGAAAATGAGGGGGAAGATGGACGCTCAGAATGCCCGGTTTGCCGGACTCGCTGGGGGCGTTCCTTATGGCGGAGATCATGCATTTGTAACGGCTCTGTCTCACTGAGAATCCACGCCCTTCCGCACGACATGGACGAAAACCACAGATCATTCTTGCTGCCCAATCTATGAAACGAACCACTCAAGAAATGACACGAACGCAGAAGCCTCCCCAAAAGGGGCGCGCACCATCTCGACACGCCAAGCCAGGACAACCCACAAAGGTAACGCTCGAATTCATCCAGCTCGCCGTGAAGGCTGCCAAGTCCCTATGCCACGACGCTGGCCTCTGCCAATACTTGAGGGTGCATCCTTCAACTTGGTGTGACTGGAAAAACAAAGCCGCGCAAAGTGAAGAGCCTTACGCGCAACTTTTCCGCGAGGTAGAGCAGGCGCAAGCGGTGGAAGAATTGGAACTGGTGAAGGCCATCAAAAACGATTCCGACTGGCGGGCAAAACTGGCGCTTTTGGAGCGAAGGTGGCCCAAGCGCTATGCACTCAAGCAAATCGTGGGGCAAAGCGGCGTAAACGGCACGCCAGCCACCACAGACAGCCCGCCGCCCCTCAGGATCGTCTTCCAAGGAATCAATCCCGCAGACAACCCATACGAGCCTTAAATGGGCATGAAAATCCCCGAATATACCGAATTAATTGCCTCCATGCAGCGGTGATGACAGATCTGTCATCACCGTCAAACCCTCACAGTGAGGCGGCAGAAAATAACTTCTACGCCTCGTCTCCGAGCAAGCGCAGGCAATCGGCCTCTTTCATGAGGGCGCGGCCCTCGCTGATGTCGTCGAGTAGTTGCCCGTACCGCATGTCGTCCACATCTTCGGGGGCCACGATGTACAGCCGCTCTTTACTTGAACCGGTGGCAGCGATCCCGCATCCGTCTTCCGTCCAGTCTTTCAGAGCTGGAAGCAGAACCGGCTTTTCTCCGATTTGGAGCCAGATTCGGCCTTTCGATGTGACTCCGGCGCGGGAGACTACCAGCGGAGCGGCGAGGCCGTAGAGTACGGCCCCGTCGTGTGTGAGTTTGGCAAGCTGTGCTTTCGTGATCATGATTTTATCCTTCGATGACATCTTCAAGGGCGCGGCCATCGGGCCATTTTGTGATACCGGCGTCGCGTAGCTCGCAGGAATCACGGTGTATTGTGGCTAGGCCAAATCTGTCCTAGCCGTCAATTCAGAATGACATCGCTTTTCCAACCAGAAAATTTTCTGGCGGCGATCAGTCGAGAAGTTTCCTCGCCCAAGTTCGTGAACTGAATCAAGGCTTCAATCATGCCTTCTTCTGTTTTGCACTCGGCGGAAATGGCCTCGCTAATAAGCGCGTCAAGTTCTTCATCCGGGCCGGAGAAGTTGGCAATTTTGAGAAGCGTTTCCCGTGATAATTCCATTGCCTCTGCCCGGTCGTGGCTGTGGCAGCCGGTTTATCAGCCTCGTGTGTTGCCCTCGATTTCAGATTTGACCCTCTGGAGCATCGCCTGAACATCATTGCCTGCGCGTCCTCGATCCATGTTGACCTGCTCAACCCGACCGAAAGCGTTAGCCATGCTGGTATTGACGTGAGCAAACACCCGCGTTCCGCCATTCTGTGGGGCAAACGTAAAGGAAATAATCATCTGGGGAGTGGACGAATAAGCATTCCCGAGGGCGACTTGATAGAGAAGCGCACTCCCCCCATCCATCTGTCTGTGGAAACTCAGGCTGTAAGGCGTGTCCTGATCGAGGATGTAACCTTGCGATGCAAGCCTAGAGACTAGAGTGCTTTTGACTCGCTGGGTACTCGCATTGATCGTCACCTCGGGATTGCCGCTTGGAGTAGGTAGCGCTTTCATGGCGCAGCCAGAGAGCATCAACGAGAACAGGGGGAGGCCGATTATTTTGATGTATGCGAGCATGTTTAGTGGTGTGGGGCGATTGGGTGAGATTGATGGCTTCGCGGAGCCCTTTTAGCGCGTACCGGTAGTGATTAAGAACTTGATTCGGGAGACGGCAGAAGGAATCAAAAGCCTTTCAGCTTCGCCTTTTCTTCGGCGGCTTTCGCTGCGGCGTCGCGCTCCATTTCGGCGCTCGTTATGATGTAAAGCTCTCTGCTAAAGGTATAGTAGGCAGCCCTCACTCGACCGTCCTCCGTTTTCCATTCCTTGTTCACTGAAACCGCTTCAACCTTCGTCCAAGCGGAACCTTGGCCGTTTGCTTCCAAAAGGACTTCAATCTCCACCTCTGACATTTCGGCGGGGTGTCGAAACTGATCTGTCTTGGTGTGAAAGATCATCATGGATTCACAAATGTCATTGGTGAATTTGCAAGCTATGGTCATCGGAGCTTTTTTGAAAATGTACCGTCCTTTGAAAGCCTCCCCTTTTCCGTATCGCGCTTCGCATTCAGCAATTGTTTCCCCAATGCGGGCGTGCGCAGCAATGGGGTGGAGAATGAAGGAAACGAGAACGGCAGCGATGCAGGATATGATTCGGGTATTCATGGGAGGCTGATGTTGATAACCAGCTTCCAAACTTCTCCGAGCGCCCCAGGTGGTCTGGGGGTTAGAAGGGCTGCACAAAGCACAACCACGGCAGTCTTTCCCCCATGGGGATTAGCCGTGGGGTTGGACATTCACTGCCGTCCCCCAGGCCGTGTGGCTTGAGGGTGCTGTTTTCGCCCACACCAGGGCGGCTTTGTGACAGGCCTTCTAAAGCCCGGATCAGTGTGTGGCTGATCGTTGGAAACCTAACCGGCCTACGCAGGAAGCGTCAATCCATTTTTACCAACCGCCCGGCGACGGGAAAAACGGTGCATATATGAGTGACGATCAAGCAACCAGATTCGGCAGGCTGGCGGCAGCCTTGTCGAGTGCATCACGGCCAACGTGTGTGTACTTGGCCGAAACTTCTTTGCTGGAATGTCCGACCATCGCCATGACCACGGATTCAGGAATGCCAGCCTCTTTCATCAGCGAGATGGCGGTGTGACGCAGGCAGTGAAACGAAAGAGCCTGCGCTTCGCGGCGTGCTTTCTGCCCCTTCCCTGCCTTGGATGAAGGCTTGCGCAAACCCGCATCCATCAGCAGTTCGGCGAACTGGTTCCCAAGCCTGCCAGTTCTGCCTTCCCGTTCCCAAGTACCGTTGGCCTTGGGATGCAAGGGGGCGCGAGGATCATCGGAAGACGGCATGGATTCCAGATGCGAGGCCAGCGGGGCGGCAATGGGCAGAATGAGGGGCTTGGTGGTCTTTTGCACCACGATGCTGATTTCCTGCTTCTCCAAGTCAATGTTGCTCCAACGCAGCATTGCCACATCCGAGATGCGCAGGCCCGTGTACAGGCCGAACAGGATCATGCTGCGCCATTCGTCATTGGCGACTGCCAGAACGCGCTTCACTTCGTCCAGTGTGAACGGGCGGCGGCTGGCATCAGCGCGGCCCTTCACTGTTTCGATGAACTCCGTTGGATCATCCACCAACAATTGATCACGACGCGCTGCCTTGAACAACGCCTTCACCGTTTTCATGTCATGATTCACGGTCTTGGGGCTTACCACGGTGATGAGTTCGTTTCGATAGGCGAGGATCGTTTTGGCCTCGATCTCGCTGATGTCGGCGTCCGCACGCTCGCCAAGAAAAGTGAGGAACTTCTTCACTGAACCACGGTAGAAAACGAGCGTGGCAGGCGCGGTGCCCTTCTTCTCTGCCAACCAGTTCTCGGAGTGCTCCCGTATCGTGAGTGCCGCCACGTCCTGCCCCGTGATGGTTTTGTGAAGCTCCGCAATGACGCTACGCACTTGGCGAGCGGTCTGCTTCTGTCTGGCGGCAAGCTCAAATGCATCAGCGATTCGTTGCGCCTTGGCGCGGCCCGTCTCTTTCGTAGAGCGCTTGAGCCTGCGTCCCGTGCGGTCAGTGAAGCAGGCGAAGAAGAACTTACTCTCAGGGTGTTTCCAAAGGCTTGCCATGCTGAGAACATAGCTAAGAACATCCATGCTCGTCCACCACTATCCATCAAAAGGTCATCACCATTGGTAATCAGCGATTTAGGAAACGGGTGGACATGCATGGACACGCCTGTTTGACTCGGGAGTTCAAATCTCCCCTCTGCCACCACCTTGATTCAATCCCCGCATGGTGGTGGGCGGACACAAAAAGGCGGCCCGCAGGCCGCCTTCACTCTGAACCGCCTAAAGGCGGAACCACGATGCCCGATCACTTCTTCGGCTCGGGCGGCTGCTGTTTGGGATAACCTTCCAGCTTCACGACGCTGAGAGCGCTTTCCGTGGGAAAATCGGCGGGGACTGCGGCGGTGCGCTCGACATTGCCGGTGGCGACCCACTCGGTGCCGCGTTGCAAGAGGGTGTAGAAGCCGCGGTCCAGCATCGAGTAGTCGGCGTGGCCGAGTGTGGTGTGAAACACGCGGCCTTTGTGATAGGCGAGCACCAGGTTGTTCGGCTCGTTCATCGCGGTGAGGTCGGAGACTGATGTGCTGAGTATCTCCACGTTCTCACCCGGGCCGCGCAGCTTGCTGTACAGCTCGTCTTTCGCATGCAGCCAGCGTTTTGGCAGGCCGCGCATGATCGGATGGTCCGGGCTTTGTGTTTCGACGACGAATTCATGCTGCGGGCCGTGTGCGCCGCCGTTGCCCGCGCTGGTGTCGCGGAACAGCTTGCCATCCTTCACATAGAGCCACGGGCCGGACTTCTCATTGCGACCACCCCAGCCGCCGACGCCGATCATGTCGTTGTATTCCTTCCACTCCGGGAAGGAATTGTTCGCCGCATGCACGGAAACGAAGCCGCCGCCATCGGCGACATACTTCGTGAAGGCATCGCGCACGTTCTGCGGCCAGGGTTCGCCGTTGTAGTTGCTCACCACGGCCTGATAACCCGTAAATTCCGGCTTCCACGCATGCCACGCCTCCACAGGCGATCCCTTCGGCGGTGTCGTGCTCACTTCGACCGTGAAGACGCCGCTGCTTTCCAGCGCGTCCTTCAGCAAGGGCGTGGTGATGTCCCACTTGTGGTTGTTTTGTCCGTCGATGATGAGGACTTTCAGCTTGTCGGCGGCCTGGAGGCTGACGGCGGCGAAAACGAGGCAGGAGAAGAGGATGGAGCGCATGGTTGGTCTGTTGCTATCAATTCGCCGCGTCCTTGGCAAGAACGAACATGGCCGCGGCTCCGTAATTCATCTTGACCCCTGGCTCCGCTCCCGCCCACAGTGCGACGCCCTCATCTGATGTCCCTGCTTCTCGCCGTCCTGATTTACCTGAACCTGCTGCTGATCCTCGCGGTCGTCTCCGCCTCGGAGACCGCGATCCACAGCGCGCGGGATGTGGAGGCGCAGCTCCTCGCCGCCGGGGAGGGCGCGGTGGCGCAGAAGCTCCGCGCCATCACCGCGAACCCCTTCGCGCAGCTTCACCGCGCGCTGCTGCTCTCAGCCGCGCTGAATCTCGCCCTGGCCGCGCTCGGCCTGTGGATCGTCACCGGACCGCTGCGCTCGCAGGGCTGGAATCCGTGGATCGCGTCATCTGTGCTGTTCTTGGCCACGGTCCTGCTAGGAGACATGGCTCCTAAATTTTTTGCCGCGCGTGCGCCCTCGGTGGTGCTGCTCGGCAGTTTGCGCTTGCTGAACCCGCTGCGGGTCGTGCTCGACCCGCTCGTCACCTTCACCGACCGCGCCACGGACCTGCTGCTGCAAAAATTTGTGACCAAGCATGTGAAGTCCCGGCTCCCTGTCACCCGCGACGAGTTCGAGACCCTCGTCGAAATGCGCCAGGAGCAGGGCATGCTGGACAATGACGAGAGCGCCATGATCCACGAGGCGCTCGACATTGAGGCGCTCACCGTGCGGGACTGCATGATTCCGCGCGTCGATCTCGCGCTCATGAGCAGCGAGGACTCCGAGCAGAAAACCACCGCCGTGCTGGAGAAATCCGCCAGCCGTTTTGTCATCGTTTATGGCGAGACGCCCGATTCCGTCGAAGGCGTCATCAACACCGCCGCGTGGAAACTCGCCAACCGCCCGCCGTGGCGCACGCTGCTGCGCACACCGGCCTTTGTGCCGGAAACCATGCCTGTGCTGGAGGCGCTGGACCATCATTTGCCAAATGACGACGCGCCCGCGCTCATCGCGGATGAGTACGGCGGGCTGGAAGGCATGATCACCCGCCGCGAGATTGCCGACTGGCTGCTCTATGAGGCCGCGCCGTGGCAGGGCGAGGACGCCGAGATCCGCGACCTCGGCGCCGGACGCTACCTGCTCGACGGCGGCACCCGTCTGGATCATCTGCGCGAGGAGCTCGGCCTCGATTTCGACGCCGGCGGCATCGACACCATCGGCGGACTCGTCTTCAACCAGCTCGGCCATGTGCCGAAGGCCGGAGAGCGCATCACCATCGAAGACGCCGAGATCAAGGTGCGCCGCGTCGTCCGCGCCCGCATCCAGGAGCTGGAACTCCGCCGCAAAGCGGGGCCAGCGGATGAATCCGGCGCGATCTGACCAACCCAGTTTTGAACCACTCATGCAGACTCAACACAGCCACCCAAAATCAGTCAGCAGTGAACATGCGTGGTTTCAACCTCTGATCTTCGTCATTCGTCATTCTGATTTCGTCATTGCCTCATGACCTGGCTCCTCCTCCTCACCTGCCTCGCGCTTTCCTTCATGCTCTCGGGCCTGGAGAGCGCGGTGCTGGCCGTGAGCCGCGTGCGCGTGCGCCATGCCGCCAGCGAGGGGGACCGCCGTGCGCGCGGCCTGCTGCCACTGCTGGAGGATCGCGACGCGCTCATCGGCTGCATCACCGTCGCCAATCATCTGACGAACCTGCTCGCCTTCCTCCTCATCGCGCTGCCGGTCATTCGAAATGCCAGCCTGTGGGGCTATGTGCTCGCCTTCCTCGCCTCGCTGCCGGTCTTCCTGATCGGGCTCGAGGTGATGCCGAAAAAACTGTTCCGCAACTACCCCTTCCGCTCGCTGCGCGCGGTCTCGCCGCTGGTGCATCTCGTGGGGCTCGCGCGGCCTTTGTTCCGCGCCTTCGCGCTGAAAAAAATCGCCGCAGAGAGCGCGGAATCCCCCAGCGAGGCGCACCAGACACGCGGGCGGGATGATTTGAAGGCGCTGGCGCAGGAACTGGCCGCGCAGCACCAGCTTTCCCCCACCGCCACGCATCTCATCGAGCGCGTGCTCGACTACAAAAAGCTGCGCGCATCCGATCTCATGCAGCCGCTCACGCGCAGCATCGCGCTCGCGGCTGAGATACCGCTCAGCACCGCCCTCATCCTCGCCCGTGAGCAAAACTGCGCGCTGCTGCCTGTGCTGGGAGACAACGGCTCTTTCATCGGCGTGCTCGACACCACGGAGCTGCCCGCCGTCGTCCCGCCTGACCGCCTCGTGCGCCAGCACATGCGCACGCTCGACACGGTGCCCGCCGCCCTCCCTGCCCTGCACACGCTGCAACGCATGCGCAAGCAGGGCCGCCGACTTGCCATCGTCGTGGACGAGCGCCAGCAGCCCGTGGGATTCGTCTCCGAGGCGCGTCTGCTGGAGCCGCTGATGCATTGATGGAGGGAGTGTTGGAGTAATGGAGCATTGACGTTCGATCTCCATTCATCCACCACTCCAATACTCCAGACATGCACCTCGTCTTCGCCACCTCGAACGCCCACAAAACGGAAGAAGTCGCCGCCATCCTCGGCGGCGCATGGCAGGTGGAGGACTTGAGGGCACATCCGGGTGTCACGCTCGATGAGGAAACCGGTGACACGTTTGAGGCCAACGCCATCATCAAGGCCGTCAGCGGCAGCCGTGCCTTGCCCGGCCTGCTGGTGCTCGCGGATGACTCCGGCCTCGAAGTCGATGTCCTCGGCGGCGCTCCGGGCGTGCGCAGCGCCCGCTACGCGGGTGAAACAGCCAACGCCGCTGACAACCGCGTCAAACTGAAGCAAGAACTCGCCAAGAAAGCGCAACACACCCGTTTCTCCGGCCGCTTTCGCTGCTGCATGGTTCTCGCCCGCGATGGCGAGGTGCTGCACACCACCCATGGCAGCGTCGAAGGCCATCTCATCACCGACGAACAAGGCGGGGGCGGCTTCGGCTACGATCCGCTGTTCATTCCCGAAGGCTTTAGCGACACCTTCGGCCTGCTGCCCGCAGAAACGAAAAACCAGCTCAGTCATCGTGCCCGCGCCCTCGCCGCGATGAAGGAGCCACTCGCCTCACTGGCCTGAACATGCGCTTTCTGACTTTACTCGCCGCGTTTGCGCTCAGCAGTTGCGTTCAGCCTCCACCGTCGCAGCCACCTGCCGTGGCCGAGCCTGTTCCAGCGCCGCTGGCTCCGCCCTATCCATCCTGGGAACAAGTCGCCGCACACGCCCCTGCCCCGGTCGCTGCTTCCTCGGCTTCATTCGGCTGGCAACTCGACGCGCCCGCCGAAAGCCAGCCGCTTAGCGGCGATGCCACCCTGCACACGCTCTCCGTGAGCAAAAACGGCGACTCGGTCGATCTGCAGCTCGTTTATTTCGACAGCCGCAGCCACCAGCTCAAAATCATCGACCAACCTGACGATGGAGCCGGCGCCGGACAGATCACCGCCTGCATGCGGCGGGCCGGAGCCATCGCGGGTGTGAACGGCGGTTTCTTCACGCCGCAGTTCACGCCCATGGGCCTCATGATCGCCAACGGGCGCTCCACTGGTGCGTGGCAGTCCAACAAACTGCTCACCGGCGCCGTCGTCGTGCGCCATTCGCCCCAGCTTCTTTGGAACGCCGAGGTGCGTGAATCCCGCAGCGCCCGCGACTTGATCCAGGCCGGGCCGCGTTTGGTCGATTCCGGTCGTCCCGTGGCGAGTCTTGAGCGCAGCAAGCACGTTCCGCGCACCTTCATCGCCACGGACGGCTCGCATCGCTGGATCTTCGGCCTCGCCCGCCACACCAGCCTCGGCGAACTCGCCGAAATCCTCGCCACCCCCGAGCTGCTGCCCGGCTTCCAGGTAAAACGCGCCCTCAATCTCGACGGCGGCCGCTCCTCCGCGATTTACTACCGCAGCGCAGACGGCCGCGAGCATTCCGATCCCGGCTGGAGCACCGTGAGGAACTACCTCGGCATCGTGCCGCGCTGAAGGAAGGTTTGCGATAGTTGACGGTTGTTTGCGGTGGTTGACGATGGATTGTTCCAATCCCGCCCTGGCCTGCCGTTTCGTCATTCGTCATTCGTCATTCGTCATTCGTCATTCGTCATTCGTCATTTCCATTTCCGAGCAGTGACGTTGAGCCATCTCAGTGTCGTCATGGCGCAGGCTGCGGCACCGACTTCCGGGGCACCGCCTGCTTTTCCTCCAGGGCACGCTCTTTGCGCACTCGTTCCTCATCTGTCTCCACCCACATGAACATGGCTTCGATCACATTGCCAGGCCGGTGCTGCTCTCGCTCGATGGCAATGGCGGCCTTGGCCAGATCCTCCTGATAGGCCTGTTCCGTGACATGCTTCACCAGCAGTTCCAGCTTGATGCGCACCGCCTGGGCAGCGTCGAGGAGAGCCTCCATGTCCGACTCCAACAGACTCGCCAGCACACCCCACTGTTTGCGAACCGTTTCCTCCTCGATGTCGCCCGCCTGCTTCTGGAGGGTGTCCAATATCTCCTCCAATTTGACCACCTCGGACGGAAGCGCCTGCGCTGCGGCCAATGCCTGCGAGCGTTGATCCTCGGCACTCATGGCGAGGCCGCCGCCCGCTTCCTTCGCCAGTTCGCCGATCCGGCGCAGCCCCTCTTCAAAGGTGTCCCATTGCTGCTGCCAGCGCGTGCGCCACTCGGCGGCTGTGTCCGGCATGCGGCCAAAAGCCCTGGCGCATGGCAGCGTCGCGGCCAGTTCGTTCACCTGTTCTTGCAGGTGCGCGGAGGCCATGCGGAGTCCGCTCTCCAATCGGTTCAGGAAGCGAGGGGGGATGTCGTTCATAATCAGATTGGGTTCAGCGTATCCAGCAGCCAGTCATCTCCTCTACGTGGCTGCGCCCGTTTTTGGATGGGTTCGGATGACCCTCATGTCATTTCCCCAATGCCCCATGCACAGTGTCGTCAAAGGGGCCACCTCCAGGAGGTCGAGCACTCCCTCCAGCTCCTCACCGCCTTCGCCGAGAGCGTGAAGGCCAAGAATGAGTTCCGGGTGAGGTTGTAGGCGCGTTCGCCAGAACGCGGTCAAAATCACGCCACGGCACGCTCTCTGACTTCTTCGAGGATCGCCATCAAGCGCTCGACTTGCGCAGGAGCGAACACGCCATCCACACCATGCGGATTGAAGTCCGTGTAAGGTGATTCATAAAGTCGTGCCGCATCCATGCAGCCGTGCTCGGTCAGATGATTGACGATCTCGTCGAGAAATTCGATCTGGTTCGCATTGAAGTTCCCGATCGAGAGGAAACCGGCAAGCGCGTGCTTCGCAGCCTGTCGGTCTAAGCCGACGAGTGAACGCACAAACAAGCCCAGCCCGTGGCTTTCCTCTTTGGCCTTCGCCACATCGTCCGGCGTTCCGATCCCGCTCTCGACCATGATTCTCTCCAGCTCCGCGATGTCGGTTGGCGTCAGCGGCTCATTGGATCGCAGCTTATGGATCGCCAGATGATCCTCATTCGCCTTGAGGAAATGGCGGGCCTTCGCGCGGAAACGCTCAAAGCTATCTGCCGAGGAAAATCCAGGGAGATCAATGGTGGTCACTTCGCCCATCTCATCTTCAAAGTCGGTGTAGAGCGGTTTGCGCTCCTTCTTGTCGATGAGCTTCACCAGCAGCCGCAGCTTCTTACGCACCTGCTCCAGCATCGGCAGCGACACATCCTGCCACCATGCGTCTTCCTGCACTTCCAGGATGAGCGGCATCTGATCCTTCACCATCGGGATGGCCTGCCGTTCCTCCAGCAGCCCGGCAATGGCTCTCAGTTGTTCCTGAAGCCGTGCGAATCCCGGCTCCGAGCGCAGACGCGTAAGCTGTAGATTCAGGATCAAAACGTCGAACCTCTTGGCTTCCTCATCCTCGGCATCCAGTTCGGCAGGCAGACCGGCGACATTCGACGCCAGTTCATGCATCGCATCATCTCCCAGCGCTTTCCATGCGTCCGCAGCCGAGTACTTTTCGATCAGCCTGCGCTGAGGTCGCACGATGAAGTTCTCCACATTCATCGCCGCCACTTCGGTGTGCAGCAGTGCGGCCAGATCACGGCGAAGTTCAGCCTGTGGATTGGGCAGTTCCTTCACCACGTTGTTGGCTTCAGGATTTTTGTCGAGTCCGCCAATCAATTCCAGCCTGCGCTTGAACAAGCGCTTGGTCAGCGACTCGCCCAGCACCCCGCCGGCTTCAGGCGGATCGTGGCGGAAGAACTCCAGGTTCTGGCAGTAGTCGAAGATGAAGAAGAACTCTTTGTGCTTGTCGGGGCCGAACAGATTCGGGCAGAGACGCGTGCCGCGTCCGAGCATTTGCCAGAACTTGGTCTTCGAGCGGACAATTTTGAAGAAGACCAGATTCACCACCTCGGGCACGTCGATGCCGGTGTCGAGCATATCGACGGAGATGGCAATGTGCGGCGCTTTGTTTGCAATCGAGAAGTCGTCGATCAAACTCTGCGCATAGGGCAGATCGCAGTGAATCACGCGGGCAAAGCTGCCTTTGTGGTGCGGGTAGTTGGCATCGAAGCGAGCGGCGATGTATTCCGCATGCGCCTGGTTCTTGGCAAAGATGATCGTCTTCCCCAGGCGGTCGCCTCCGGCCACCTTCTGGCCGTGCGTCATCAGATGCTCCAGCACCTTGTCCACCGTGT
>DNXB01000211.1:0-22248 GCA_003506995.1 Verrucomicrobiales bacterium
CATGCGGAAGGCCATCTCATACTGCGCGACGCGTGCGGTGATCTCAGGATCGCCGAACAATTGATGATCGTGCTGATTCAAAGCGGCGAGTTCATCCAGCATGCCACGCCGCATGCCACGGTTCACCCCGGCAGGATCGGAGAGATACAACACCGGGTCGCCCACATTGCGGAACTTCACGCCCTGATGCTGCGTGGGCAAAAAGCCGGAACTCCAGAGGCGGTCATAGAGCGGCTGGTCATCGCGCCGACCCGTGCCGAACGAGGTGAGCACCACATAGGCTGGCAGATCACGATTCGCGCTGCCCAGGCCGTAACTGAGCCATGAGCCGATGCTCGGACGCCCCGCAAGCTGCGAACCGGTCTGGCAGAAGGTGATCGCCGGATCATGATTGATCGCCTCCGTGTGCATGGAGCGGATGAAGCAGAGCTCATCGGCCATCTTCGAGATGTTCGGCATCAATTCGCTGATCCACGCGCCGCTCTGGCCGTGCTGCGCGAATTGGAACATCGACGGTGCCACCGGAAACGTCTTCTGGCCCGAGGTCATGCCGGTGAGCCGCTGTCCCTGGCGAATCGAGGCCGGCAGGTCTTCTCCGCGCCGTTTTTCCATCTGCGGCTTCGGGTCAAACAGGTCCATCTGCGAGGGCGCGCCGCTTTGGAACAGATAGATGATGCGTTTCGCCTTCGGCGCGAAATGCGTGGGCGAGGCCGCGAGTTGTGAGGCCAGCGCGGTGGAGCCGAGCGCCAGGCCGCTGTGCTTGAGGAAGGCGCGGCGGTTGAGCCGGTCTTGCAGTTGAAGTGTGGAGGAGAGCATGTCAGTCGCGGGTGATGGTGCGGTCCAGATTGAGCAGAACGCTGGCCGTCATGGTGTAGGCGGCGAGTTCAGAAGGATTGAGCGAGGCATCGGGCTTCGAGGCACCGGTGGTGATGAGCTTGGTGGCGGCTTCGGGTGAGGCTTTGAATTCCGCGAGGCGTTGATTCAAACCAGCGAGCAGGATGCGCCTGGCATCGGCATCGGGTGCGCGTGCGGTGACAAGGCGATAGCCATACGCGATGCGCGACTCCGTGGTGGCGCCGCCTTCCTTCATGAGACGTTGCGCCAAAGAACGGGCGGCTTCGACGAAGGTGACCTCATTCAGCAACGCGAGTGCTTGCAGCGGTGTGTTGGTGCGGGAGCGCTTCACGGTGCAGAGTTCGCGGGAAGGGGAGTCAAAGAGCAGCATCGTGGGCGGTGCGGCGGTGCGTTTCCAGAGGGTGTACATCGTGCGCCGATACAAACCTTCGCCCGAATCGGCCTTGTAGCCGCGCAGGTTGCCGTACTTGCTCGTTTCGTCCCACACACCTTCAGGCATGTAAGGCCGCACGCTGTCACCGCCGATCTTTGGCACGAGCAGGCCGCTCAAGGCGAGCGCTTGATCACGCACCAGCTCACCGGCGAGGCGGAAACGCGGTCCACGAGCGAGGAGCCGGTTGTCAGGGTCTTTGGCGACGAGTTCAGGTGTGACTTTGCTTTGCTGGCGATAAGTCTGGCTCATGACGAGCTGTTTTTGCAGCGCCTTCATGTCCCANNTGGATGTGCTTCATGCTCCAGCCGCGCTCCATGAACTCCACCGCCAGCCAGTCGAGTAACTCGGGATGCACCGGGTATTCGGCCTGCGAACCGAGGTTCTCGGTGGTCTTGCACAAGCCGTAACCAAAGAACTTCTCCCACGCGCGATTGACCCACACTCGCGCTGTGAGCGGGTTGGCAGGATCGACGAGCCACTTGGCGAGGCCGAGTCGATTGAGCGGCGCGCCTTTCGGCAAGGGGGGCAGCACGGCGGGCAGGCCCATGCTGACTTTGACGGTCGGCTTGTCGTATTCACCACGGCTGAGAATGAATGCCTCACGAGGTTGGGGCATCTCCTCCATCACCATGACGTTCGGCAGTTGGCCCTGGGCATCCTCCAGCGTCTTCTGCTTCGCCAGTACGAGGTCGTTGGCGCGTTTGATCGGGCTGTCCACGTTGGTGACGAAGAATTTCTCGATCTCCGCCTTCTCCTGCGGCGTGCGTTGGGCGGCGGGGACTTCGAGAATGCCTTTGACTGCGGCAAGCTGCGTGTCGCCATCGAGTTTAAGCGTTTCGGCAGGCGTGCTGGCCGCCGAGATGCGGAAGCGTCCGATGTTGTGGCCGTCGATGGCCTCATGGCGCAGGCGCAGCATCAGTGTTGTGCCTTCCGGGGCATGCAGCGGTTGTTGCAGCACAAACATGGCGCGGCGCGGGTCTTTCTTGCTGTTGCCATCGATGGCCCAGCCTTTGCCCTTGTCACGCTTGAGCACTTTGTCGATCTCGTAGCCATTCTGCGAGTAATCGGCGGCCACGCGTGCCAGCGTTTGTTTCTCAGGCTTACCGCCGGACTTTTGAATAAAGACATCGAAGTCGGTAAGCACGAAATTACCGTTGGAGTAGCGTCCCAGGCTTTGATTGGGCAACGAAGGATCGGGAAGGCATTCGAGCATGAGAGCGGTCACGCCTTCCTTCGGTAGTGGCGTGTCGAAGATGTAGGTGTCGTTGGCTGGGTTCGGTCCGCTGGCGAGGTAGGAGCCGTCGGCCTGACGTGTGAGCTTCGCGCCTTTGTCGGCGAGCTTGGAAACGACCTGCGTGGGTTGCAGCGGCACCCAGGCGTTTTGTGCCTGGGACAGATTCTTCAAGGCTTGGGGCTCCCAATTGGCGATGAGTTTGGCAAGGTCTTTCCGTGTGGCTGCTGCTTGCTGCTTTGCTGTGTCGATTTCCTGCTGCATCGCTGCCAGTTTGACCTGTGTGGCTGCATCCGCGACGCTGACGAGCGGTGGTTCGTTGCCACCGGCGCGATTCGAGCCGCCGGTGATGGTGCCGCGGTCGGTGGTGTTGTTGAAGAAGGAGAAAAGCTGATAAAACTCCTTCTGGCTGATCGGATCGTATTTATGATCGTGGCAGCGGCAGCAGTTCAGGCTCAGCGCCAGCCAGGTGAAGCCGGTGGTCTCGACGCGGTCGATGACGTTCTCGATGCGCCATTCCTCGCCGATGATGCCGCCTTCGCCGTTGATGCGGTGGTTGCGGTTGAAGCCGGTGGCGACTTTTTGATCGAGCGTGGCGTTTGGCAGCAGATCACCGGCGATTTGCTCGATGGTAAACTCATTGAAAGGCTTGTTCTCATTGAAGGAGCGGATCACCCAGTCGCGCCACGGCCACATGCTGCGGCTGCTGTCGGTCTGGAAGCCATGGCTGTCGGCATAGCGTGCAAAATCGAGCCACTGCATGGCCATGCGCTCGCCGTAGTGCGGCGATTGTAGCAGGCGGTCCACCACCTTTTCATAAGCGTTCGGCGCTCGGTCTTTTTCAAACGCAGCGACCTCCGCCGGAGTCGGCGGCAGGCCGGTTAGATCGAGCGAAACACGCCGGATCAGCGTGGCGCGGTCAGCCTCGGGTGAAGGTTTCAGGCCTTCCTTGGCAAGGCGGGCGGTGATGAGACTGTCGATGGGATGCAGCGAAGGGCGAAGGGCGGAGGGCGTAGATTCAGAATCTCTTGGCCCTTCGCTCTTGGCCCTTGGCGCTGGTATGGCGGCCTGCACCGGTGATACAAAGGCCCAGTGGCCCTGATACTCGGCTCCCTCGGCGACCCACTGCTGAAGCAGCGCTTTTTCGCGATCTGAGAGTGGTTTGCCCATCTTCGAGGGCGGCATGAGATCTTCTTCGTCAGTGGTGAAGCAGCGGGCAATGAGTTCGCTCTGCTTGGGAGTGCCGGGGACGATGGCGATGGCTCCTGACTTGGCTGGTTTGAGCGCGGCGTCACGCACATCAAGCCGCAGCCCGCTTTTGCGCTCCTTTTCATCCGGTCCATGGCAGTGAAAGCATTTGTCCGAGAGGATCGGACGAATGTCTCGATTGAAGACGATCTTTTCGCCGGCAGGGGCGAAGGACGGCAGCGTGATGAGCAGAAGCAGGTGGGGGCGCATTGCATGAGCTTATACGTGTGGTCCGCCGTGACATTACGCTGTCAGGTATGGTGAATCGTGCTCAGACGTGTCGCCCGAGACGTGTTTTCAGTGGATGAGCGCTTTCCAGGCTTTGCGCTCGGTCCAGAGCAGGTAAAGCGAGAGCACGCTGATGCCGATAAGCATGGGCTGGAAGATGCCATCTCCCGCGACGAACTGATGGAAGGCAAGGATGTTCACGATGATGGGGCCGAGGCAGAGCAGTCCGAGGTTTCGCGTGCGCGGGATCGTGACGAGGATGCCGCCGAGCAGTTCGAAGATCTTGATGAACGTCATGTAGCCCGTGGGGCCTGCGGCGGCCATGAAATGCCAGACGGGCGTGTCTTTGGGGATTTCGGGCGTGGGAGCGAGGCCGAAGAGGACGACGGAAGATGCCATGATGAACAAAAGACCGAGAAGGATCCCGGCGATGGCGGGCGCGTGTTTCATGGGTGTGTGGTTTGGCTGGAGCCGAGATGAGCGGCGAGGCGGTCGAAGTTTTCCTCGTTGGCGGGGATGCAGATGCCTTTGAGCGTTTCGCAGAGCTGCGCGGTTTCAAAAGCCATGCGCCAGGTGAGGCGTGTGCCGCCAGCTTCCTCTGCCAGCGTCATGGCCATGCGGAAGTGAGGTGGCACGACGTGATCGTAAACGATGCGTTCGTTCGGCACGATCTCGATGAAGGTGCTTTCATTCGGATAGTCGGTGCCGTTCGGACCGTGAAACGTGAAGATCCACGCGCCGCCGGGCCGGAAGTCGAACTGCTTGAAGGTGCTGGTGAAGCCATTGGGACCAAACCAACACGTGAGCTGCCGCGGATCGCTGAAGGCTTCAAACACGCGCTGGCGCGAGTGCGGGAAGAAGCGGAAGCTGACGAGTTCGTTGGCGGTGGGTGGGTTCATACTGCCTCCTTCGTGCAAAGCTCCACGAGTTGATCAAACGCCTTGCCCCAGCCTTCTATGGGGGATTCGATGAGAGCGGGGAGCGGCATGTGGGGAATGAAGAATGACGAAGTGAAGCGCCGTTGCCGAATGGGTGGCATTAGGGCTTCGGCGCGGCGGTGACGACCTTGCCAAGGTTGCCGAGTCCTTCGCTGAACTGGTCGCCGCACATTTTTCCGCAGTCCATGAACAGCCCCATGACTTTGCCGATGAAGGGTTTCTTGCTCTGCATGGCCCAGGTGACTTTCGTGCCGGTGCCTTCGGGGGCGAAAGTGAACCGCACGTCGCTGCTGCCTTCAAACGGCCGCACGAACTCCAGTTTCATGTCGATGGTTTCATTGGGCTTGCTGCCAACGAGCCTGGTGCTGCCCTCGCCGACTTCGTTGTTGCCGGACCACTTGTAGATCGCACCGACGCCCTCAGGCGGGCCTTCGAGTGTCTTTTTCATCGCCGGATCGAGCTTCGACCAGGGCGACCATGCGTCCCATTGGCGGAAGTCGTTCACAACTTTGAAGACGGCGTCCGGCGGGGCGGCAATGGTGGCGGAGCGGGTGACGTTCAAGTCGTCGGACTGGAAAGAAGCGACGACGAGGATGATGACGATGGCGGCGATGAGGCCGAGGAGTACTTTCTTGATCATGGTGCGCGTTGTTTGGGGCTGGGTTGACTCACTTGGTGGACTGACAATTTTCGATCATCGCATCCCAGCGCTTTTGCATCTCCTCAGGGGTGACTTTTTCGATCTCGTGCTGGAGCATCCATTCGTGGCCGAAGGGGTCGCGGATGGAGCCGCTGCGGAAACCGTAGAACTGGTCGCCTGGAGGCATCAGGACGGTGGCGCCGGCTTTCACGGCGCGTTCGATGGCCGCGTCGGCGTTTTCCACCATGAGGCAGAATTTCACTGTCGTGCCGCCGAGTGTTTGAGGCGATTTGTTCCAGGCGGGGTTCTCCTCGGAGAGCATGAGCATGCCGTCTTTGAGCGTGAGCTCGGCATGGCCGATTTTCCCGGATGCTGAATCGACGAGGCGGAAGCGCTCGGTGGCACCGAAAGCCTCCTGGTAAAATGTGATGGCTTTGACCGCGTCTTGAACGGCGATGTAAGGACTGAAGGCAGGATAGTCAGGTGTGGTGGTGCTCATGGATGTGGAGTGGGTGAGGGAGGGGATGCAGGAGATGAAGGTCAGGTGTGCAAAAACAGTCGGTCCACGAAACTGCGGGCGAGTTTGAGGTTGGAGCGGATCATCGCTTGTGATTCACAGGCTTTGCCGACGAGCATGGAGCCCTGCCACAGGCTGTTCAGGAACCACGCGACGGCTTTAGGATCGAAATCCGTCGCCGGTTTGCGCTTCTTTTTCGCTGCGGCGAGCAGGTGGGCGACGTTTTCGGTCCAGGAGCGCAGTTCCTTCGCGCAAGCGGCCTGGATCACCGGATTCGTGGCGGCAAGCTCCTGGGACATCATGCCCACCATGCACACGCAGATGTCATCCTCACGCGACGTGAAGCCTGCCATGATGTCGAGCATCTGATGCACCTGGATCGAGCGGATCGGCTTGCGTGTTGCTCCAGGCCGCCGCGTAGAGCGCCGTGCCCATCCGCCCCCACCACTCCACGGCGGCTTTGCCGATGGCTTCCTTGCTGGTGAAGTGATGGAAGAAGCCGCCCTTCGTCATCCCGGCCTCTTTGCAGATGAGATCGACCGAGGTCGCGGCAAAACCTTGTTTCAGCATCAGGCGTACGGTGGTGTCGATGAGCCGCTGCCGGGTTCCGGCGGGGTCACGTTCGCGCTTTGTTTCGCTGGCGGCTTTTCCGGGCATGCAAACCGGTCGGTATGTAATTAATTTGGCCGGTTCGTCAAAGATTCATTTTTTTTGCAGCCCAGGATGCCAGCAGGGCGCCGAGGCGCATTTTTTTTCATTCGAAAGCCGTCTCGCTGGCATCTCCCTTGCGTTGTCATGATGAAGATTTCTTGCCTGCCTGAGGGAATCTTCCTGGACGATGCCTTGAGGTGATGGTTCTGATGTTACGAGTGCGCAAAAAACCTATTTTCCAACGAGAAGTGCTTGAGGCCGCCGTGTTGCATGTGCGCAGCGGACGCGCCACCTCCAGGACCACACTGGCCAAAGAGCTGGGCATCTCCCCCTCAACGGTGGGGCAGTATGTGGACCGTTTGATCGCAGAGCGACTGCTGGACGAGTCGGGCATCAACCAGGGGCCGATGGGACGGCCGCGGCGGATTCTGAAAACGCGTTCCGAGGCAGGCTGGTTTGCCGGGGTCGAGTTCAACGCGCAACGGGTGCAGGCGGTGGGGGTGGATTTTTCCGGTCGTGTGAATGCGGTGGTGGCCAGGGCGCTGCCGGCGGAAGTGGACGCGGAGATGGTGATCCAGGCCATTCTGGCGAGCGTGCTAAAACTGGCGGAGTCGATGCGCGGGCCGTTGTTTTCTGTTGGCCTGGGGGTTCCTGGGCTGGTGGACCCGCAGGCCGGCATGGGCATCCTGTTCGCCTTCATTCCTGACTGGAAGCAGATTCCGGTGGTGGAACGAATCACGAAGAAGCTGGGGGTGCCGGTGATCCTCGAGGGCAGTCTGCGGGTGATCGCATTGGCTGAGCGGTGGTTTGGTCTGGGGCATGATTTGAACGACTATGTGATTCTGGGACCGCGCAGCGGGTTTGGCATCGCCATGGTGCAGGAGGGGCGGCTGGTGGAGGGGGCGCGTCATGCGGCCGGTGAGGTGGGGCGCTGGCCGTGGCCGCTCGGCGGTGGCAAGGGAAGCACCCAGGAACTGCACCATGCACTGAGCGCACCTGCGACATGGCGGCGGCTGGCGGGCCTGGCTTCACGCGCTGCCCTGCCGGTGGATCTGCGCGCGGCGCTTGGAGCACTCGCCCAGACCGAGGGACCGCAGTGGGAGGCGGTGTGTGAGGATTACGCGCGGGTGGTCGGCTGTGTGCAACTGCTCACGGACACGGAACTCTTCATCCTGCACGGGCCGCTCACGGAACTGGGCGCACGTTTTTGTGAGTCGGTCACGACCGCGGTGGGCGGGCTGTTTCCCTCGCTGGCAGCGGATCCGCCGAAACTGGTGCCATCGCGCTTGGGGGAGGAGGCCGGTGCGCTTGGAGCGGCGAGCCTGGCGATGGAATCGTGGTCACCCGCGTGATTTTCACCGGTCCGGGGCATGAAAAAGCCGGGTGGCTGGAGTTTTCCAACACACCCGGCGATGAGAGAGAAGAGAATTACTTCTCGACGGCCTCACCAGCGGCCAACCAGCCGGACCTGCCAGCGGAGAGGTGCTTCACGTTGGTGTAGCCGAGTTCAGCAGCCTTCTTGGCGGCGGCCTTGTAGGCGCTGCACTGCGGGCCGCCGCAATAGGCGACGACGAGCGCACCTTTGTCAGCAGGAAGGACGGAGGCGAGATCCGCTCCCTTGGAGGAGAAGTCAACGGCACCAGGAACGTGGCCTTCAGCATATTTGCTTGGACCGTTCACGTCGATGACGGTGACCTTCTTGTCAGCAATGGCCTGCTTGAGGTCGGCGATGCTGATGTCCGGGAACTCGGCGGCGNNGAGCGATGAGTTTCTTCATGATTTGGTATGGATGGTTTGGGTTAGGGTGTGCGCGGGAGGCTGTGCGCGGCAGCGGCCCCGTCTTCCGGGGCAAAGGATTCAAAAATTTTTGTCTTTAAACAACGGATGCATGTGACGGTTTTGTGTGACGCCGGAAGCCGTGAGATTATTCCCGGCAAAAATGCGTGCGGGTGTGTGGCGGGCGTCCGTGGTCGTCATGGCAGGGGCAATAACGAAGCTGGATACGTTTCTTTTAGCCAAATGCTGCAGTCATTTACAACACCGGGATGAACAGCCGGGCAAAACCATTGCGCAGACGATGGAGAACCGGGGCGGATTCGAGCGTCTCGCAGGTGACCTCGCGGCTGAGGGCCAGTCTGGCGTCCAGTTCGGAGCCGAGGCGCCGGGCGAGGTCCGCGTCATGGCAGGCGAGGTTGAACTCGAAGTTGAGCCGCAGGCTGCGTGGATCCCAGTTGGTGGAGCCAAAGAAGGTCCAGACGCCATCGATGAGGAAAAACTTGGAATGATCGAAGGGCGGCGGGGATTCAAAGATGCGGCAGCCGACCGCCAGCAACTCGGGGTAGAGGGTTTGTGCCGCCCAGGCGACGAAGGGGAGGTTGTTCTGTGCCGGCGTCAAAATGGTGACTTTTACCCCTCGGATGGCGCACAGGCGAAGCGAGGCCATGAGGTTTGGTGTGGGCAGGAAATACGGTGTGATGATTCGTACTTCATTGCGCGCGGCGTTCAGGGCCGCAAAGAAGGCGGCGGGCATGACCTCCATGTCTTCATCAGGGCCGTCAACGATGCCAATGGCGCTGGCCGTGCCGGTGGCGGACAGGGCAGGGAACCAAGCCGGGCCTTCCAAGACCTCCCCCGTGCAGAAGCCCCAGTCCTCGGCAAACACACGCTGGATCTGTGCCACGACGGGGCCGGTTACCTCGAAATGCAGATCATGCACAGGATGGGCGGGCTTGCGGGCCAGCATGTTGCCCTCGCGGATGTTCATGCCGCCGGTGAAGGCGGTGGCGCCATCGACGACCATGATTTTGCGGTGGTTGCGCAGGTTCATGGTGATGAGGCGCAGGATCATGCGGTTGGGCATGAAACGTCGCGCGTTCACCCCTGCTCTTTGCAGCGCAGCGACCACTGGCGGCCAGGAATAGCGCGTGCCGGCGTCATCGACCATCACCCGCACCTGCACGCCGCGTTTTGCCGCGTTTGACAGCTCGGTGACAAAGTCCGCGCCGACACCGATGGACTCAAAGATGTAGCTGGCCAGCGCGATGCTGTGCTGTGCGCCGCGAATCGCGTCCAGCATGCGGGGCATGGCCTCATCACCGTTGTGAAGAGGGAGGACGTTGTTGCCTGAGGCGAAGCAGAAGCGCGAGATGCGGTCGAGAGTCTTGGCAAACTGCTGATGATCGTGCGCCTCGACGCTGTCCGTCAGGAGGGGCAGCGGGCGGTCTGGCACAGGATCACGCCAGGGCTCGTTGATGCTGCTGCGGTATTGTCTTCCGCGCCGCCGGAGGATGTTGATGCCGAAGAAGACATAAAGCAGCGGCCCCGCCAGGGGGGAAAACACGACCAGCGCCGTCCAGAACGCCGCAGAACGATGGTCGCGATGCCTCAACAGCAGGTGTGTCAGCGCGATGATTGCCGCGATGATGGAGGTCAGGGAAAGTGTGACCGCCCAGAGGGTGAGCTCAGGCCAGCGCATGATGGGCAAGGGGATGCATGAAAATCGGAACAACGGTCACGCGTCGTCAAAAATAAAGCCAAATGTCCTGTCGTGTCTCAATCACCGCGCCACCAGGAGCGCCAGGTGCCGCGCGCGCGCTGCTCGCGGGGAGTTTGCAGCGGTGCGCGCGGCAGGGCCGGGGAATCCTGCCCTGCGGGTTCTGCCTCCGCCGGGGTAGCGGGGCTGAAAGCGGGAGGGGCGGTCATGTTTTTGGATGTGACGGTGTTGTGCGTCGGTGCGCGTGGGCGGAGGATGATCTCGGCCTCGACGACCACGGAGGCCGCTTGCGCAGGCTGCGATGCCTCGACGCCGGGCCAGGAACTGCTCATCAAAGGAGGGTCAAACGAGGCTTCTCCAGGCTCGGCGAGATGGACGGGTATCTCGGGTGAAATCTCAGTTTCCGAAGGAGGATCTGCCTCTGGCGCTGTGAGCACCTGCGGTGGCGTTTCATCAGGCTGTTCGAACACTCGGCGTTGAGCGGGCAGGCTCTCCGGCGGTTGCGTGACCTCGATTTCATCTGGCAGCGTGCCGCCGGCAAAAACAGGAGCTGTGTCTGTGGGCGTGTTTTCCGGCGCGGGAGACGGATCAGTCCCTTGCACAGGGTTGTCGGGCGTTTCGCTCCAGCTTGGCAGCGGGTCAATGCCTGGTATCCAACCCGATGCCACAGGCGTGGCAGGTTCTATCCTGCGCACGGCGGGAATGGCGCGGGCGACTGGTTCGGTGAGACTGGCAAAATGATCCTGACGCAGGGTCGGTGCCTCCGCCTCTGCGAGAGGGGCAGCCAGCAGGGGCTCAGGGGTGTAATCATCCTCTGGAGCAGATGCTGCGTGCAGCGGGATGAGCGGAGCCTGCTGTTCCCGCTCGGTTTGCTGCTCCAGCCACTGCTCGACCAGGTTCTGCGGCTGGATTTCCTGCGGCGGCCGCGCCGGAGCGAGAGCTGGGGAGGCAGGTTTCTTGCGCAGCAGGGCGAACGCTGTGGCGCCTGCGGCGATCATGAGCGGTGCGCCGCGCAGGCGTGATCCGATGACCCCTCCGAGCGCGGTGGCACCCAGCAGGGCCAGCGCTCCTGGCTGACTGCTGCTGCTGTGGGGTGAGCCAGGCTCACCTAAAACGCCCTTTCCTGTCGTGCTCATCCGTGGTTTGCGGGTGAGGTTACCTCAGTGCGGCAGGTGCGGCAAGAATCATCCATGGCGCTGCGGCGAGGCGCTGAGTGGCTTTTACTTGTTGGAGTCGCCGCCGCTGGCGACCGCGACCTCGGCGTCTTCAGGAGGCAGGAATGCCTTGAAGCGGTTTTTGTCGATGGCCTTCATGTAGGCTTCCATCGGGGTGACGTAGCCGTCGCGCAGCTTTTGCCAGATGGCCTCATCCATGAACTGCATGCCCTGGGACTTGCCGCCGATGATGACGTCGTAAAGCTTCTGCGTGGCACCTTCGCGGATGATCGCGCCGACGGCGGGGTTGGAGACCATGATCTCATTCACGGCGGCGCGGCCCTTCCCGTCAGACTTTTTCATGAGGAGCTGGGCCACGACGCCTTTCAGCGAGGCGGCGAGCATGGTGCGCACCTGGCTCTGTTGGTCGGAGGGGAACACGTCGATGATACGGTCAACGGTCTTGCGGGCGTTGTTGGTGTGCAGCGTGCCGAACACGAGCAGGCCGGTTTCTGCGGCGGTCAGCGCTAGGGAGATGGTCTCCAGGTCACGCATTTCACCCACGAGCACGATGTCGGCGTCCTCGCGCAACGCGGCGCGGAGGCCGTCGGCGAACGATGGCGTCTGAATGGGCACCTCACGCTGGGTGATGATGCTCTTCTTGTTGCGATGCACGAATTCGATCGGCTCTTCGATCGTGATGATGTGACGGCGGAAGTTGATGTTGATGTAGTCGAGCAGGGCCGCGAGCGTCGTTGATTTGCCTGAACCGGTGGGGCCGGTGACGAGCACGAGGCCGCTGCGCATGTGGCCGAACTCCTTCACCACGGGAGGAATGCCGAGCTGCTCCAAGCTGGCGATCTTGGTGGGAATGATACGAAACACGGCGGCGTAGCCATGCTGCTGACGCAGGTAGTTGCAGCGGAAGCGGTTGTCCGAGTCCATCTCGTAGGCGAAGTCGAGATCTCCCTTCTCCTTGTAACGATCCCAGGCGCGTGGCTCGCAGATCTCGCGCATCATGGTCTCCATGAGACGCTCGTCGAGAACCTGGTCGGAGAGGGGCTTGATGCTGCCATGCACGCGCACTTTGGGCGGCTGGTTCTGGCTGAGATGAAGGTCAGATCCGCCCAGTTCGATGAGCTTCTGGAAAAATTGGTCGATGATTGGCATGGAAGGGCGCTGTTCGCGGGTGTTGCTGGCGGGAATCAGGACTCGAAGTATTTGCGCATGAGAATCTTGTCCTCGGCGCGGGATTCGCACTCCTCACGGTTGATCTGGCCGCTGGCGTAAAGATTGCGCAGGGAGTCGTCCATGGGGATCATGCCGACGTTTTTCCCGGTCTGCATGACGCCGCCGAGCATGAAGGTCTTGCCTTCACGGATGCAGTTGCCCACGGCGGGTGTGTTCACCAGGATTTCGAGCGCCATGACGCGGCCGCTGCCGTCGATCTTCGGCACGAGCTGCTGGGAGAGGATGCCGCGCAGGGATTCAGACACCATGATGCGGATCTGCTCGCGCTGGTCGATGGGGAACACGTCGAGCACACGGTCCAGGGTGCGCGCGGCGCTGCCGGTGTGCAGGGTGCCGAGCACCAAATGGCCCGTTTCAGCGGCGGTGATGGCGAGGGAGATCGTTTCGAGGTCGCGCATTTCACCGACCATGATGACGTCCGGGTCCTCACGCAGCGCACCGCGGAGCGCGGCGGCGAACGAGGCGGTGTGGGTGTGAACCTCGCGCTGGTTCACATGGCAGCCTTTCGGCTCGATGACGTACTCAATGGGATCTTCCAGGGTGATGATGTGATCCTGGCGCTCGGCGTTGATCGAGTCCACGAGGGCGGCGAGCGTGGTCGATTTGCCGCAGCCGACGGGGCCGGTGACGAGAATAAGGCCGTTGTGGAAGCGGGTGAGGGTCTTCACCGTGTCCGGCAGACCCAGTTCCTCGACCGAGGTGATTTTGGTCTTGATGACGCGGAAGACCATGTCGATGCCGAGGCGCTGCTGCACGACGGAGGAGCGGAAGCGGCCGTAATTGGGCGAGTAGGCGAAATCAACGTCACCGCGTGATTCGAGCTGCTTGGTCTGCGCCTCACCAAGGAAGCCATAGGCCAGACGACGGGTGTCCTCGGGTGTCAGAATGCCGGCGTTGTTCCAGATCGGCTGCAGGTTGCCATAACGCCGCCAGGTGGGCTGTGCGCCCGTGGCCAGGTGGAGGTCCGAGGCGTCATACTCCATGCAGAAGCGCAGGTAGTCGTCCACGGAGCCTAAAACGGGGAGAATATCTTGAGGGGTTTGGTTGGGATCGGACATGAAAGAGAGATGACGCTAGACTCTGTCTGTGGTGGTGGCGTTCGGAGAAACTTTCTGATGCAGATAGGATTCAAACAACTGGGCGGCGTGGTTCAGGATGGTTTTACGGCCCAGGGCGACAAGCGGACCGAGCAGCAACGCGAGCCAGCGATGATTTTTAGCGGGAGCGTTCAGATTGTCACGCCTGTTGTTGGCGCCGTCGGAGAATCGCAGCAGCCGTATCAACGCCACCCCGGCCAGCGCCGCGCCGCCGATCCAGAGCAGGCGGTTTTTCTCCATGCTGCGCGCCAGCAGTGCTCGCGGGCTCCACTCTTCCACCGCATGAGCGGCATGCCAGTCCAGGGAGAAGCGGGCCTCCTCCAGATCACGCAAAGCCTGCTGCTTCGGGGTCAGTCGTTCTTGTTGCGGGTGAGCCATTCGCGGTCGCGGCGGAATTGATTGAATGTTTCCTCAAACAGGCGCAGGCCGCGCAGGCGGACTTTGAATCCGGCCAGGAAAAGCAGGGCAAGAAAGAGATGCGCTCCGGCGCCGGCCAGGGCGACTCGTGTCCAATGCCAGCCGTTGGATTCGGCGATGATCCACACCAGCGCCGGCGCCGCCAGCATCCAGCCGATGATGAGCGCGGTCAGCGTCAGCATGAACCAGCCGGTCAGGCTTGAAAGCCGTGCTCCGGCCTCCTGGCCTTCGATGTGCAGCAAGCGCCCCCGTGCCTCGGCGTAAAGCGCGAGAGAACGCAGCAGGCCGGAAGCGCTGGCGCGTTCCTCGGTGGCGGGCGGCGTGCCTGGGTCCATGGGCGTGCGCACGGAGTGAAAATCAACGGCGCAGAATGTTGCCGACGATGAAGCCGATGCCGAAAGCGGTCAGCAGGGCCTGCAACGGTTTTTCCCGTGCAAACTTCTCAGCCTCGGTGCGCAGGTCGGCGAATCGCTCACGTGCCTCGCCCAGGGTCTCATCCGCGTATTCGCGAAACTCGCCGGCTTTCTCCTTGATGTCAGCCGCCCTGGCCTCGGCCGTGGCGCGGAAGTTTTGCGCACGGCTCTCGGCGGCGGTGCGAAACTCAGCGGCCTTCTGGGCTGCGGCTGCGCGCAGTTCCTCGGCGGCCTTCATGGCGCTGGCCTTCGCTGCCTGGAACGGATCATGCGGCGCGCTGGCGCCGAAAGCAGTCTCTGCGGTGGGGTTTTCAGTCATGGTGACGTGAATTAAAGACAGCCTCGCCGCCTTGGCGAGAGGAAAAAGCAGAAGATGGTCTCCGGGCTCAGCCGTGGCGTGCCGGGCGCATGCCGCCGCGACGTGGCGCGGTCTGGCGGCGACGCGCCATCAAATTCGAAAGCCGCAGCGCGGCATTTTGCTGGCGGGTGGTGGTGAGCGCGGACTTGGTGGCCGCAAGCTCGGATTCAAGAGCCTCAATGCGCAGCGTCTCCATGGCTGGCAGGGTGGGAATGGCGGGCTGGGGAGGTTTGGCGATGACTTGCGTGGGCGCGGCGCTCAGGGCGGCCTCCAGTTTTTTGATTTTGTCATGCGCGGTCGCGAGTTCCTGGCGCCAGGATTCATCCAGCTTGTTCTGCGCATGGTGGTTGCTTTGCTCAGACTGGTCCAGTCTGGTCGCAAGCTCGGCCCTCAGCGCGTCGAACTGCCGCTGGATTTTGGCCCGCCATGAGGCCGTGTCATGGTGGTTGGAAATGATCCCGATTTGCTGCTCAGCGGCCTGTTTTTCCATTTTCAGGATGTCCTGCCTCATGCGGCGATTGTGCCGCGCCAGCAGAAAGATGCGCACCAGCGAGATGAAAAACAAAGCGCCGGTGATCCAGAGCAGCAGCAGCAAAAACGAGGCATCCTGAGCGATACTGTTGAGCATAGGGTTTTTATTGCAGCAAACAGTGTTCCAAATCAAACTTGCATGTGTTCCTTCGCTTTGGCGAAAATTCAACGCCTGGAAGTCGAATCAGCGTCTTGTTGAGAGCATTAAGAAATCGCGAGCGCCGGCACGGGTGCCACGGCTTCTTCCTTCTCTGCCTCGACGGCGGCGGGTGGCGGTGTAGGCGGGGGCTTCGACACCACTGGCTTTGCCGCTCGTTGCTGGATGTCCTGATAGCGCTGCTCGGATTCCTCCAGGCGTTTGGAAAACTCGGCGCGGAACGCATCAAACATGCGCTGGATGTCACCTCGCCAGGCATTGGAGTCCTGGCGCACCGAGAGGATTTGATGTTGCTGGGCCAGCACCTGTTTCTCCATCTTCTCCGTGCTCTCGCGCAGGCGTTTGTTGGTGCGCAGGAGAAAAACAATCCGGATCATCGAGATCAGCAGCAAACCGCCGACGATGGACAGGGTCAGCTTCAACGTGGGCGGGTCGAATGTGATTGGTGGAAGGGTCATGCGGAAACTGTGAGCACTAACCGTTCCAAAATCAATCCTGCTTCATGGTTGTCTGGGGGATGACTTGTCTCACACCCGGATCACGATCTTGCCAAAGTGCTGTCCGCTTTCGATCCGCTGGAAGGCCTCCGCTGCGGCTTCAAACTCAAAGGTTGAGTCGATGACCGGTCGCATTTCCGCTTTTTTTATCGCACCCAGCATCTCCTCAAACATCGCCCGCGATCCCACATAGATACCGTCCAGCCGGATGCCCTTGCGCAGAATCTGCACGGTTTGTATTTCGCCACTGGTGCCTGTGAGCACCCCGATCAGCGCGATGTGACCGCCAAACCGCGTCGCCTTGATGGAGCGGTTGAGTGTTTCGGGGCCGCCGATCTCGATTACCTTGTCCACCCCGCGTCCGCCAGTCTGCGCCAGCGCCCATTCATCCCACGCGGGGTCGGTCTTGTAGTTATGCACGGCATCCGCGCCGAATTCGAGTAGGCGGCGGGCTTTTTCATCGCTGCTTGTCGTGGCCAGCACTCGCGCACCGGCCAGTTTGGCAAACTGGAGCGCGAAAATTGAGACTCCGCCCGTCCCGAGCACGAGCACCGTTTCTCCAGCCTTCAATCCACCACGCGTATGCAGCGCGTCCCAGGCCGTGACCGCCGCACAGGGCAGGGTGGCGGCTTCCTCAAGAGACAGCTGCGCCGGCACCGGCAGCAAGGCCTCGGCGCGGATGGCCGCCAGCTCACGCAGCAGGCCGTCCACAGCGCCACCGAGCGCCCGCGAGGCATGCGCCTGGCTGAACTCACCCTCCAGCCAGCTCGGCATGAACGGGATCACCACACGGTCTCCCGTTTTCCACTGCGTCACACCCTCGCCCACGCTCACCACCTCGCCCGCGCCATCCGAGCACGGAATGCGCGGCACCGGCCCGGTCACACCACGAATGCCCATGACATTCATATAATCTCGAAAATTGAGGCCAACCGCTCGAAGGCGGACCAATACCTCGCCGGGGCCTGGATTCGGGTCTGCGAGGCTCACGGATTTCAACGATTTCAGACCATCCGTTCCGGTGATTTGATAAGCTTTCATGGGTTCGGCAGGCTAGCGGTTGTCCGTGGCTCAACAAGGCCGAACTGGGCAGTTCCAGCCCGCTCCTTAAGCCAGTGTGAACAAACTACGCGGCTCAACCACCCTGCCACCGTCTGCGCAGGCAAAACATTGTGGATGTGTCGAAAATGAAAAACTTGCGGCGGCGGCTCATGGCTTTCAGGCAACCGACGAGCATAGGAAATAGGCGGAGACGAAAAAATCATTCAAGCGGCATTACGGCGGTCTTTGTGGCCAGGGGTAAGACCGCAAAACAAGACTTAACGAAGTTCGGTTTCACATGATGGCTTGTGTGTTTTTAATCGGCTTAAACAACTGTAATTCAATTGATTGAGTGATTAAAATTGGCTCGAATCGAGCAGCGGGTTGTTTAAATGCTTATTTGGACTATGTGACGAAAACGCCGCGTTGGGAGTGTCCCGAAAGATGTTCCACGATTCAATAATAGGCGTTCCACACTCAGCCTCTTCCCCCTAATGACTCCTCGGAGAGGCAGTTTTCACAGGGCTTGCGAAGAGGGCTTTCCGCAAGAATGAGAATTCGCAGCCGGTTGTGAACAACCTGTCAAGAAGTGCCTTTTACGCAGGGAAAAAATGCGAACAAGCCGGTGCGGTGGCTGCGGTGATTTTTTTGCTTGATCTTCACCTCCAGCGGCACTTTTCGAAACGACTGCCAAATCTTTATGATTGTCACTTTGCAGGCGGCGTGATAAAACCCGCGCCTTCGTGAAATTTCCCGTCTTTCTCGCCATCGTTCTCGCCTTGTCTGCCACCGCGCTCCGCGCTGAGGAGCCGATGCTGCCGCAGGCGCTTGGGCCTGGGCTTGGTTTCAACACCCCCAGCAGCGGCCCTCGTGGCTTCCTGAAGCCCTCCAAGTCGATCAAGCCGCCGGCCAGCCCTGTCGCTGCCATTGCAGTGCCACCCTCGATCGTGCAGAGTCCGACCGCTGAGACCCGCCTGCGCCGTCTCGTGGTGGTCTCAGGTGACATGACACCGGAGGCGATCCGCGAGGCCATCATCGCCTGCGGCCAGTCCCGCACGCCGGTGACCACGCTGGGCGGGGTGAATGCTCCCTCGCTCGTTTTGACCGACCTCGCCGGATTTTTCGGCTCCACCGTTTCTGCGGACACCCAGAAAAAAGTGCTCGAAACCGTGCGCAAAGGCATGGGCACCGCCTCGAAGCCGCTCAAGCGCGCCGAAGTCGTCGGCTGGCTGCCCAACGAGGGCGTCATGGCCGTCGCGGTGTATCCTGAAAGCTGACATGCTTTCCATGACGCCTGATCCCGTCCCACTCGCGGTGCCGCGTGTCCTTTTGGCCGAGGAGAGCCTGCCCTTTCGCCGGGTGATTCGTGAGGCGCTGACCGCTTTCCGTGTGTGCGAGGTCGATGACGCGCCCAGTGCCGAACGTGCCTTTGAGATGGCGCTGCGGCGCGAATACTCGCTCTTCTTGTTTTCACTGCCGCTGCCGGACATGAGGGGAGACATGCTCGACCGCCTGCTCAGCACGGCCTATCCGCTGGTGCATCCCGGCTCCCATGCCGCCCCGCCGGTCATTTTTCTCATCCGCCCCACCGACACGCCGCGTTTTGAGGAGTTGAAGCGCGATGCGCGTGTGCGGGGCAGCATGCCGCTGCCCCCGAAGCTCGATGTGTTGCTCAGCGTGACCGCCCAACTGCTCCCCGAGCGCACCAATTCCGTTTTCCCGCCTCATGTTTCCTGATCCTGCCCGTCACAGCGTGAAAATCTGCGGTATCACACGCCCGGAGCAGGCGGCGGAGATCTTCGCGCTCGGCGCGGACGCGGTGGGCATCAATCTCTGGCCGAAATCCAAGCGCCACATGCCCTTGCCGGTTGCGGTGAGTTCATTGCAGGGCATGGCGGCAAAACATGCCCTCGTCGCCGTGCTGGTGAATCCTGACGACGCTTTGCTCGATGCCGCCGTCGCCAGCGGCTTGTTTCAAGCGCTGCAACTCCACGGTGACGAAACACCGCAAGACGTCGAGCACCTCATGAATCGCGGCGTGAACGTCATCAAAGCCCTGCAAGTGCGAGATGCCGCCTCGCTGCCACAGATCGGTGAGTTTCCCTGCGCCGCCATCCTGCTTGATGCCTACAACCCCGGCACCTACGGCGGCGGCGGGCATGCGTTTCCATGGGATCTGGCCGTGCGTGCCCAGGAGATGTTTCCAGACAAGCACATCCTGCTCTCCGGCGGTCTCAATGCCGACAACGTGCGTCAGGCCGTGCAGCAAACGCATCCCATCGCGGTCGATGTCGCCAGCGGCGTCGAATCACAGCCGGGGATCAAGGATCTCGCGCAAGTCGCCCGCTTCATCGCTGAAGCGCGGGCTGGGTGGGCGTGCTAGCCGGCTCTCGCCTCGCCAGCGGCGCATACGACGGCAGCATCAAGCTCTGGGATGCTGCCTCCGGCAAGCAACTTGATCTCGCCAGCCCTGAAGCACTGGCCGCCATTCCCAATCCTCGGCATACACTTGACCTTAACCTTACCACGCCCTTGCGTGCCGGTTTGCTCGCCCTGCCGGGCCGTGAACTCCAGTTCCCCGAGATCAAGCAAACCACGCCCATGCTGCACGTCCGCCAGGACACGCTGGCGCAGCTCGCCAATCCTAAGCTCACCCCCGAGCGACGCGCCGAGCTGCGGATGGAGCTCTGCACCAAGTCCAGCCAGTTCCGCGCCGCCACCGCGCTATGGCAGCAGTTGTTGCAGGGTGAGTGGCCCGGCTTTGAAGGAGCCGCCGCGCCAAAGGATCAAGCGCCCGCGACGATCGCCGCCGATAGCCCCCTCCGCCTCCTCTACCTCCTCGCCTTGATCGATGCGACGAAGCATCCGCAGATTCACGGTCACCCCACCATCTGCCAGAGCGCCGCGCAGATCGCGCCGGTGCTGACGAAGGAGATGATGGCAACGCCCACGATCTCGCTGGCGATGATGAGCCTGATGCAAACTCTGGCGAAGGACGACAGCCCCGACATGAGCGCTCCCCGCGCAGCCTTGATGAAGCGCCTGGAGGAAGTGGCGGCAAAGGAGTGGCTGGAGGNNGTTGCAGCGCAACTGGACTACTTTCGCCCCAGCGCGGAATCCACGGAAGCCCGCCCCAAGCTCAGGCGAGACGTTTGGGTCATCTGATTGTGCCTCAGCAGGCTCGGAGGAGCCGTGATCGTTGCGGATTTCACCTGTCCGGGGCTCGGGATACTCCAGCTCCTTTCCGCCGTGATCCACCGGAGGCTCGGGGGAGGTCGGCGGACTCCTGATTTCACCCGCCCAAGGCTCGGGAGGCTGAACTGCCTTGGCCTNNGGCATCTGGGGGAGGCTCCAGGGTGGTAAATGGTGAATGGGCGTGACCCAGATTAGATTCATGGATTGCTCACCGAGCGTCGGTGAGAAGTGCTTGAGACTTGGTGGGCTTGAACGGGTTTCGGATTTTGCGTGAGGAAGATTCAATGACCACTCAACGTGTGTCGGTGTATGATCATTGAGGCTTCTATACCTTGGCCGGGAGGCTGGATGGTGGCAGCGGATGTTCACCATCCACTCACCGACAGTCGGTGAGTAGTGCGTGGATCTACCCAAGGCTGGGACGGAAGCCGTTTGGAGGTGGGGGAGCTTCGGGAGCCTTCGGCGGGTTGATCATTTGAGCCTCATGAGTCTCAAGCATTACTCACCGAGAGTCGGTAAATAATGCTTGAGTCTGCCTTTGCCTGGGAGGATCATGGATTTGTCTTTGCAGAGCTGGCCCAGGGCTGGGCGGTGAAGGCCGAGTCCGCCGGGCAGATGCCGCAGGGCTGAAATGACTTTCGTTTGGACCCACCTGATGCTGCCATGGCTGCGTACCCGACTCCGACCAACGATGCGGTGCTGCTGGCCCGCTGCCATGACTTGATCCAGGGCTGCGAGGCGCTGGAGGTGGAGATCGGCCTCAAGCAGAACACGGCGGCGGCGATGCGGGCGGCCTGGGACGCGGCGCGTGCCGCCCAGACGGAGGTGGGGCGGGTGAAGACGGAGCGCGGGCAGCGGCGGAAGGAGTTGCGGGAGCGTGACCGCGAGGGCGAGGTGGTGATCGGCCGCTGCCGTCTGCGGCTGACGGCGCTGTTTGGCACCGGCTTCAACGTGCAGTGGGGCACGGCGGGCTTTCCCGACCACTCCACGATGGTGCCGGAGGTCTTCGCGAAACGCCTCAGGCTGCTTTCGAGCCTGGCGCGGTATTTCGAGCTGAAGCCGGAGCACCAAAGCACGGACATGGGAGCCACGGCGGCGATCTGCCAGGCCACCTTTGACGCGTTGTCGGATGCGCGGTCAGCGGTGAACTTCAACAAGTCCGCCCTGCGCACCGCCGTGCTGGCGAAGAACAAGGCGCTCAAGAAGCTGCGCCAAAAAATGCGCGGCCTGATCCGGGAACTGGGCATCCTGCTACCCGACACGGACGCGCGCTGGCTGCGCTTTGGCCTGAAACTGCCCTCGCGACAGCCCATGCCGCAGCCGGTGGAGCGGGTGACGCTCGAAGCCACGGGCCAAGGCAAGGTCTTCGTGCAGTGGCCCCCTGCCCCGCATGCCACGCGCTACCGCGTGCAGTGGCGGCGCATGGGAGCGGCAGAGTTCCTCAACGCCGTCACGGTGCCCGCCCCTGAAACACTGCTGCCACACCTGCTTCCAGGCGAATCCATCGAGGTGCGCGTCATCGCCGCCAACAAGGCCGGTGAAGCCGCCCCGAGTCCGGCGGCAACGGTGATGGTGCGGTAGCCTCTGAGCTGTGCATCTGGCAGAATGATGGATGGCCTATGCCGAGGACTTCTGACAATGAATGAGGAAGGCAGGAACACAGGAGCCGGATTCATTTCCTGACTTCCTGCTTTCCTCATTTCCATCTCTGGCCGGATTGGTGGCCCGACGGTCCACCCACCCCCGAACCAGCGCTTGCAAAACACGCCAAACTCGCCAAGAAACCACGCTCCTATGCCAGCCACCCCCGTCATCAATCTCCGCAAAGGCCACGCCGTGCGTCACAACAACGACGTGTGCGTCGTCACCGACACCGAACTCAAGACGCCGCCGCGCATGGCGT
>DNXB01000211.1:22289-24542 GCA_003506995.1 Verrucomicrobiales bacterium
AGGACGGCGACGGCTACCACTTCATCCACCCGGAGACGTTTGAGGACGTGCTCATCGGCGAGGACAAGCTCGACGCCAAGACCCGTGGCTTCCTCATCGAAGGCCAGAAGTACCTCGTGGTGTTCGCCGATGACGTCGTCGCCGGCATCGAGCTGCCCGCCAGCATCATCATGACCGTCACCGACAGCCCCGCCGGGGTGAAGGGCGACTCCGCCAACAACGTGTACAAGGAAGCCATCACCGAATCCGGCCTCCGCGTGCAGGTNNCCCCTCTTCGTCGGCCCCGGCGACAAGATCAGCGTGAAGACCGAAGACGCCACCTACCTCGGCCGCGCGAACTGAGTTCCGCTGACGGATTGATTCAAAGCAACGCCTGACCGTGAGAACGGTCAGGCGTTTTTTGTTGGCGCTCGACAGATTGGTTTTCCATCCAATGGTTCGAGAAATATAGCCCCACCGTAATGCTGCAGAATGGACGTCATCTTGATTCAGACCGGCTCTCCCACCTGAGAAGTGAATATGAGCAGAACTTTCGTGCCCACAGCGATACGTCTCCTGGAGAAACTCTCGAGTATCATCTTTTTCATCTGGCGCTCTATTGGAGTCGTATGATGGGATTCTGTGGCTCATACCCCGCAGATATTGCCCATTGGGTGGACAGTGATGTGGGAGTATGTGTCGTCCTTGGCACAGAGATGGTCTCAGGCACTCTTGAGGCTACACACCCGCACCGCGCAGCATGGTCATCCTATTTGACCCTCACCCATTTAATGCTGAACNNTTCAAGACGTGAAAGCTGCCTCGGATGCATTCAGCCGCTTTCTGAATCTCTTGGGTTACGTTTCATGGGAGTCTTGGGCGCCAACTCCCTCATCTCCGATACTATCGTTACCACGATGCAAATAGAACATCGCGAACGAAGGTGCTGCTGGCAACGGGGGCTCCTTGGTCGTATCAGCGCTCATCTTGACTTCCACCTCACCCGCTTCATTCCTACTCTCTGCCGTCCTTGAATGAAAATTTCTGATTGCATACGCTTGGCTGCGGCGCTGTCGCTCGCCACCGCAACGCCAATCCTTTTCTTTCGCGCAGGGTTCGGTGCCGTGGGCGTTTGGCTCTTGGGATCCCTCATTTCGACGGCATTATTCGCCTGTGTGGGCGGCCGGCGGCGAGTGCTGTTTACGGCTATTGCTGTTGTCCCGCCGTTTGTAGTGGTCACAGCGGACAATTTCCGCTTCTTCAGCAAATTTCGCCCGTCATCGGAAGCGTTTCTCGAGACGCTCTCTATTGCCTCCCCTGGCTTTGGTTTTTTTGTCGCGCTTCCGCTCCTCATCGTCTTTGTCACCAGTCGTGTCACTCGTAAAACCCGCAACACCTGACCATGCTCGATCTTGGGATCGGTGGGAAGAGCAACTTCTACCCAACTCTTCTCTGTTGAATGAATCCTCTGCTGACAGCCATCGTGGATGACGACCGCAAGGCAGTCCAAGCACTGCTCCAGGCGGATGGCGGACTTGCCGCGCGCCTGATTCAGCAGCCGAAGCTGCACGAGGCCAAGATCTTCCATTGGATCTACGTCGGCGACACGGCGCTGCATCTGGCTGCGGCGGGTTATCGCGTCGAGATCATTCGACTGTTGCTGAAAGCGGGTGCCAATCCCAACGCGACGGCCAATCATCGCCGCAGCAGTCCGTTGCACTATGCCGCAGATGGTTTCATCTCCCATCCCGCCTGGGATGCCGAAAAGCAGGTGGAGACGATCCTCTGCCTGATCGACGCCGGGGCCGACCTGCATGCGCAGGACAAGAATGGGGCGACGCCGTTGCACCGAGCGGTCCGCACGCGCTGCGCGGCAGCGGTGCGCTGCCTGCTCCAGGCCGGCAGTGACCCGACTCGGCAGAACCACTCCGGGAACACGCCGTTTCACCTAGCCGTGCAAAACACCGGGCGTGGCGGCTCAGGTGCGGCAGCGGCCATCAGTGCGCAGAGGGAGATCATCCAGGCGTTCCTTGCTGCTGGCATCAGCCCCGGTCTCAAGAACCGCCATGGCAAGAGCGTTGCGGAGTGCGCCCAGAGCGCCTGGATTCGCGATATGTTCGCTGCAATCGCCGTTGAACGTTAGGAAACCACGGATTGAATCAACACCGCGAGAGATCAGATAACCGCAGATGAATTCCAGAGGCCTTCTCTGCGGTTATCCAACCTCTCGCGGTGCAAAATGAATGGTTCAGATCTTATTCCAGCGTTTCGGCG
>DNXB01000346.1:0-3000 GCA_003506995.1 Verrucomicrobiales bacterium
TGATCTGGCCTTGAACGAGATCATGCAACGCTGGCGCGACAAGGTGGCCGCCTTCCTGCAACGCATGACCGGCGATCCCGATGCCGCCGTCGATCTCGCGCAGGAGACCTTCGTGCGCCTTTACCAGCACTGTGGCTCTTACTCGCCCAGCGCGGCCTTTCCCACCTACCTGTTCCGTGTTGCCGCAAATCTCGCCCGCAATCATCAGCGCTGGCGTCGCCGCCACCCCACCGTTGCGCTTGAGGATGAAGAAGATGCTGCGGGAGAAACACCCGGTCAGCAGTCATCTCCCGATGCGGACATGCAGAGCGGCGAACGCCTGCGCACGGTCGAGGCGGCCATCGCGGCTCTGCCGCCGGATCTGCGCGAGGCCATGCTGCTCTTCACCTATGAAGAGATGAGCTACGCGCAGATCGCGGAGGCGGCCCATTGCAGCAGCAAGGCGGTGGAGACACGCATCTACCGTGCGCGGCAGATGCTCAAGACCTTGCTGAAAGACATGGACGCCTGAGCCGATCTTGCGGCGGTGAAGGCGGTTCTTGGTCCTTTCAAGGGTTTGCACCGCCGGTGGTGTTTGTCGCAGGGAAGGCAGATCGACTGCCACAAACTCAAACCAAACACACACCATGAAAACGAAACTCATCCGCTCCCTCGTCCTCGGCTTCGCCGCAGTCGCTCTGGCCTCCTGTCAGGCTCCGTCCTCCACCCCCACCAGCGCGGTGACGTGCAACAAATGCGGCACCGTCTCCTTCAAGGCACCCAGCAGCTCTGCCGGCTCCTGGAACAAAGGTTTTGTCACCCTCAAGTCCGCCAGCCACATGACCTGCCCGGACTGTGAGAACAAGGTCGTGGCCTGGGTCAAAGGCGGCGCCTTCAAGGAGCACACCTGCAAGTCCTGCGGTGGTGCCATGAAACACTGCACCGTCCACTAAGCCTCCCTCGAATTCCCCTGGGCCGCCACCGGACTGACCGTAGGCGGTCTGGAGTTCAAGGAGTCTCGAAATCCAAAGCAGGGTTATACCCCATTGGCACGATCCGTTCCCGTCGGGCACCAGTGCTGAAACAACGACAACCAGAGGACTTCCCGAAGCCGAAGTATCTCTGCCAACGCAACAACAAGCCATCATCCACACCATGAAAGCCATTCCCATACTCCTCCTCTGCCTCGGTCTCGCTTCCTGTGGCAAAACCTCGAATGCCGGCTCCTATCCGCTCACCACCTGCGTCGTCTCCGGTGAGAAACTCGACAGCATGGGAGAGCCTCATGTCTTCACGCATGAGGGCACAGAGGTCCGCCTGTGCTGCGAGTCGTGCCTGGATGACTTCAACAAAGAACCCGCCAAATACATGGCGAAGCTGAAACCATGACCTATCAATGGTCTCGAAGGAAGATGGTGATGCCTCCCATGGCATTGACTCGATATGATGAAGTCTCCCACACATGGCCGTGCGTTGGTGCGAGTTGCTCGCATCGTTCTGGCTGCGGCCTGTGGTTTTTCAGCCGCCTGTGTTGGCATCAAAACGCCGGGCGAGCGTGATTCGCGGGAGAGGGTGCAGAAGGTGCTGAGCAAGTACCGCCCGGCAGATGCCGCGCCGAGCCTGCCGGTGCTGCGCAGCGGCGGTTCGCCGGAGATTTTTGTTCGTCATGCCATCTACAAGCATCCGCAGGTGGAGGCGGCGTATTACGAATGGCTGGCGTCGGTGGAGAAGATCACGCGTGAGCGCTCGCTGCCTGATCCGCAACTGACGTTTCAGATGGACATCACGAAGGTCATCATGGCATTGATGCCGGGGCTGATGATGGAGTTTCCAGGGCCGGGCAAACTGCGTGCGGCGGCGAATGTGGCCACGGCGGAGAGCGGGATGAAGTACTTCCAGTTTGAAACGGCGGTTCTGCAAGTCGCCTACGGTTTCAAGAAGGCGTGGTATGAGCTGCGGCTCGTGGATGAGCGCATCCGCGTGAATCAGGAAATGGTGTCGCTGCTAGAAGACCTGGAGAAGCAGGCGCAATCGCTCACGGAGGTGGGGAAGGGCACGTTGCAAGATCTGCTGCGCACTCAGATCGAGAAGGAGCGGCTGCAAAACGAACTGACGAATCTGCGCGACTCGCGGCAGTGGTTCGTGACGCAGTTCAAGGCCGCACTCGGACTCGGCGCGGGTGATCCGACACCGCCGCTGCCTCGCGCGCTGCAATCCTCACCGCTTTCCACCAGCGGCGACCAGATTCTCGCAACGGCGCTGGCGCGAAATCCGCGCCTGAAGGCCATGGAGGCCGATGTGCGGCGTGCGGAGGCGGCGCTGGTCGTGGCGCGGAAGACACGCCTGCCGGATTTCGCCCTTGGCGTGGAGGCGGATGTGAAAGCTTCGCCAGTGATGGTGCGCCCCTCCGGCGGCATGACCCTGCCCATCTGGCGCGACAAGATCGCGGCGGAGATCACGGGCGCGCGTCATCTGGAAGGCGCATCGAAAGCCCGGCTCTCCAATGAACGGCTCACGCTGACGGTGGAGGTGGCGATGAAGAGCTACCAGTATCGCGAAAGCACCCGGCTGCTGGCGCTGCTGCAAAACAGCCTGCTGCCGAAGGCGAAACAGTCGCTCGACGTGGCGCGTTCAGGCTATTCCACCGGCGGGACGGATTTCATCAACCTGATCGATGCCCAGCGCACGCTGCTGGAGTTCCGCCTGGCCGAGGTCGAGGCACGCATCAAGCGCGAGCTGGCGCTGGCCGATCTGTCACTGCAAGTCATGGGCGTGCCGCCGTCGGGCGCTCCTTTTCTCGATCCATCCAGGAGGTAACATCATGTCCGCTTCATCCATCCATCGCATCCTGCTCGCCAGCATCGCGGCGGCTCTCGTGTTTGTCAGTCTGAGTTGCGATGATGCCGGAGCGCCTGCTCCAGCGGGCCAAGTCTGGACCTGTTCCATGCATCCGCAGGTGCGGCTGCCCAAGTCGGGCAAGTGCCCGATCTGCGAGATGCCGCTGATCCTCACCAAAGCCAC
>DNXB01000346.1:3005-4072 GCA_003506995.1 Verrucomicrobiales bacterium
TCCGAACACGCCCGCGCCATGGCGAGCGTGGAAACCGTGCCCGTGCAGCGCCGCCAGATCACGCATGAAATCCGCGCGGTCGGCAAGGTGCAGTACAACGAGTCCGCGCTCGCCGTGATCAACAGCCGCGTCGAGGGCTACATCGAAAAGCTCTATGTGGACTTCACCGGCGTGCAGGTGAAGAAAGGCGACCATCTGGTGGAGATCTACAGCCCTGACCTCGTCCTCGCGCAGAAGGAACTGCTCGTCGGCCTCGAAGGTCCGGCGAACAACGCCTTGATCGAGGCGTCGAAGCTGAAACTGCTGCGCTGGGGACTGACGCAGGAGCAGGTGGATGATCTGNNCGGCACCGTCACCGAGCGCATGGCGGTGCAGCAGGCCATGGTGAAAAGCGGCGAGATGCTCTACAAGCTGGCGAACCTGGAATCCCTGTGGGTCTATCTCGACATCTACGAGTCCGAGCTGGGCTGGGTGCAGCAGGGGCAGACTGTGACGATTCAGGCGGAGGCTTATCCCAGTGAATCGTTCACCGGCCGCATCTGGTTCATCAATCCCGTGCTCACGGAGGAAAGCCGCACGGTCAAAGTGCTCGTGAACATCGCCAACACCGATCAAAAACTGAAGCCCGGCATGTTTGTCAGCGCCATGATTCGTGTGCCGGTGCTGGCGGATGGCAAGGCCGCACCCACCGGCCTCGGCGGCCAGTTCACCTGCCAGATGCATCCGCAGATTCTACAGGCGCAGGCGGGCGCATGCCCGCGTTGTGGCATGGCGCTGACCGTGATCCCCGGTGGCAAAACCAAGCCCACCGACGCCGAATTGAGCGTGCTGGCCGTGCCCATCGCCGCCGTGCTCGACAGCGGCACGCGCAAGCTCGTGTATGTGGAGCATGCGCAGGGCGAGTTCATGCCGATGGAAGTGCAACTTGGCCCGCGTGCCGGTGATTTTTATCCCGTGCTCGCCGGTTTGAAAGAGGGCGAAAAGGTGGCTGTGCGCGGCAATTTCCTGCTCGACAGCCAGTTTCAAATCCAGGGGCTGCCCAGCTTGTTTTACGCGAAGGGCCAGGC
>DNXB01000346.1:4150-5613 GCA_003506995.1 Verrucomicrobiales bacterium
GTCGAGCACAAGCACTAGGCCATGACCACCGCTCTCATTCGCTGGTGCCTGAAGAACGGCTTCCTGGTCGTTCTTTTCATGCTCGCCCTGCTCGGCGGCGGCTACTACGCGGTGCAAAACATGCCGGTGGATGCCATTCCTGACATCGGTGAGAAACAGGTCATCGTCTTTGCCGACTGGCCCGGCCGTTCACCGCAGGATGTGGATAATCAGGTCACGTATCCGCTCACCACGAGCCTCACCGGCACGCCCGGCGTGAAGACCATCCGCAGCATGTCGGGCTTCGGTTTCTCGATGGTCTTCGTCATCTTCAAAGACGACGTGGACTACTACTGGGCGCGTTCAAGAGTGCTGGAGCGCATGAACGTGGCGCAGCAGCGGCTGCCGAAGGACGTGGTGCCCGTGCTGGGCCCCGATGCCACGGCGCTCGGCCAGGTCTATTGGTACACCGTTGAGGGCGAGGGCTTCGACCTCGCCGAGCTGCGCAGCATCCAGGACTGGTATCTGCGCTATCAGCTCAATGCCGTCGAAGGCGTGAGCGAAGTGGCAAGCGTGGGCGGCTTCGTGAAGCAGTACCAGATCGACGTGCATCCCGACAAGCTGCGCGCGCATCGCGTGACGCTGTTTGACGTGTATGAGGCCGTGCGGAAGGCGAACATCGACGTCGGCGCGAAGGTGCTGGAGAAAAATGGCCTCGAATTCTTCATCCGTGGCGTTGGTTTCATCAAATCGACGGAAGACTTGGAAAAGGTCGTCATCCGGCAGGAGGGTGGCACGCCGATTCAGTTGAAGCACGTCTCCACCGTCACTCTCGGGCCGGATTTCCGCCGGGGTGCTCTCGACAAGGGCGGTGTCGAGGCCGTGGGCGGCGTGGTGCTGATGCGCTACGGTGAAAACCCGCAGCACGTCGTCGAAAAGGTCAAGGCGCAGATCAAGCAGCTCGAAGCCGGACTGCCGCAGAAGACGCTCGCCGACGGCCGCGTCTCGAAGGTGCGAGTGGTGCCGTTTTACGACCGCACGGACATCGTCAACCAGACCATCGACACGCTCAAAAGCGCGCTCAGCGAGGAGGCGCTGATGGCCAGCCTCGTCATTCTCATTTTTCTGCTGCATCTGCGCAGCACGGCGGCGGTGATCGTGACCCTGCCGCTGTCCGTCTGTTTGTGCTTCATCCTCATGTTCGCCTTCGGCGTGGACTCGAACATCATGTCCCTCGCGGGCCTCGCCATCGCCATCGGGGATGTGGCGGACATGGGCATCATCATGACGGAGAACATCTACCGGCACATCGCCACCGGTGATCCGAAGAAAAGCCACTTCCAGAAGGTGTATGACGGCGCGACGGAGGTCGGCGGCGCGATTGTGACGGCTGTTTCAAACACGCTCGTCTCCTTCATCCCGGTGTTCTTCCTCCTCGGCCAGGAGGGCAAGCTGTTTCGCCCGCTCGCCTTCACCAAGACCTT
>DNXB01000024.1 GCA_003506995.1 Verrucomicrobiales bacterium
GTCCAGCCCGCCGAGGATGTTCAGCAAGGTCGATTTGCCGCTGCCGGAGGCCCCGAGCAGCACCACGAGTTCGCCGCTGTGGAAGTCGAGATTCACCCCCTGGAGCGCCACCACGTCCAGCTCCCCGGTGTGATAGACCTTCCGCACGCCACGAGCCTCGAAAATCGGCGGATCATCGGTCTGGGTGGGGCGGGGGGGGTTCATTCGCGGCTGCGTGCCTGTAGCACGCCGCAAGACATCACGCCAATGCGATGATCAACGGTTGCGTCCCGCCTGCCCTGCGCAAGAATGGCGGATGCCCATCCTGGTCAGCGACGACGCGCCCGACGTTCACACGTCGAAGGTCCGGCTGCCCCCGCGTGACAAGCCCCCGGGCCGCACGCTGGTCATCGGTGACATCCACGGCTGCTCGGCCGCGCTGAACCTCATGCTGCAGGAGCTTTCACCCACGCCGGCGGACATCTTGGTGATGCTGGGGGACTATGTGGACCGCGGCCCGGACACGCGGGGCGTGATCGAGCGCCTGCTGGAGCTGGAGAAGCACACGCAGCTCATCCCCCTGCTGGGCAACCATGAAATCCTCATGCTCGACGCCCGTGACAGCACGGTGGACTCCAGCTCCTGGTTCGCGGTCGGCGGCAGCGCCACCATGGAGTCTTACGCGGGGTGGGCCAAACCGGAGTGGAACAAGGTGCCGGAAACGCACTGGGCTTTTTTGAGCCGGCTGCATCGCTGGCACGCCACGGACACGCACATCTTTGCCCATGCGAATGTGAACGCCATGCTGCCGATGCCGGACCAGAGCGATGATTGGCTGTTCTGGCGCCGGCTGGACGACTCGCACCCGCATTTTTCCGGGAAAACGCTGATCTGCGGCCACACGGCGCAGAAGAACGGACTGCCGGTCCTCCTGCCCGGACGCATCTGCATCGACACCTGGGCCTACGGCAACGGCTGGCTCACAGGCCTGGATGTGGGCACGGAAACCTTCGTGCAGACCAGCCAGCGCGGCGAGGTGCGCCGTCTGAGTTTTGACGAGGTGCGCATGCTCACGCCCAAGACGTGACCCATCATGAACCGCGCGCGCTGGATCACCTCCGTTGTCACGTTGTCCGCGCTCTGGCTGCTCGGTGCGCTCGTGCTCGCGCCGCGTGTGCAAATCGCGCTCGAAACCGCGGCACGGGAAACGCTGGAGCGTCAGCCCGTGCTGGCCCGCCGCCTGGACCGGCTGCAACTGGCCTTTGACGGCCAGCAGGCACGCTTGAGCGGAGCCGTGCGCACAGCGCAGGATCGCAGCGCCATTGAGCAGACCGTGCGCGATCTCGTCCGCGCCCCCACACCGCTGGCCGCCAGCCTCGGCCTGCGGCTGAATCCTGTAAGCGCTGTTCACAACGAGATCGAGGTGGTTCCGCTTCCGCCCGGCTGGCTGCTGCTGGCCGCCACCGGCCTCCGGGCGCGGCTGCTGGGCACCGCCGCCAGCGAGTTCGAGGCGCGTGATCTGGCCCGCAGCGTGCAGGAGGGCTGGGGCACGCGGGGCGGCGTGGTTCAGGGCATGCCGCTGATCGACGGTGAAAATCACGACGAGGCCGCCAGCGTCACGGCCACCCTGCGCGGTGTGCCAGCGCCGCAAAGCAAGGCGCAGCTCGTGCTCACGCGCATCGGGCAGCCGTGGAAGTCGCTCACGCCTGAACAATCCGATGCCGCCTTGCTAGCGGAGGCCCGTTTGCATGGCGTGACCGAGGCGGAATGGCAAACACACGTCCTGCCCGTCTTGCAGGAGGTGCGCGAGGCCACGCGCGCGCAGCAGGCGGCTGAAGTGGAGGAGCACCGGCGGGCAGCGCTGCCGCGCGGCCATGTCTTCATCGCCACTCGCGGCCAGGAAATCACACTCCGTGGCGAGGTGGCCGACGCGGCGGTCAAAGGCGCCCTGCTCGACGAGGCGCTGGCCGTGTTCGCGCCCCGCCGTGTGCATGATGAGGTCCGCGTCAGCCCGCAGCGGCGACCCGGCGGCGAGTTTGCCTCGGTCTCTACCGCGCTGCTGCCAGCCAAGGACGCTGGCCAGGAAAAGACACTTTATCTCGGCCTTGATGGCGGCGCCTGGAAGCCGGTGGACTGGCAGGTGGCGGGCGAGGCGCAGCCATGGAAAAAAGACCTCCCGGCGGATGTCGATGCCACGCTGCTCCGGAAGGACAGCAACGAACTCATCGCCTGGCTGCAAGGCGCGGACAAACCTCTGGCTCAGTCCCCCACGCGGCAGGCTTTCATCACGCTGGCCGTCTTTGGCGGCAAGGCCATGCTCTGCGGCCAGGTGGCCGAGGAATCCGCGCGTTCACAGATCATCGCGGCGGCACGCCGTGCCTACGCGCCGCGCATGCTCGTGCTGCATGACGAACTGCGCCTCGACGCCGGCTGCCAGCCTGCCAGCGACATCCTGCACACGGTCAAAAGCCTGCCGCAGACACCCGCGTCGGCCACTCAGGGCATTTTTGCCATCGCCACGCCCGGCAGCCCCTGGGTGGTGCTGCCCGTCACCCGCGATCTCGTCGAAGCCGGCGGCCTGGCGCGGTCCAAACGCCTGCCCAAGGGCCTTTCCGCCATGCGGGTCGAAGAACGCTCGTTGGAGGCCATCGAGCAGCTCCGCGACTGGATTTCCCATCTCCCAACGCCTACATCCACACCTTGATGTCCTCGTTTCTCTGGTTGCTGCTCTACCTCGCCCCGCTGCTCGGCCTCACCGCCGTGATTTTCGCGTGGCTCGGCTGGCAGTGGCGCGGAGCTGACCTGCGAAAGACCATTCAGGAACTGCAAACCCGGATCGACGACACGCAGGCGGCGCGCAGCGCGGGTGAAGTCGAGCATGACACCCTCCGCAGCCAGCTCGACAGCACCCGGAGCGAGCTCAGCTCTTTGCGTGATGCGCTGGAAAGCTCACGAGCAGAAACAACCTTGAGCCAGGAGAAAGCGGCCAAGACACAGGAAGCCCATCAGTCTCTCCAGGATGAACTCGACAAAACCGCTCACGATCTTGCCCTGCTGCGCACGGAGCGTGAGAACGTCAGCGCCGCGCTGGCCGCCGCCCATGCTGAAATCGAGCACCTGCGCTCACGCCCGGAATCCGCCGCCCCCGTTGCAATGCCTGAAACAACGGCAACTTCGGCTGAAAAACCAAAGCGCAAACGCCCCGGCGCTGGCAAGACGCCCAAACCCGTCGTGGCCGCGCCTCGTGCTCCTGGATTGCCCGGTGCCATCGCCGCGCTCGAAGCCCGGCTCGCCGCGCAGCAGCCCACCGCCGCCACACTCACCCAGGAGCGGGACGACTGGCAGCGCCGCGTCACCCATCTGGAATCCCAGACCACGGCAGACCCCGCCGGGCTGGGTCTGGCCTACCGCAGTCTCTCCGACAGTGAAAAACGCCTGCAGTCCGCCCACCGCGAGATCGAACGTCTGCAAAACCAAGCCCGCGTCCTTCAGCACGTCGCGGAAAACGCCGCCGCGCTCGCCGAAACACCGGATGATGACCTCACCCGCATCAAGGGCATCAAAGGAGTCATCAGCGAGCAACTCCGCGCCCACGGCATCCGCACCTGGCGGCAGATCACCCAATGGAATGACGACGAGCTGCGCGCCTTCAGCGAGATCCTGGGCTTCAGAAACCGCGCCAGCCGTGAGCAGTGGAAAGAGCAGGCCCGGACGCTGCACGAGGCCGCCCATGGCCCGCTGTCCTGATTTCAAACAACGCATGTCCGCTGTTTCACGTTTTTATATCGTCGTTCTTCCCTGGATCATCGCCTCCTGCGTCAGCGTCGGCACGCCGGAGCAGCGCCGTGAAAAAGCGAAGAGCCTCAGCCGTGACCTCCAGCAGCTCGCCCCTTCGGTCAGCCGCGCCGAGGCGGACCAAGTGGCCAGCACCGCCATCGAGGAATCCGCGAAGATGTCCCTCGACTTCAAACCGATCTGCCTGCCGTGGATGAACAACGGCCTGGTCAACACCGGGCTGCGCAAGCGCGGCCTCTGCTACCAATGGCGCGATGATTTGTTCCCGCACCTGCACCGGCTCAATCTCAAAACGCTCGACCTGCACCTCACCTCCTCACGCCGCGCCACGTTCCTGGAGCACAACGGCATCGTCGTCACCGCGAAAGGGCAGCGTTTTGAAGACGGCATCATCCTTGATCCGTGGCGGAATGGCGGACGCCTCTGGTGGGGCACTTTGAAGCAGGACAAAAGTCACCCATGGAAACCGCTGCCATACGAGCTCACGCCCATGGTCCTGCGTCCGCTGCTGATGCCGGAGCTGTATCCCTCACGCTGAGATGCGGCGGCGTTGCAGCAGCAGCAACGTTCCCAGCAGCACCAGCACCGCGCCCGCAGGCTCGGGCACGAGGGCGAAGTTGTTGGTCACCACATAATCTCCCACGCTCGCCCCGATGGTCTGCCCGTCTGTGATGGACGTGCCGAACTGGATGCCCGCGTAGGTGCCGCTCTGCGCCGCCTCGTCCGCCGCCTGGCTGAAGCTGGTGTAATTCCGCGTCAGATCGATGCTGCCGTCGCCATTGATGTCGCTGCCGAGGCTGAAGGACAGGCTGTCGCCCAAATATTCCGCCAGCACCGCCGCCGCCGCCGCGCTGAAGGCGCTCTGGGTGGAGAGGTACTCGGGATAGGAGGGCGAATTAATGAGCGGCAGCCAGAAGACATCGCCCTCGGTGTCGATGTTGCCGTCCGTGTCGAACAAAGCGTCGCCGCCGTTCGCGATCGCCGTCTCCGGCCGCCAAAACTGCGTGTCATACGCGTTTGCCCAGGCGGCGATGCCCGCGTCCGCCATCGCGATGTTCACGGCGGCCAGGAGACGCGCGGTCTCGGTGACATCCAGCGCGGCCGTCGCCGCCGCCGTCGCCGCGATCTGGTTCCACAGGCCCGGCATTTTCACCGTGCCATCCCCCGCCGCCCAGAAATAGGCCTGACTCGTCTGGTCCGCGGTGCGGGTCAGGCTGAACTGCGCGCCCAGGTCCTTCACCGTGTTAAAATCCGCCGCGTACTGCGACGTCTGCACATAGTCCGCCAGCGACGCTCCGGGCAGCGTGCCGGTGTAAGCGGCGGTGCCGGAGATCGCAAAGGTGTCCACATTGCCCCAGCCGGGCAGCAACGCGTTCGACGGGGAAGTTTGCTGCCAGTAACCCACGGTGCCCACTGGCGAGTAGGGCGTGCTGGCCGCCACCGAGGCGCCGTCAGCCGTGCGCCAGGTCAGGATATCGTTCGCGATGGTCGTTCCCCAGGCGATGCCATCCGTCTTCGCCTGTCCGTCGGCGATACCGCTCAGTTGCGTGTTGTAAAGCGTGGTGAAATCGCCGCTCGAGCCCGAGTAGAGGCTTTGCATCACCGTGTTCGCCGCCGTGGCCATCGCCGCCTCGATGGACGCCCCTGACGGGCCGCCGGTGGGCGCGGTGTAACCTCCGAATCCGTAGGTGTTGTAAACACCCCGGATGCTCTCCGAGGCGTTGTAGATCGCCGTGTGCATGATGGCCAGATCACGCGCCACAAAGGGCGACTCCGTGCTCATGCGCATCGTGTCCAGGGCCAGGGAGTTCCAGTCCGTGACCAAATCCGCCCGCGACACCGAAAACGGTGCCAGCAGCAGGCCCAAAAAGGCCAGCAGGGCGTGAAAAGGAAGACGAAGGAAGCGCATGAGCGGTTTAAACCGATTGAATCTATTATAATTTCCATGATTTGCTAATTCTTTATCCCTGTTCTCCCCCCGCCTGCCACACCGGCCTGAAATTGCCTTTGACGTACGCCCTCGAAGTCCGCACACTCCGCTGTCACGACAGGGGCGTCCCACCGCAGGGACTGAGACGGATTTTCTATCCGAACCCTCCGAACCTGATGCGGGTCATGCCGCCGAAGGGAGTTCGCTCGGAGGTCCATCTCAGTTTCAGCGGCGCACAGCGCCCCAACTTCAAACCTGAAACTTGTAACTCCGCCATGATCGCCGACCCCAAAACCTCCTTCGAAGGCCACTCCTCCGAGCAGCTCCCCGCCTCCACCCGCGTCTATCTGCCCGGCGTGATCCACCCGGACATCCGCGTCCCCATGCGCGAGATCACCCTCTCGCCGACGAAGGCCTTCAATGGCCGCATCGAGCAAAACGACCCCGTCCGCGTCTATGACTGCTCCGGCCCTTGGGGCGATCCCACCTTCAAAGGCGACTCCTCCGAAGGTCTCCCGCCCCTGCGCGAAAAATGGATCGCCGCCCGCAACGACGTCGCCGCCTATGATGGCCGTGAAGTGAAGCCGCAGGACAACGGCTACCTCAGCGGCAAGCACGCCGAGTTTGCCAGCACCGCCGAGCGCAACCGCCTCGTCGAATTCCCCGGCCTCCACGGCGAGCGCCGCCGCCCGCTCAAAGCCACCGGCCACCCTGTCACGCAGCTCTGGTATGCCAAGCAGGGCATCATCACCCCCGAGATGGAGT
>DNXB01000501.1 GCA_003506995.1 Verrucomicrobiales bacterium
CGAAGAGCACGACGCCGCTCGCGTACAGGTCGGTGCGAGCGTCGACCGTCTCGCCGCGGGCCTGCTCGGGCGAGAAGTACTGGGCCGTACCGAGAATCGTGCTGGTCTGCGCGACCGTTGCGGTGGAGTCTGAGATCGCTCGGGCGATTCCGAAATCCATGACCTTCACCTGGCCGGTGGACGTCACCATGATGTTGCCGGGTTTGATGTCGCGGTGCACGACGCCCTGCGTGTGCGCGTAGCCCAGGGCATCGCACACATGGGCGGTGATGGAGAGCGCGTAGTCCTCCGGCAGCTTGCCCTGGCTTTGGATCATCTTCGCAACGTCCGTGCCGTCGATGAACTCCATGACGATGTAGAGCTGGCCCTCCGTCGTTTCGCCAAAGTCGTACACATGTACAATCGACGCGTGATTCATCTTCGCCATTGTGCGCGCCTCGTTCTTGAAGCGCTCGGCGAACTGCATGTCGTCCTCCGCCGCCTCCGGCGGGAGGATCTTGATGGCGACAACGCGGTCCAGCGACTTCTGCCGTCCCTTGTACACCGCCCCCATGCCGCCCTGGCCCAGGATGCTCATCACCTCATAGGCCGGGAGCATCTCCTGCAAGTGCTCCGGCGTGGGCGGCTGCCATTGCAGATGCCCTCCCGCCGTGCGCTGATAATTGGCAGGTGTGGGGAGAGGGGCGGAGGGCTCGTCGGGCATGGTAGAATAATGAGAATTCTTTTGTAGCGCCTGGCTCCACGCATTGACCAGTTATTTCGACTGCTGCCGTGCGAATAAACCGCATGACGCTCATCTCGGTGCCGCCCGAGCGCAAATCCATCGCCCGTGGTGTCGTGTTGACCCTAACGTTTCAAAACACCGCAAGAGATTGGAGAGACGCAAGAGTTCTGATTTAGATTCTCTCGCGTCTCTCCAATCTCTCGCGGTGTAAAAATCGATTCTGGCAGATGCCACCAACAGTGAAGTGGAGCCGGGTCTGCATCAAGCGCTGCTGGGCACGGAAAAGCGAGGAGGCAGAGGCAGTGCCTTGTTTTTTATGAGACTCAGACATCCTGAGGCGCTGCTGCAAAATCAATACCCACCTGGAAATTCGGTGACTCGGAAAGACAGCGGAATGGGGACAGCGGAATAGGAATTCATTCTGCTGTCCCCATTCCGCTGTCTTTTTCAGGCTCATCGGTTTTCCTCTGAGGTCAGGATGTCTGAGACTACTGGGTTGATCCTCGCCGTGTGGATGGACATGCGGCTGAGCCGGAGGCAATGACGAATGCAGAATGACGAATGACAAATGACGAGTCAGTGTCTTGAGCTGTGCGAGTACGGCCAGCGAGGCAACGGCGAGGGGCAGCCACTCCGCCTCAGCCCATCGAGTGACGGGGGCTGTGGCGCGGAGAAACCCTCTTTGACTTGTCCAACCGGCGTGAGACTTTGCGTCATGAACGCGCCCTTCACCATCCCGCACAGCCTGCTGCAATGGCTCAAGCCCGATGCTGCAAACCACCTGCGCTGCTCCCAGGTTTCCGACCATGAATTCCGCGTGGAGATCATGGATGCGCAGCCAGCCGCTGTGCCAGGGCCGGTGGCGATGCTCGGATACGCCCGCCAGTTTTATCAGGGAACCGTGCCCGGCACAGATGAAGTGATGCGTGAACTTCGCGCGGGGGAAAACGACTGATGGCCTGGGTCGTTGACAGTTGCATCCTGTTGGACATCGCCCTAGCTGATCCTCAATTCGGGTCGGCATCGGCCCAGTGCGTGGCCTCCAGGCTGGCGGACGGTGTCGTTGCCTGCCCGGTCAGTCAGATTGAAATCGTGCCGCAGTTTGGCGGTCAGATGGCCCAGGTGCGGCATTTCCTGAAACAGTCAGGCATCCAGCACCACATCGACTGGATCGAGGCAGACACCGAGGCGGCAGCCGACGGCTGGGCAGCTTATGTGAAAGCGAAACGCGCCGGCCAAACATTGAAGCGCCCCATCGCCGACATCCAGATTGGCGGCTTCGCCCTGCGCTTTCAGGACATCATCACGCGTAATCCAGACGATTTTCGCCCGTGGTTTCCTGGGTTGGTGATCATCGAGCCGTGATTTCCTCATCGCTGACCGAACAGCGGAGTTCGCGCAGGCAATGACCAGCGTCAGGGCTTGGCATCGTCCCATTCGACGAGAAAGGGCAAAGGCGGGCCGGCCGGGGGTGCGACGCCCAGTTCTTGCCGTACGGTGTGGAAGCACAGCGCCTGCCCCTTGCCTTTCACCTCCCGGCCTCCCACGAACTTCCAATCGAAGGTTTCACCCGTGACCCAGGTCCATTTGCGGCGCTCTTTGACGCCGCCGAGGAACACGTTGCCTTGGTGGCCGGTCGCGGCCGCCGTCAGCGTTTGGCGCAGCCAGTCCCACTCCTGCGGGGTCGTGATCGTGGCCAGATAGCCGCCCATGTCCTTGGCTTTTTTCCGCGCCTCACCCCATTTCAATTTTTCCTGCACCCACTGGTAGCGATGGCCGCTGAAAACGAGCGCGGCAGCAGGACTGGCAATGTCAGCGGGCTTCTCGATGATCACGGGAACTGGTATGGCAGCGGGCGGAGGCTTCGTTTCCGGCACCGCCTCGGCAATCACCACAGCGGGCGTGGTGACTTTCTGCTCCTGAGGTCCACCACCAGCCAGCACAACCACCAGCAGAGTCAGCGCCGCCACAGTGGCGATGCTGTAAACCAGCAAGCCCTTCGATTTTCGCGCCGGAGACGGACTCGGGGCTGTGGGATCGTCCAAAGTCAGCAGCAACGACGGCGGCACCGCCGCGAGCGCCTCGCCACAGGCCTCGATCGGCGGCGTGGGCAGAATTGCGTCAAGGTCGTGCCGGAGATCGGACACCGCCGCGTAACCCCGCTCAGTGTCCGCCGCCATCGCCTTGGCGATGATCGCGTCGATCCGCGGGTCGGCCCCCGACAACACACTGGGCATGCGAAAGCTGCCGCGCGGAACCTCGCCAGTGAGCATCTCGTAAAGCATCACACCCGTCGCGTGAATGTCGGCTTGGAAATCCACCCCTGCCTGGGTGCCGTCGATCACGCGCACCAGCCCGAAGCCTGACACTTTCACCACGCCTGACAGGTTGATCAGAAGGTTCGCCGGTTTGAGATCGCCATGCGCCACGCCCTGCTGATGCGCGCAAGACAGCGCGTCGCACACATGCGCGGTGATCGTCAGCGCCTGCTCCTCCGGCAGCCGGCCCATGGTGACGAGCAACCGCGCCAGATCCGTTCCGTCAAGGTACTCCATGACGAGGTAACACAGCTTGTGGCCGTCCTTGTTGTTCTCATCCTCAGGCACACCCGCATCCAAGACCTTCACGATGCACGGATGTTCCAACTCCGAGAGCACGAGCACCTGCTGCTTGAACTGATCCAGAAAATTCGCGTCGTCCGGTCGATCCACCGGCAGCACCCTGACCGCCACCGGGCGCTCCGGCGCGATCTGCGCCGCCTGATACACCGCCCCCATGCCACCGCAGCCGAGCAAGGCCTCAAACCGATACTGCGGCAGCCATGCCTGCATCTCCTGGGGCGAGGGCGGCTGCCAGCGACCGGCGGGCCTGAGATGGGAGGAGTCGATGCTCATGCGCGCAGGATGATTGAGCCGGGTCGGAGACGATGCCTCGCATCATCAGAATTGATGATTTCCCGCAGATTCAGAAAACCCACAGATTGTATGTGTCAGGAAAGAAATCTGCGGGTTTTCTGAATCTGCGGGACAAACAGGATTCCACAAATCATGATGGGCGGAGTTGTGGCAGGGCGTGGCTCAGTCCTCCCCGGCCTTGCCTGCCTTGTGGGTGGCTGCAATGGCTTCCTCAATGTTGTTCAGAGCCTTGTCAGAGAGGCCGTTCTCCAGATCCTTGGCGGCCTGGCCGCTGAGACGATGGGCGCTTTCCTTGAACGAACCGTGCTTGTTCCCCTTGTCCTTCGACAATTGAATCTCGGCCTTCTTGAGACACACGACGGCGTCGGCCACCTCCTTGGCGCTGCCTTTGGCGAGTTCCTGGGCCTTGGCGAGATGCTTGAGGGCGGCGTTGATTGTGCCCTGCTTCGGGTACTCCGTCAGCTTCGGCGACTTTGATTTGGACTTGTCGGCTCCTGCGGCGCAGGTGACGACGATGAGGAGCACACTGACCGCGAGAGTGAAGATTCGGTTCATGGCGTAGGTGGATGGCTGGAGCGGATGTTAGGACTCCGCCGCCAAATGCAAGGGCTAAAATGCGCCGGGCCGCAGGCAATGACGAAACCAGAATGAGGAATGACGAATGATTTCGGCATTCGACATTCATTCGTCATTCTGCATTCTGGTTTCGTCATTCACCCGCATGTCCGCCGCCTCCAATCTCCTCAAACAACACCTGCAGCAGCGCCAGCTTCTCGGCGTGACGCACATCCCGCTGCGGTCCGATGCGCTGGATAAATTGAGCGGGCTGGGCCGCAAGCCGGTGACGCGTGAGATTCCCGAGGCAAGGCCGATCAGCGTCGAACCGACGCCTGCGGCACGCGCGAATCTCGACAACCCGCCGCCGGAAACGAAGAAAGCCGGTTTGATCGAGGTCGCGGGTGACACCATCGAGGAAAAGCTCGCCGCGTTGCGGGCGCTGGCTGAGACATGGGAACCGGCGCGTGCGATGGAAAGCCTGCGCCAGACGATGGTCTTCGCCGTGGGTGATCCGC
>DNXB01000480.1 GCA_003506995.1 Verrucomicrobiales bacterium
CCGTGGCTGCTGCTGCCGTCATCCTCGTGATGCTTTGCCTTCTCCTCGCTTCCAGAATGGGTAGCGAGTTCATCCCTCGTCTCGATGAAGGCGACTTCGCCCTGCACGCCCTGCGCATCCCCGGCACCAGCCTCACGCAGGCCGTGGAGATGCAGCGCACCCTCGAAGCCAAGCTCGGACAGATCCCCGAAGTGAAGGAGATCTTCACCAAGCTCGGCACTGCCGAGATCGCCACCGATCCCATGCCGCCCAGCGTCGCGGATTGCTTCATCATGATCAAGCCGCGCAAAGACTGGCCCAACCCCGACATGCCCAAGTCTGAGCTGGCCGACAAAGTCATGGCCGCTGCCAAATCCGTCCCCGGCAACAACTACGAACTGCTTCAGCCCATCGAAATGCGCTTCAATGAACTCATCGCCGGTGTCCGCAGTGACGTGGCCGTGAAGGTCTTTGGCGACCAGATGGAAGTCATGGAGGAAACCGCCGGGCAGATCGAAGACGTGCTCAAGCAAGTCCCCGGTGCTGTCGATGTGAAGCTGGAACAGACCACCGGCCTGCCCGTGCTCACCATCGCCATCAACCGCCCCATGCTCGCCCGTTACGGCCTGAACATCGCCGACGTGCAGGAGGTCATCGAGATCGCCATCGGCGGCAAAGAAGCCGGGCAAATCTTCGAGGGCGACCGCCGCTTCGCCATCCTCGTGCGCCTGCCTGAAAAGCTCCGCACCGACCTCGAAGCCCTCAAGCGCCTCCCCATCCCGCTGCCGCAAAAAGCAGACAATGATGCCAAGCTCACCCGCATCGCCTACCAGCCGAAAAGTAGCGTCGCCACGGCGGGCACCATCCCGCTCGGCGAGCTGGCCGAGTTCACCCTCGCCCCTGGCCCGAACCAAATCAGTCGCGAGAACGCCAAGCGCCGCGTCGTCGTCACCGCCAACGTGCGCGGACGCGACATCGCCAGCTTTGTCGGCGAAGCACAAAAACGCATCGCCGAAGAAGTCACCGTGCAGCCCGGCTACTGGATCAGTTGGGGCGGACAATTTGAAAACCTCATCTCGGCCAGCCAGCGCCTCAAAATTGTCGTCCCCGTCGCCCTGCTTCTCATCCTCATCCTCTTGTTCAGCGCCTTCGGTTCCGTCAAAGACGCGCTGCTCATCTTCACCGGCGTGCCCATGGCCCTCACCGGCGGCATCATCGCGTTGTGGTTGCGCGACATCCCGCTCTCCATCTCCGCTGCCGTCGGTTTCATCGCATTGTCAGGCGTGGCCGTGCTCAATGGAGTCGTCATGATCAGCTTCATCAGGAAGCTCATCGAAGATGGCATGGGCCTTGATGCCGCCATCCTCAGCGGCTCCCTCACCCGCCTGCGCCCCGTGCTCATGACCGCGCTCGTCGCCAGTCTCGGCTTCGTCCCCATGGCCCTCGCCACCGGCCCCGGAGCCGAAGTCCAGCGCCCCCTCGCCACCGTCGTCATCGGCGGCATCCTCAGCTCCACACTGCTCACCCTCCTCGTGCTGCCAGCGCTCTACCGCATGTTCAATCGCGTCGTTGCCTCCAAGAAGGAAGTGACAGTGTGAGGCACATTGTACTCTTAGCCGCATCCTGATAAACCCATGTTATGAACACACCCTCCACCTCCCTTTGGCGTCATTGTGCGTTCCAGCAACTAATCTGGGCGCACGGGCAGCGTAACTTATCGCATCTTCCATCGCACCACGTCACGCAAAGAATCTCCGCCAATCGTCAACGCCTAACCTCAACAGCCCAAACCTATGACTGACATCACTCAACTCATCCAAAGCGGTAGCGCCCATGTGTGGCTCTACATCCCCATCGCCATCCTCCTCGGTGCCTTGCACGGCCTTGAGCCGGGACACTCCAAAACGATGATGGCCGCGTTTATCATCGCCATCCGTGGCACCGTCTGGCAGGCGGTGCTGCTGGGCTTGTCGGCGGCGATCTCGCACTCGCTCATCATCTGGCTGCTGGCGGCGCTGGCCTTGCACTATGGCAGCCAGTGGAATGCGGAAACCATCGAGCCTTATCTGCAAATCGTGTCCGCTGTGCTGATATTCCTGCTGGCGGTGTGGATGTATCGCCGCACGCGACGCGAGTTGGTAGAGGCCGAGGGACATCATCACGGGCACAGCCATTCGCATGACGGTCACACTCACAGCCATGACCATGACCACGATCATGCTCATTCTCATGATGGCGGTTCGCATAGCCACGAGCACGGCCCACATGGCGGCATGATGCTGGACACCGGCCACGGCTGGCTGGAGATCGCCGTTTTTGAAGACGGGGTGCCACCGCGCTTCCGCGTCCATCCCTGCACGGCCTCCGGGGCGGCGGTTCCGCTGCCGAAGAACACCACGGTGAGCATCGAAACCGCCCGTCTCGACGGCAGCAGCCAGCGGTTCGTGTTTGAGCCAAAGGACGGCTATTGGGAAGCCACCGCCGAACTGCCCGAACCGCACGAGTTCGCGGCCGCGGTGACGATGAGCCACGGCGACCATGCGCACACCTACCGGCTGAAATTTGCCGAGGATCACCATCATCATCACGGGGCGGTCGCAGAGGAAATCAAGCCCGAGGGCGATGTGTATCAGGACGCGCACGAACGCGAACATGCCGAAGACATCCGCCGCCGCTTCGGTAATCGCGCCGTGACCACGCCGCAGATTGTCATGTTCGGCATCACGGGCGGCCTCATGCCGTGCCCCGCCGCCTTCACCATTCTACTGGTGTGCCTGCAATTGAAGCGTGCCACGCTTGGCTTCGCCATCGTGGGCGCATTCAGCTTTGGCCTCGCGCTCACCATGGTTACGGTGGGTGCCCTCGCGGCATGGAGTGTCCAGCACGCAGAAAAACGTTTCAGCGGCTTTGGCAATGCGATGCGCAAGGCTCCCTATGTGTCCTGTGCCTTGCTCGTGCTGTTGGCACTCTACATGGCGTGGAGCGGCTGGCAGGGGCTTTCACAGCCGCATCCGCACTGAGTTTCCTCGATCACAAAACAAGTGTGCCTCAAAATTAAAATTGAATAAACCAGCCTCAAGAGCATCTTAGAAGCGCTCATGTCACTTTTCCGCAAACGCATCCTTCCCACGCTGGCCGTTCTGGTCGTTGCGTGTGCCCAGGTGTTTGGCGTGCAGCGCGGTTACGCCTGCAATCACGGGGATGCAGTGGTGGAGACAGAGGTTGAGCACTGCCATCGTGTGGTGGTTGATGACCATGCGCATGACGTTCCGTGCGAGGACAGCTCCAACAAGGAATGTGACGACAAGGGCGAGAAAGAGCATCATACGCCTTTGGGCGTGGACATGCAGGCAGCACCATCAAGTTTGGTGGCGCATTCGATCCCTGTTTTCGTCGCCGTGCTGGTCGCAGAGACGTGGATTCACGACTGGGTGCTGACCCAGACACTCGCGAAAACTGAATTGATGAGGATGCCCCTGGATACCGGGGGGGAGAGTCCACCTGCATCATTGCAGGTGGCACGTTGCATGGTGATTTTGGTTTGAGGCAAGAAGCCCGCGCTGCCGTCCACGACTGACGGCTGAGGCGCACTGGCGATCTTCTCGTTGCTCCAGGCATGGAATGTCCACGCCTGCAAACCACAAACCACCACCTTTCTCATGCTTCGTTCCATCTTTTTGCTTCTACCGCTGCTGCTTGCAGCCGCCTCGTCGGCATCTGCCGTTACGCTCACCCTTTCTGACATCGGACCACGCGTCCGCGCCACGCATCCTTCCCTCAAAGCCGCCCGTATGGCAGTGGAGGAGGCTCGCGGTCGCCAACTCGGTGCCGGACGGCTCTCGAATCCCTCAGTGGGCTTGGATTCGCGCAATGAAACATTCCTTTCGCCAGGCCAGGCCCTGCTGTCGCTCGATCAATCGTTCCCCATCACCAGGCGTTTGCGGCTGGAGAAGCAGCTCACCGGACAACTCGTCACCGCAGCGGAGTTGGAGGTGAAGGATGCCGAGCGGCGTTTGATTTCTGACGCGCAAACCTTGGCGGTGCAGATTCTCGCCCTTGAGCAGCAGAGGGGTTTGCGCCAGCAACAGACGGAGCTGGCGACAAAGCTCTCCGCGTTCGTTGCCGGACGTGCAAAGGCAGGTGAACTCTCCGCGCTGGATGCCGCACAGGCCCAGGTGGACGCGCAACGCCTCATTGTGGAAGCCCGCAAGCTGGAAGGCGAGAGCCGCAGTCTGATGGGCACTCTCAAGCCCATGTTGAACCTCGATCCCGATGAGTCGCTGTCGCTCTCCGGTGACCTCCCTGGAATGGGTGTGCCCGGCAAAGGGGCGAACTGGGTGATGCGGGCAGATTATCAGCTCGCTGAGGCCAAGCTCATCGCTTCTCAAACCGACATCGGTCTCGCCAAAGCCAACAAGTGGCAGGATGTGAGCGCTGGCATCTTCGCCGGGCCAGAGTATCAAAATGCATCTGGCGATGATCGACGGACCAATGGTGTGATTGGTTTCCGCGTCTCGCTTCCGTTACCGTTCTGGAACAAGAACGAGGGGCAGGTAGCCGAGAAAACTGCCACCGCAGAGCGTGTGCGCCTGGAACAAGCGGCGCTTGCCAAGCAAATCCGTAGTGAAGTGGAGAATGCCCGGAAAGACATGCAGACCAGCTATGATCTCGCGCACGAAACCCGCGACACTCTGCTGCCGCTCGTCATCGAGCAGACCGGCAAGCTCGAAAAAGCCTACGAGAGCGGCCAGACCGACCTCCTCACCATTCTCCGCGCCCGTGAGCAACGCCTGCAACTCGAAGCCGCTGCGTTGGATGCCGTGCGTGACTTTCACCTTGCCCGCATTCGCTACGAAGCCGCCATCGGCAAACACGCGCCCGCTGCGCCTGTCTCATCTGCCAAACGCTAACAGACACACTCCCACTTGATTTTTCCAATATGAAACGACCCCTTGCTCCATTGATTCTTTGCCTTGCCCTGTCCGGTCTGGCTCATGCCGAAGGTGATCCCAAACGTGCTGCGAACACAGTGGTGCTGGATGAAACCGGCGTGAAAAACCTCCGTATCGAAACCGTCGAAGTCGAGGAAACGGACTTTGAGGCAACCATTTTTTCGCTAGGCCGCATTGAGGCCATTCCCAGCAAGATCGCCGCCGTTAGCAGCCGCATAGCAGGACGCATTGTGGAGCTGAAAGTCACTCCGGGCGACGTTGTGAAGTTGGGCGATGAGGTGGCGAAGATCGAGAGCCGTCAGCCGGGTGATCCGCCGCCCGTGGTATCGCTCAAAGCACCTCTGGGTGGACTCGTCACGCATGTGGACGCTAGGCTAGGTGATCCACTGGACCCCGAAAAAGCGCTGCTGGAAATCACCGACCTCAGCGAGGTCTATGCCGTGGCACGAGTGCCCGAGCATCAGGCCGGGCGCATGAAGCCAGGAACCGTGGCACATATCAAAGTAGCCGCTCTGCCGAATGAAAAATTCGCAGGTGAATTGCTTCGCTTTGGCACCAGCGCGGACAAGGAAAGCGGCACCATCGACGCCATCTTCCGTCTGACCAATCCCGGCGGCTTGCTGCGTGCGGACATGCGTTCGGAGTTCTCCATCGTGATGAGCAAGCGCTCGAATGTGGTTTCCATTCCGCGTGCCGCATTGCAGGGAGAGTCATCGAACCGCTTCGTTTATGTGAAGGACTTTGATCTGGCGAATGCGTTTGTGAAAACGCAGGTGCAAGTAGGCGAAATCAATGACCGCTTTGTCGAGATCACCAACGGGCTGCTGCCAGCCGATGAAGTTGTCACTCGCGGTGCATATTCGTTGTCATTCGCTGGAGCCAGCAGCGTCTCGCTCAAGGAAGCGCTTGATGCCGCACACGGCCACGAACATGCCGCCGATGGAGGCGAGCTGACACCGGAGAAGAAAGCCGAAATGGAAGCGGCCAAAAAAGGTGCTGGCGGCGGGCATGCCGACCAAGAAGGCGGAGCCAGCTCCATGTGGATGTATGCCAGTGGCGTTCTTTTCCTTCTGCTTCTCATTGCCGTGTTCACCAAGAAGCGCGGCGCACCATCCGACGAACATGAAACGCCGGTGAAGCCCATCAAGAAGGAGGCTGCGTAAGCCATGCTGAACAAAATGATTCATTGGGCACTCGCCAGCCGAGCGCTCATCATCGGCGTCTCGCTCATCCTTATGGTGATGGGTCTAAAGACGGCCACGGAACTGCCTGTGGAGGTCTTGCCTGACCTCACCAAGCCCACCGTCATCATTCTCACTGAATCACCCGGCCTTGCGCCGGAAGAAGTGGAAATGCGTGTCACACAGCCGTTGGAAAGCGCGCTCATGGGCGTGGCAGGACTCACTCGCCTGAGATCGAATTCGGACGTGTCGCTCTCGCTCGTCTATGCCGAATTCGGCTGGGACACAGACATCTACAAGGCTCGAATGCTCGTGCAGGAGCGTCTGCAAGGTGTGCGCGAGCAGTTGCCGGAGGGCGTGCAGCC
>DNXB01000247.1 GCA_003506995.1 Verrucomicrobiales bacterium
CGGTGAAGATGCCGCCTACCCGCAGAAGGACGGAAAGACCCTATGCACCTTAACTGTAAGCTGTCACTGGTCGTTTGGTTTCCATGCTTAGCGTAAGTGGAAGGCTTTGAAGCGGAACTTTCGGGTTTCGCGGAGCCGTCAATGAAACACCACCCTTGGGTATTGAACGATCTAACCGCAGTCCGTGAATCCGGATGTGGGACCATGTCAGCCGGTCAGTTTTACTGGGGCGGTATCCTCCCAAAGAGTAACGGAGGAGCGCGAAGGTTGGCTCAGCGTGGTTGGCAATCACGTGTTGAGTGCATTGGCATAAGCCAGCCTAACTGTGAGACCTACAAGTCGAACAGATGCGAAAGCAGGCCAAAGTGATCCGGTGGTTTAATGTGGAATTGCCATCGCTTAACGGACAAAAGGTACGCTAGGGATAACAGGCTGATTTCATCCAAGAGTTCACATCGACGATGNNCTCTATCCTCTGTGGGCGCAGGAAAGTTGAGGGGTTCAATTCCTAGTACGAGAGGACCGGAATTGACGCACCTCTGGTGTTCCAGTTGTTCTGTCAAGAGCATCGCTGGGCAGCTATGTGCGGAAGGGATAAGCGCTGAAAGCATCTAAGCGCCAAGCCCATCCCAAGATAAGCTTTCCCTGAAGGATCGTGGAAGACTACCACGTTGATAGGCCACGGGTGCAAGCGCGGCAACGCGTTCAGCTCAGTGGTACTAATCATCCGTTTGTCTTGCATTGATCATCTCAAACTGAAGCCTGGTTCCAAGGCTCAAAAAGAATCTGTTCACACCCCGTATGCAGTTGTCAGGGAACCTCCGTTTCCTGAAAGTGTCTCCAGACACTCAGATCACACGCTCACCCGTGTGGTTTGCAGTCTGGTGACCATGGCACAGTGGCACCACCCGTTCCCATTCCGAACACGGCAGTGAAACGCTGTTGCGCCGATGATAGTATGGCGAAAGGCCATGCGAAAGTAGGACGTCGCCAGATTAAAATACACCCCGCATCCCACAAGATGCGGGGTGTCTTCGTTTAAGGACGAAAGGGCCGGCAATCATAACCGTCCACCCACGGCACAGGCATCTCACCGCCCCGGCGGGTTCACCTCCTTCACGGCGGCTCCATGCGCGCCGCTGAGGATGAGCAGGGAGAGTTTCTCGACTTTGTTCAGCTCGGCGGGCTTGAGCATCTGGTAGTCGAGGCCGTTGGCGGGTGGTGCATCAGCGGGCGTGGGCTGTGGCACAGCGTTTTCAGGGCCATTGAGGCTGGCGTAGTCAAAGCGGCCGCGCAGGTCGGTGTAGCCGTCTTTGAAGAAGCGGACAGTGCCGTTGTTCAGCCTGGCATAGACCTTCACATAGGCCTTTGGCAGCGCCTTGTCGGTGGTGCTGTCGCGGGTTTCAAGGCGGCCGTAGTTTTCGGTGAGGGTGAGTTTGAGCGTGTTGGCATGATAGGCCTGGGTCTTGCGCTGTCCGGCACCGATGACCTCCACGAGCACGTTTGCTTTGGTGAACTCTGCGGGCAGGGCCACATCGAGTGTCGTTTGATCCTTCGGCAGCGTCTGCGTGGCGGTTTTGTTTGGCTTGATGATGCTGAAGCGGCCGGAGTCCTGGCTCACAAAGGGATTGCTGCTGAAGCTGAACTCGGGGTCCATCAGATAGTAGTTCAGCGTGACTTCACCGAGGTTCTTCCAGCTTAGGGCGATGGTTTTGTTCTCCACCTTGAACTCAAACGTCGGTTCTGTGGCGGCGAGTTCGGCCTGCTGCTTCTCGCGGTCGGGTTTGTCTCCTTTTTCGTTCTTGGCCGCCTTGCCTTCGATTTCATCAAGCTGCGTTGTCACATCGGCAAAGAGTGTCTTCCAGCGCGGCACGGGATGGTCGGCGTATTTCGCGGCGAGACCGCGAGCGTTGGCGAGATCTCCCTCGTAGAAGGCGGCGTAGCACTGGAAGTAGTCGTGCTGGAGGCGTGTGGGCAGTTTCGTCGCGTCGATGGTCTTGAACCGCGTCAGCGCCTCCTCCACGCGATCTTGCAGGAAGAGGAAGTAGGTCACGCTCATGCTGTCCATGGCATCAAGCTGCGGTTTGAAGGCGAGGATGCCGAGAAGCTGCGTGTATTCCTCCAGCACCGCCGGATTGGCGACGCGCCACTCGCTGCCGACGCGGTGGGCGCGTTGATTGACGAGCGGGGAGTATTCGAGGTGCTCGTAGCTGCGGCGTTCGATGGGATCGAGCGTGATCAACGGGCTGGCAAAATACGGGCCGCATTGCTCCAGGAAGTCGTTCATCGAATCGGTGAACTTCAACCACTCGGCGGCGGTGCCACGGTCGTTGTGCAGCATGGCGTAGCGGAAAACCGGCTCGCTGACGACATGCTGGCGGTTCATGAAGGAAACGAGCTTCTTGTAGAAGTCGCCGCTCTGACGGCAGCGCCACGCGATGCGCTCCAGGTTGAGTCCTTCGAGGTTGTTCTGATCGAGGAAGCTGAACACCTCCGCATCGCTGCCGTATTGCGAGACATAATCCCATGAAGCCTTGTCCACTTCCGTGAGTTTGGCGACGGCGTTGAACTCAAACGGCTTCGCGGCAGCCGAACCGGTGGCGGTGGCGACGTTGACCGGAAAATGTGCGAACTTGAGACCGGCCTTCGCGGGTACAAGCGGGAAGTAGAAGTGATACTCGAAGGTCTGCGTCGTGTACGGCTCAAGGCGCACCTGACGGCTGTTGGTGGCCTTGCTGCCGAGCACGGGCAGCGCTCCCTGCGGGATTTGCAGCAGCACCACGGCCTTCACCGGGCTGCTGGTGGGATTGGTGACGACGATGTTCGCGCCATAAGTCGCGCCGGTGAGGAACTCGGTGGTGACGTATTTCTCGAACTTCTCGTTCCCTTCCTGCCGGTAACGGTCGCCGTGGCGGAAGAAGCTCTGTGACACGAGAAGCTGGCCCTGCGCGTTGTTTTCGGCAGCAGCGGGTTTGATCTCCTTGTGATACAAAATGACCGGCCCGCCTGCCGTGAAGGTGAACTGGCCGTTGTCGGCCTTCGTCGTGTGTTTCGCCGCCTCAAACGGCAGGTCGAGCACCGCGAGCGCGAGCATCATCTCGGTGAAGTTGCGGCTGGCTTCGGCGACATTCGATGAAACAAAGCCATTCTTCGATCCAGCGGCCACCCAGACGGCGTAATCGCGCCAGAAGGCGTTCACGGTGACGAGATCGGCATCCTGCTCGGTGATGCGAAGCTTGTAGTAGTTGTTCTCCGCCCATTCCTTCGTCGGGCCGAGCGCTCGGAAAAAGGCGCGGACGAGTCCACGAGCGTTCTGAGCGTCAGCCATGCCAAAATAGGCCAATGTGCCGCCGCTGATGACATTGGCAGTGCCGTTGAGATCCAAAGTAGCTCCCAGAGCGACTTCGCGTTCTGCGACGAGCTTTTCGAGTTCTTTGCGGCCCGCCATGCGATCTCCAACGGCGTCCTTTCCATCGGCGGCTTTTAATTCCGGGAGCCGCTGCAGTTCATCCACGGTCATCGAGCGACGAAGCGCACCGCTGAAGCCGGCCCCAGCCATTGGGGCACTTCCAGGCGCGGCGTCAAAATTGTCCATGAGTGCCGCAGGTGATGGCACGGGCAACATGGGAGGGGGCGGTGGAGCATTCGCGGCCATCTCTGATTTGGCCTTATCGAAGGCAACTCCGGCACCTGAATCACCAAACTCCAGCGCCCGGCCCCGCAGGGCAGTTTCAAAGAGATGATCGGCTTGCTCGGGATTCGGCGGAATCATTTCCCACAGCTCGCGCACATGCCGCGCGGCATTCGGCGCTTCGTTCTCGATGCGTTGGGCCAGGAGGATGCGCTCGACGATGTTGAGGCGGGCGTAGGCCCAGGGAGCGAGGTGCTTGGTGAGATCGAGGCCGAGCAGAAACTCGTCCATGAAGGTCTTGTCCTTTTTGTGGGCGAGATAGGGCTTGATGACTTGATCGAAGAACGGCTTGTCCTTGCGGGAGAGGAAGAAGCTCAGCTCGTGGCAGGCGAACTCGCCGTATTTGGCGCGTTTCTCGTCGTCCTTGAGCTTCGGCCAGTTCAGTAGCCAGGCGAATTCTGCCAGATGGCCGTTGCCGCTGAGTGTGGTGAACAGCGAGTGGATGCCGCTGAGGGTGTCGTAGGTTTCCAACTCGCTGGTGAGGATGTCGGCGAGGGTGATGGACTTGCCGGTTTCGAGCACGGTGATCTCCTTTTTCTGCGTGAAGGGCTTCACGGGATCCAGGTTTCGCGCGAGTCGCTGGTCGGCGAATTTTGTCGGCACCTCAGGTAATGTGAGCGTGCGCCAGGAGGCATTTTGCAAATCTTCCGCGTAGATCTGCACATGTTGGCGGTCGCCGAGGGCTTTGCGCTCGATGCGGACGATGCCGTCTTTGTCAGGAACGAGGTTGTAGATGACGGGTGCGGAGTCGGCGAGGAAGTCGAGGTTGGTGCTAAGTGGTCGTTCAATGCCATAATCATAGGACACATTGCCTGGAGGTTCGGCTTTCGCTTTGGTGGTCGCGCCCATGGCGCCTCCACGGGTTGAGCTAGCTCCTTCGCCCGCTTGTTGTTTCAACTCTTCAAGATCCGTGCTGCGAATTTCCCACGGGTTGAGCAGCAGACCGGGGCGTGTAAGCATGTTGCCGGGGAAGAGCTTCGCATAGCGGCGTTCGAGGATGTAGCGGTATTCATCGCCGATCTCGCGGCCGGCGGAGTAGAGGTTCGGATTCCGTGCGGGCGTGCCGGATGCGGTGCCAAAGCGGGTGAAGTTACCGAGGCGTTCAAATATCCCTCTGCCAGGATCGAATCGCGTCGCGGCGAAGTGGACGCGGGCAAAGGGGCTGCTGTGGGCGAGTTTGACGGTGATGAAGTCATTGTCGCTGGCAAGACTCACAATCTGCAGCGGCGAGCTGCCTTTGAGTTCGAGCTGGCGGTGTTTGCCGAGCACCCAGCCGCCCATGATGTCACCTTGGGCGACTTTGATCGCGATGAGGCGCTCTTCATCGGGAAGACGCAGCGAGTAATCGCCCGCCTTGAGACCAGTGATCGTGATGAAACCGTTCTCACGTTGAATCAATGCTGCTTGATCGGCAGTGAAGGTGCCGGCTGCCAGGCTGAGCAGCGAAACGGGCTGCAGCATGGAGCTGTGATCGGAAACCCGGGCAACTTCGCCTTCCTTGATGCAGACCGTGCTCGTGAAAGTCTGAGCCGCATCTTCGAGCCGCCATGCATTTGAACGACCATCGGGCATCCGGACAATGAAATTTTCGATGCCCGTGAGTTTGCCGAGTTGCACGCGGCCCTTTTCGTCGGTGCGGAGCGGGATCGTTTGGTCACGGGCGAAGTCGCGGTGCTTGAAGGTGAAGATGACTTGCTGGTCGGCGACGGGTTCGCCGTTTTTGCCGAGAAGCTCGAAGATGCGGTTGCCGTCGAAGGTGCTGAGGTGGCCATCGTTGATGGCTGCGGAGTGATCAATGCCGTTGAGAGTCCAGATGTGGCTGGCGGCAAGGTCTTTCTTGGTGCCACCGGCGCTGAGGACATCGACTTTGGCGCTGAAGGCAACGCTAAGTGATGCGAGGCGCTCGGGGACGGTGAGCTTGTGTGTTAGGACGCTGCCAGCGCTGAGTTTGAGGTCTTTGACTTCGCGAGTCGTCGAGATGCCGTCGTGGGTGGTGCTGGTGATGGTGAGTTTCGGCTCGGTGAGCAATTCAGGAGCGAGATGACTCTCGCCGAGCATCAAGGCAGTGCGCACGGCGAGCGTGGCCTCGCGGCGGGCGAGGAGCTGCTCGCGCTCGATGTGGAATTGGGCATCCAGGCGATAATCCTCGGTGTGATGGGTGAATTGCGTGAGCGTGGCGAAGGTGCCTGCGGTGTCGCAGATGATGAGATTTTTCGTGCCGGGCTGGTTCGTGAACGGAACAGCGATGCGGCCGAGTTTTTCATCGACGGTGAGTTTGCGGCCTTCAAACCACGCGGCGGCGTCTTTGACGGGCTGGTTCTTTTCATCGAGCACGAGGATCAAATCGCCTGCGGGGCCGGTTTGTTGAAGCGTGTGGTATTGGCCGGTGCGGATGAGGGCGCGGCTGCTGCGTCCGCCGCCGATGAATTCGATGATCCAGGCGCCGCGTTTGTCTTTGAGGTCGGGGAATTGGAATTTCTGCCGCGTGCGGTTGAACGGGCTGCCTTCAAAGGCGTGCGTCTGCTCGCTGTTGGCGACGAGGCCGTCGAGATTGAGGTCGGTATTGAGCTGGCGCTGCTGGGTTTGGAAGAAGTTGAGCGTGTTCAGCTCGAAAATCTTCACGATGAGCTTCGGCGTGTTTTTGACGATGACGTCGAAGGCGATGTCGTCGCCAGGGAGGAACTGCGGGGCGTTGGTGGCGGGGAATTCGATGTCCACGCGGTCTTTGAGCTGCTGAAACTCGGTGGGCGTGATGAGGGAGGCCCAGCGCTCGGGATTGCCGATGCCGTTGGTGATCAGCGCCTCGGCGAGGATGGGCTTGAGCCAGGTGTCGCTCACATGCTCGGTCCACGGGGCGAGGAGCTGTGGCGCGGTGGCGTCGGCTTTGGCGGTAGCGAAGATGTGGAGGAAGTAGTCGCGGACGAGGGCTTCATCGTTGCCGATGGGCGGGGAATGCAGCAGCGGCTCGCTGAGGTCGGCGTCGAGGTCGCACCAGTCGGAGTTGTAGGTGCGCAGGAACTCCTCGTTGATGTAGGGCAGCCGGCGCGGGAGCTTGAGGTAGGTGAGGAAGCGCTCGCGGTCATACACGCCTTTTTTTCGGTCGTGATCGAGGCGGAGGTAAAGAATGCGGGCCTTAAGGGTTTTGTGCGATGAAACGGTTTGAGCAAAGGCCCACACGCGGTCGAGCCAGGCCTCGCGCTCGGCTTCATCGTATTCGAGACTGAGATCGGCGCTGGGGGCCAGTTTGCGCAGGTAGGTGTAAATGAAGTTGGTGCTCCTGCCGTGCTCGCCTTTCAGCTCGTCGAGCTGGGTGAGCAAAAGCTGGCGATGAATGGGCAAATCGCCGAAACCGATGTTCGGCTCTGCTTTGAAGTCCGCATTGAGCGCGGCGACGAGGTTCGGCACATCAGGACGTTGGAGCTTTTGCAGGACGCTACGGCGCTGGTCGGGCGTGAGCGGCACCTGATCGCGGATCAAGGCCGTGAGAGCGTCCTGGGTGAGGGATTGCAGGGCGCGGTCGTTGTTGAGCGCATCACGGAGGAAGACATCGCGGGCGATTTTGGTCTGGTCGAGGCTGGTGGGCAGGTCGGGTTTTTGATCGCGGACCTCCTGCTGGTGGTCGTGGCGAATGCCGAGACGCTCGATGAGGTATTTCAGCGTGCCTTGCGGATCGCGCTCGTAGTTGAGAATGGCCTCGCGGTTCTCGATGATCCGGCGCTGCTCGTTTTCATCGGGCACGCGTTTGCGCCACTGGGCAAGGAGGTCGTTGAGCTTGGCGGTGTCGCGGATGTTTTGATAATGGAGGGCGTGGAAGAAATAATAATCTTCGGAGCCGGGGACGAGTTCACTGAGGGCTTTTTCGCGGTCGGTGGCGAGGGCGAAGCGCTCGATGAAGCCGATTTCGTTTTCGGCGAGGGCTGTGAGCGGCAGTAGGAGGGCAAGGGCGAGCGTTTTCATGGCCGTGGGTGGTTTAAGGGGATGATGCGGCGAGCATCACGGCTGAGGCGAGCTTTTATTGTAAAGGATCTGTCAATTGGTCGGTCTTCCCGGCATGGAATGAGCTACGGGCATCGGTGACCCTTCCAGCTCCCAGCTTCCGGTTCAGGCCAAAAAAGCGTTTGAAACGGGGGGGTGGGGCACTACTATCGCCGCCCGATACCCCCTGATTCCATGGCTGACGCAGCAAACAAATACTCCCACAACGCCTCCGGCGCCTACTACGTTGACGACCAGTGCATCGACTGCGACCTGTGCCGCGAGACGGCCCCGGCGAATTTCAAGCGCGACGACGACGGCGGCCACTCCTATGTGTACAAGCAGCCGGAGTCCGATGAGGAGCGCAATCTCTGCGAGGAAGCTTTGACCGGGTGCCCGGTGGAGGCGATCGGCCGCGACGGGGAGTAAGCTCCTCCATGGACAGCTTGTTTTTCCTGCCAATGACGTGAAATCCGCGTCAAGGCAGGATCAGCCAACGTGCCGCCACCACCTTGTCGATCAGGACGCACTGGTTGGACTGGGCATTGGGCGGAAATGAGACGCTAAGGGTGAAGCCTTTGAAGCCAGACGGCCCGGTGGTGGCCAGTTCTGACTCCAGCCAACGGCCCAGGGCGCTGGTCCGGTCGCTGTAGCCATACACGGAGTGCTCCGCGTTCTCCGAGCTGAGCTTGACGCAGAGGAACTTGGAGGAGTCGGAAAACTCGAAGTTGTAGTATTCAAACTGCCTGACGTAGGCGCGCAGCATCACGGGTTTGGCGGGGCGCTTGGAGCGGAAGTCGGCAAATGACATCTCGCCGTAGCCGACCAGGCTTTCCCAGTCGATGAGGAACTTCCCCTGCGGTCCCCGCCTGAGCGCCACTTCCAGCGTGCCCGTGGGGCGGTTGCTGGTGTAGCTGAAATAAAGAATCTCATGGCCGTCGATGAGGTAGCGTGCCTTGTTCAGCATGCCGCCGGGCAGGGGATCTTTGCCGTTCTGCGTTTCATAAAAATCCCGCATCAATGCGGCGACGCGGTCGGCCTCGATCACCATGGGAATCCGGTCCTTCCAGTTTTCCACCTGCCAGAACTGCTCCAGCAAGGCCACCGCCTGGACCACATCCTCGCCGTTTTCCTGCAAGGGCATTACCTTGATACTGGAGGCACCGGGATAGGGGGCGGCGTTGTTGTCTGGCGACCTGGCCCCAGGCTCAAGCTCGGAGGACTGCCGGACGGGGGTGGGCATGTCAGGTGCCGGCAATTCCACCGGCTTGGCAGCATCGACTAGAAGCCCCATTTTTTCCAGGTCGCGGGCTCGTGTCTCGGCTTTATGCGCCAGTTCGAGCAAAGTGTTGCGGTTCGAGACGCTGTTAAAATACCAGCGCCATCCCACAAACAGCACCAGCGACAGGCAGACGCTCAAGGTGATGCACACACCCATGAAAGCGCGGTGGGAGCCGATGGAGCCGGAAGTCATTGGTTGTTAGTCGGTTGAGGCGGAGGCAGGACATTGGCGGGGAATTTCTTCATGCTCAAGCACTTGGTTGCTGCTTTCCTGGCCCCGCCTACACTGCCGGTTCATGAATTACCCGGAGAAAGCCCGCCGCGTCATCCAGCTCGAAATCGACGAGCTGCAGCGGCTGCATGCGCGCATTGACGACCGTTTTGCCCAGGCCATCGACCTCCTGCTCGCTTGCGTGCGCAGTCGGGGAAAGCTCATCGTCTGCGGCGTGGGCAAGAGCGGAAGCATCGGCCGCAAGCTGGCCGCCACGCTGAACAGCACCGGTGCCACCACGGTGCTGCTCGATGTCGGCGATGCCTTGCACGGCGACCTCGGTGTCATCGATCCTGGTGATCTCGCCATTCTGCTCAGTTACAGCGGTGAAACTTCTGAATTGCTCAACCTGCTGCCGCATTTGAAGCGCTTCAGCATTCCTGTGATCGCCATCACCGGCGGATTGCAGTCCACGCTGGCGAAAAACGCCGATGTCGTGCTGGATGTTCACGTCACCCAGGAAGCCTGCCCCCTGAACCTCGCCCCCACCGCCAGCACCACGGCCGCCCTGGTGCTGGGCGACGCCATCGCCGTCGCCTGCCTGGAGGCGCGCGGCTTCAACCGCGACGATTTCGCCCGATCGCATCCCGGCGGCGCCCTGGGCAGGCGGCTGCTGACCTCCGTGGCCGACATCATGCGCAGCGGCGCGGCCCTGCCGCGCGTCGCCCCCGACACCCTGATCCCCGACGCCCTGACCGAAATGTCGGCCAAGGGCATGGGGATGACCATCGTCCTGAAAGCCGGACGCCCCGTGGGCCTGTTCACCGACGGCGACCTGCGCCGCATGATCGCCCAGCACGGCGACATCCGCGCCCTGCCTGTCTCGGCCGGCATGAGCCGCCACCCGCGCTCGATCGCGGCCGACGCGCCCGCCATCGAGGCCGCCACGATCATGGACGAGCACAAACTCAACCAGATGCTGGTCCTGGATGGCGACGGGCTATTATTGGGGGCTCTGCACATGCACGACCTCCTCGCCGCAAAGGTCATCTGATGAACGAATTGCCCGGTTTCTCCCATCCCGCCGAAGCCCAAATCCTGGCCCGCATCCCGGAAGCGGTCCGCGACCGGGCTCGCGCGGTGCGCATGATGGTGTTCGACGTCGACGGCATCCTGACCGATGGCAGTCTCTGGTATGGCGAACACGGCGAGGCCGTCAAGCCCTTCAATGCGCTGGATGGCCACGGCCTGCGGCTGCTGCGCGAGCAGGGTATCCACGTCGCCTGGGTCAGCGGCCGAAAAAGCGCCATCACGGCCCGCCGGGCGGCCGAACTGGGCATCTCGCCCATCCTCCAGGGGGTCCGCGACAAGATCAACACGGTCGAAGACCTTGCCCGCGAGGCCGGCCTGTCCCTGCAGGATTTGGGCTACATGGGCGACGACATCATTGATCTGCCCGTGCTGCAGCGGGTCGGATTCGCCGCCAGCGTGCCCAACGCGCCCTTTTATGTCGGCCAGGCGGCCCACTGGACCAGTACCCTGCGCGGCGGCGCGGGCGCCG
>DNXB01000447.1 GCA_003506995.1 Verrucomicrobiales bacterium
AAAGCGGGCGCTGAAGACTGAGCGTGGCGGCAATGAGTCGAAGGGCGCGAGGTCGATGCCGAGGGGGATGACGCGCTGCAAATTCGTGAGGCCGAAGCGGGCGGCGTCCTCCAGCTCCATGCGGCTGGTGTAGTGCATGGCTGCGGCTTTTTTGATCATGGGCAGGTCAAATAAGCGAAAGGAGAGCGCCTTGACGAGCCTGCGGCGGTTCTCCATGCCCCAGCGGTTCAAAACACCCAGTGGGCGCACGATGTAAGGCACCCCCCGCGCCGCCGCCGCACGCCCGGCGGCGAGACTGGCGAAGGAGAACACCGCATGGATATGCACGACATCAAACTCAGGCATATGAGCGCGAAGCCAGCTCCGCAACGGCAGCGAGACCTTGTAGAACTCGGTCTGCTTCGGGAAGAACACCGCGCTCCAGCCGCCCTGGGGTGTTTCGACTCCGTGAATGATGCCAGGGAGATGCCTGCCGGGGCCGTCGTCATCCGTGGTGGCGGCGACGATTTGCACGTCATGCGGCTGCAACGAACGAACCATCGCCGGCAGGGCGAAACTGGGGCCTCCGGACGTTGGAGAGAGCGAGGGGATGACATGCAGCACACGCATGATTCAATGCAATCCGTGACGTTCCAGCCAGGTGTCGAGCATGAAGATGCTCCAACGCTGGTACCAGGTGGGGTTCTTGAAGGGTGCGCGGGCCGTGGCGCGGGCGAATGCCTCGCCCCAGCCCTGCCCCAGCCATTTTTCAAACGGGAAGACGAAGCCGCGTTTCGGTGCCTGGGACACCCAGGATGGGATTTCCGGCACCGCGTCCAGCAGCATCTGCTTGCCGGAGCGCAGGCGCAGCGCGGCCGGGACGCGTGCCACACGACGAAAGAGCGCCTGGTCCACCAGCGGGACACGCAGTTCCAGGCCATGCGCCATGCTCATCACATCGCTGTCCTTGAGAAGCTGGTTGCGCATGTAGAAGCGCAGCTCGCATTCGCTGACGGCATCACGCGGGTCCGCCGCCAGCAGCTCATGCTTCGGCGAGAAGTGAATGTCGCGAGGGGAACAATGCAGGTAGCTGGCGGCCAGCACCTGCGCCTCATGCGCGGAGAAAATGCCGCGAAAGCAGCCATAGGCATCGCGAATGCCGGCCGGTGAGCGTAACAGCGAGCCGATGCGCCTGGCGCGGTGCGACGGGGCATAGCGCTCCAGCAGCCAGCCAGATGCCCGGCCAAAACCAGGAAGAAAACGCGCGGCATGGGCGGCCGCCGCCAGCCGGGGCACCGCGTCGAAACTCTTGTAGCCGCCGAACATCTCGTCCCCGCCGAGACCGGAGAGCACCACCTTCATGCCACGCTGATGCGCGAAGGCGGCGACGGTGTGGGTGTTGAAGCCGTCGATGCTCGGCTGGTCCATCGCGCGAAGAAATCGCGTGAACTCATGACGCGCCATGTCCGCGTCCAGCCGCATCTCCTCATGCCGTGTGCCGAAATGCTCCGCCGTGCGTCTTGCCGTGCTGCTTTCATCCAGCACTGCATCATCCACGCCGATGGAAAAGGTGGCGATGTCATGCTGCCCGACCGCCCTGGCCAGCGCGGTGAGCGCGGTGGAGTCGATCCCGCCGCTGAGGAAGATGCCCACGGGCACATCGCTGACGAAATGGGCGCGTGTCGTGTCGAGCAGCGCCGCGCGCACCTCGGTCACGGCCTGGTCGGCCGTCATGGCCTCGGGGTGAAACTCGACCTGCCAGTAGCGGCGCTTGGCCAGCCGGCCGGCCTCCCAGAGGAGGTAATGCCCGGCCTCCAGGCAATGCACATCCGTCAGCAAGGTCTGCGGCTCGGCCACGGAGCCGGTCTTGAAATAACGCATCAGCGCACCCGGATCAATCTCGCCTCCCGTGAGGCCCGCCTGCTGCAGCGGACGCAGCTCGGAGGCGAAAGCGAGACGACCGCCGCGCAGCGTGTAGTAGAGCGGTTTGATCCCCAGCGGATCACGCGCCAGGAAGCAGCGGCGTTGTCGCTCGTCCCAGATCGCGAAGGCAAACATGCCGCGCAGCCGCGTCAGCATGGCAGGCCCGTCTCTTTCATACAGGCGCAGCAGCACCTCGGTGTCGGTGTGCGTGGCGAAGGTCATGCCCTCGCGCTCCAGCTCGGAGCGCAGCTCGCGGAAATTGTAGATCTCCCCGTTGAAGGTGATGTGCAGCCCGCCGTCCGCTGTGGACATGGGCTGGCGCCCGGCGGCGGACAAATCCAGGATGGAGAGGCGCACATGGGCCAGACCGGCGGTGCCGGAGGGAGGCATCCAAACGCCTTCATCATCCGGCCCGCGATGCTTCATGGCGGCGTTGAGAGCCGTCAGTGTGGCGCGCAGCTTGTCCGCAGGACCGGGCTTGGTGTCAATGATGCCAGCGATGCCGCACATGCTCGTTATGCTTTGCTGTTCTCAGTTCTCAGTTCTCGGTTCGCTGTTCTCCGTAGAAGCAAACGTGAGTTTGCAGTTCTCGGCAGAAGCACACTCGGTTCAAGGTTCGCATCAGAGAAGACTCACGTCTTCTTCTACACGCATACCCCTCTGCCCCGCCGCCACACTCCGGGCCTGCCAGTGTACCAGCACATCCTCCGCCGCCGTGGCGAAACGCCGCACACCTTCTTCCAGGCCGTTGTCCGCCACAGAAGCACGGGCCGCCTGCTGCATCGCACGGAACTCCGCCTCCGGCAGGGTCAGCGCGGCCTCCATCGCCTGCTCAAAATCACGTCCCGCTCCCGCTTCCACCAGCCAGCCTGCCCGCCGGTCGGATAGAAACTCAATGGCAGCCCCGGTGCGGTCCGTGCCGATGGCCGGCATGCCGGCAGCCAGAGCTTCGACCAGCGCCAGCCCCCAGCCGTCGTAACGCGAGGGGAAACAGAAAATGGAGCCCTGCGCGTAGCATTCCGGCAGCTTTTCCCAAGGCTGAAATCCCAGCCAGGTCACGCGGTCGGCGCACGGCTGGAGAAGGTTGCGCATCTGCACCTCCATGTCCCCCGCGCCCACCAGCACCAGACGGGCCTGCGGATGCCGGGCGGCCACTTTGGCAAAGGCCGCCGCCAGCAGATCACTCCCCTTGCGGTGCGAGAAGGAACCGGAGTAAAAAAACACGCGCGAAGCCTCGGGTTGACGCTCAATCTGCCGGAAGCGCGTCAGGTTGGAAAAATACGGGATGTTCTGGTAGCTGCGACTGCGGCCAAACTCGCGTTGGTAGCCCTCCACGCCAAAGGTTCCCACCGCCCAGATCGGTGCCGCGTGGCGATGCAGCGGTTTCAGCAGAAACCAGCGCGCCATCACGCCCATCTGCCCCGTTTGAAAGAAGCCCGGGCGCTCGCCCCAAAAGACCCAGGGCTTGCGCCGCCGTGCCCGCCCACGGATCGCCCGCAGCGCGAACCAGTCCGTGTAATAATTGAAGATCACCAAGTCCGCCTTGAGAATCGCCGCCATGGCATCTCGGCGCATGTGGGGGGCTTCAGACAAAATCAGGTGGTTGTGGGAGATGTCGGGCATCTGCCACTGCCGGGCACGATCCTGGCTGGTCAGATAGACCACCTCCAGGTGAAAGCCTCCCGCCGCGGAGAGCGCGTTGAAAAACTCCACCTGATACGGCGAGGTCAACTGCGTCAGCACCAGGATGCGCGGCGCCACCGTCCAGTTGTCCCGGGCCGTTGTTGGGGCGGCCAGCGGAGATGACGAGCGCCTCTCGCGTGACAGAAGAGGCGCCAGATCATCCGCAAGCAACCGGCTGACCCTCGCGTAGCCAAACTGCGCCACCACCGCCTCCCGCAGAGACTGGGGCTCATGCCACAGCGCACCTTGGGGCTTTTTCTCCAGCACATGGCAGATCGCGTTGGCGATCTCGCCCGCGTTGTTCGGGTCCACCAGCACCCCGAGCCTGCCCTCGTCCAACGCGTCCACCGACCCATCCAAGTTGCCGGCGATCACCGGTTTGCCGGAGGCCATCGCCTCCAGAAAGACGATGCCAAACCCTTCCTTGCTGCTCGGCATCGCAAAAACATCGCACAAGCGGTAGTGATCCGGCAGTTCGTCGCCGGGGACATGCCCGGCCAGGATCACCTGCTCTTGCAGCCCCCGGGCAGCCACGAACTCGCGCAAGTCGGGCAGATCATCCCCCGTGCCCACGATCAGATAGCACACCTGGGGAAAGCGCTGCCGCACCGTCTCCAGGGCCACCAACACCTGACGATGCCCCTTGTAGCGTTCAGACAAGGCCAGACGGCTCACGGTCAGGATCACCGGCTGGTCCGGCTTCAAACCATAGCGCCGCAGCAGATGTTCCGGCTTCGGCCCCACGGCAAAACGCCCGGTCTCAAAGGTGTTGGGCACCACGCTCACCCGCTCCGGCCGGATGCCATAGGAATCGATCACCACCTGGCGCGTGTGACGGCTCACCGCCATCAAATGATCCGCATCCCGCAACGCCTGCACACGCACACCTGGACGCAAATCCCATGCCTCGATGCCGTGCAGCACTCCCATCACCGGCACACCGCGCAGCCACTTCAACCAGCGCAGGGCCGGCAGAAAATGCAGATGCGTTGCCACCACGCAGACCGGTCTTTCCCACAAGCCATGTCCCAGGCCGACGAGCACCAGCATGGTTGTTCGCAGCCATGACGCATAAGCAGCCACGGAATGAAACCTCACCCCCAGCCGTAAAAGCGGATCATCCGCCGCAGGCGCGTCATTCTTCACAAACACCCGCACCCGCGCATGCGGATAGGCCTCGCAGATGGCCTGCACATACACCCGTGAAAACGCCTGAATGCCTCCCGCCCCCTCGCGAATGCCGGGAACCCAGATGTGAATGACGTCCTCAGCCATGATGATTCAATTCGGCAGAGATTCCCTGATGCCGAATTTCAACTGTTTGATGCTAAGCCTGCGCTTCATGAAAAGGTTGGATTCAGTCGGATTGAATGGGAGCCGTCCTGTTTCCAACCGCCCTGCTCCGGCACCAGAAATTTGGAAGGTTTGACTAGGTTTGACTGGGTTTGACCGCCCTCGGGAAAATCCGCCGGTGAAAACCGACGCGGCGGTCCGTGCCGCCGTGCCCGGCCCCTCATGCGCCTTGTAAATCGGGAAGGCAAACACTGGGATTTTCTGGTTCAAGTTTATGAAACTCACATTTAGCGTTTAAAGCGCATTCTTCCAATGCCTATGTTGAATCTGCGCCCGCGCCTCACTCTCAAGCGCCCGGTTGATGTCTTCGTCACCTCATGACTCAGTCCCCCTCGCGGGTCATGCGATCGCACGATCTGTCTCGCGCCTTAACCTCCGGCGCTCGGCTCGCACCAAACGGCCCCACCCCACAAGGGACTAAGTGTGTCTTGAAGCGTGTTGTTTAAATCAGTGATGCGGTAGCCCCAGCGCTGACGCAGCATTCGCAGGGCTCGCAGCTCGGGCGCGTTATCATCGGCGGCATGCAACTCGAAGTAGATGGCCGGGCGATGCTGCTCGATCAAGTTCACCGCGCCCTCGATCACGCCCAGACCGGAACCTTCCACGTCGATTTTGAGCACCTGCGGCGGCCTGGCACCGCTTTCAATCATTCCATCCAGGGTGACACAAGCCACCTGCAAGGTGGTTTCCCAGGTGTCGAGTTTCACCATCGCCCCTTCCAGCGTGCCCATGGTGTGATGCGCGGCATCAAAGCAGAAGGTTCTTGGCTCCGCATCCGCCGCCACGGCAGCCTCGATCACCTCCACATTGGCGCAGGCGTTCAGTTCCAGGTTGCGTCGCAGCGTCGCAGCGTTCTGCGGCACTGGCTCAAAGGTGCGGACTTGGCCGGTGTCGCCGACCTGTCGTGAAAAAAACAAGGCCATCTGCCCGCAGTTGCCGCCGATGTCATACACCACGTCTCCCGCATGAAGCTGTTCCGCGAGAAACCGCCAGTGCATGCTGTCCACCCCCAGCGCGTAAGTCGCCCCCATGCCCGGCACCACCACGAAGCGTGTGCCGCGCAGCGGCCCGCGCAGCACGGTGCGGATGCCTCCTGCCGGGTAAAACACCCGTGCCAGCCGGTGCCAGGCTTTCATGAGTTCCAGTTCGCATCCTCCTGCCACGCGCTTGAAAGTTGGGTGCCATCCTCAAGCGCCTCAGGGTGTCGGCGCAGGCGCAGCCATGACAGCACGGCGCACCCAGGCACAGGTTTGCGATGTTCCCTCCGCGACCACAGGTGCTGCGGCATCTGCCTCAGTCCGCGCAGCACGAACCGCCCCTCCCCCTGCTGGATCATCCAGACGATTCGCCGCAAAATCTGGTAAAGCCCCAGGCCCAGCAGCCACCACGGAAAACGCAACGCGGGAAACAAAGCCGTGTTCGCCAGCACGGCGGCGGAGATCGCGGCATGGTCACGCGCCCGCCCAGGCAGCGGCTCATGGCGCACACGCAGCAGCGGGTCATGCACGATCAGGCCGCCTGCCGCATGCGTTCTGAGGCTCAAATCCACCTCTTCCATGCCATAGGCCACAGGCAAAGGCACGAAACCTCCCAGTTTTTCAAACAACGACTTCCGAAACACGCAGCCACAGCCCGAGAAGATGCCCACACGCTCAATGTTGGAGGTTTGCCACTCCGCCGCATGACTCGCGGCGCTCAGGATGGCCGCCTCAGGAAAGCGGGTGATCAGGGCCGCCACACGGCCGAAGTAGCTGGCGTGCGCGGGAAACGAGTCGTCATCAAAATTGGCGATCCATTCGTGTTTGGCGGTGGCAACCAGCCGGTTGCGTGAACCACCGGGACCGAGCAAGTCATCTGAAACCAGCAGCCTAACCGCCGGGTGCCGGGCACGAACAGCGGAAAGTATCTCGGCGCTGCCGCCATCCACATGCACCAGGACTTCGGCCGGGCCAGGGCTGCATCTCTCCAAGAAATGTAACGTTCGTAACAGCGGTGGCAAATCCCGGTGGGCCGGAACCACGACCGAGATCGCTGACTCATAGGAAGGCATCGGGTACATGTGAGCGGAAGGGAGCCGTGTCGTGGATGAGACAAAGCCTCACCGCCAAGATCATCCCACACGTCTTGCCACAGCGGCAGGCTCTGCCGCTGCCGCCTCAGGACGATTCAGCACCCGCTGTCCTCGCACCACTTTCCTTTGCACCGTGGATTCAAGAAAGGGCAGCATGGTGAGTCCCAGCATGCCGAAAATCAGGAAGTTGGCGGTGTGGTTCAACACCACCGACATTAAGAAATAGGGGCAGTACAACAGTATCGTGGCCAGCGCGATGCTTCGCAGCGGCCCCGGTGGTGCCTGGCGGAACGCCGACCAGGCCAGAAACAGCAGCATGATGCGCAAGGCGTACCAGGCCAGAAAGCCAAAGATGCCCAATTCCACCATGATCTGCCCCATCTCATGGTCAAACACCGGCGCACGCCTCTTGGGAGGGTCAATTTTCAGCACTCGTCGTATCGCCTCCGTTGCAGGATGCGTGGTGCCGATGCCAAAGCCCCCAATCCCGCCTTGCTTGAGCCCCATACTAACAGCCGAGAACGTATGCCCAAAGACGCGGTCCTCAAAACTGTCCGCCGAGGCCTTGTAACGTGTCTCCCAATAAAGTGTCGCCTCGGCAAACATATAAATAGCACCCGAGCATGAGATCACAAAACCGACGATCAAGGTTGCGAGGAATTGCCTTGAGGTGGCGACCTTGCCCCCGAATGAAGCCAGCACGAAGCCTCCTGCCACCAGCGCGATGGCGAACAACGAAGACCGCGAGCCGCCCATGAAGGCATTCGCGCCCAGCAAAGGCAGACTGACCCCCATGATCAGCCACTTGCGACGCGTTTCTTGCCAAGAGAGCAGAATGAGGTTCAGCACCCCGAAGAAAATCACGAAAGTGGTGTGACCGGTGATGTAGGAGAAGGTGCCGGTGATGCGCGCCTTGTTGCCGAAACCAAAGCTCGTGGCTCCGGCCTCATCCATGCCCCCGGCATAGGTGTTCATCACTGAAAACGTGTCCGACTGCCATTGCAAAATCCCCAGCAGGCAGATCGGAATGCCCAGCCAAGAATAGTAGAGCAGATTTCTTTTCATCTCGTCCTGCGTCCGGAACAGGAAGGGCATCATGAACATCAGCGGAATGTAAAACACATAGATCTTCACGCCATAAGCGCCCAGAATCACGGAGCCGATGTTGGGGTTGAACGCGCTGAGACTGACAACGGCGCACAGGGCCAAAATCAGCGCCCCTGGAATCCTAAGCCGGTATCCACGGAGTTCCGGGTCCGGGGCCAGGAAGAAGCGAATGTACGCCCCCACCAAGAACACATCCTTGAGGAAGTAGGCCAGTTCCTGCCCCTGCGGCAGCAGCCACTTGCGGACGGCTCCTTCCACCAACAAAGCCACGAAGGCCACCTTCACCGCCGCCCGCCAGTGGGAGTAACTCCAGGCGATGAGCACAAAGGCGGCCGCGCCACCGACGATCAGCAGCGTGGAGAGCGGAACTTTGGTGGCCGCCAGCGGCAGGATCAAAGAAATCGACATGGATGAATCAGGGGCTCAGATTGGTCTGCGCCACATAGTTACGTTGTTCACTTGGTTGCCACAAGCAGGAGATTGTCGCTGAACCAACGCCCCCCGCAAAACACCAGCGGACATCTGCTGGAAGGTCCGACGGGTCCATTTCGGGATATAGCCATGATCGGTGTATGAAAATTCCAGCCCCTGAAATCCAGCCTCCGCAAAGATTCGCCGCAGGTCTTTGCGGAGAAGCGCGGTGATGTGCGCGGGATAGCAGGAATCCTGAAAGGCCGCGTAATGCCCCGAAAACAGCAGCGCCAGCAGGGAGCGCAGGCTTTCCTGGTTGGGCGTGGTGAGAATGACCTTGCCGCCGGGCCTGAGCAGCCGCCAGAACTCGCGGATCATGGCCCTGGGATTTTCCAAATGCTCGATGACCTCGGTGGAAACAATCACATCAAACGAGTCGTCGGGAACCGACACGAGCGGATGATTCAGGTCCGCCTGAATCCAGACCACCTCCTCCGGGAGCAAGCCTGGACGCGGCAACAGGTCGGTGCCGGTCATGCGGCCTGGGAAACCGCAGGCCAGCAGGTGCTTGAGAAAATCCCCCGTTCCAGCGCCAAATTCCAACAACTCCCCTTTTGCCCCGCAGTGGGTCAGCAAACGAGAGGCCGCTTCGAGAATCGGCCCCGAACTGGTGCCTCCAGAAGCCTGCGCCGCCTGCATCCGTTTCTCTTCAAGATTACTTTGGCTGCTCATTTCAAGAAGCATTGAACGATTGAACGAAGGTGATGTGCAGGCGATTCTTCGCCGTGACATGCGGCAAGACCAGTTTCATAGACTCATAACATCCAATCATCGCCATGCGATAATATCGGCATCGAAGGTCTCCAAGGAAAAGCCCATTCCACGCAGATGATGACTGACTTGCTCCAGCTTTTTCGGGATATGCACCCATTCAAAACAAATCAGCTTTGGGCAAAGCTTGTCACTGTCCATGCCGAGCAGGATGTCTGCCTCAGCCCCCTCAACATCCAGGAACAGGCAGTCCACAGTCTTCAGCCCCTGCTGGGACATCAACACTTCAAGGGTGACGGCCGGAACCTGTTCCTCGCTCACACCCCCGTGTGAATAAGTCGTCAGGTGCTCCTCAGAGGTGCTCGCGAGAAGACTCGGATGATTCGGAGCAAACACGGTGGCAAGTGCGGAGGAATAAAGCGTCACGGTTGATGCCCCTGAATATGAAACAGCCGCCCGCACAATGCTTATCCCGGGCCGACGGCTGTAATGCTGCTCCAGCAGAGGAATCAAACTCGATTGGGGTTCAACCAGAATACCCTTCCCTGAAGTGCTCAAAATAAAAGTCCGAAACGGATCCCCTGTGAAACCATCATGGGCGCCGATCTGTATGAACGTAAAATCCCCCAAAGGATGAAGCAAGGCTTGCAACCGACGGTTAAATGCCGAGCCCAGTCCCAACCCTCGTTTGATTCTGCGCAGGAAATCAACCAGTTGTGGCCGCGTGTAGAGCCAGCTCTGAAACGACTGCGAACTCGGACGGAACCAAGACATGATGGAAGTTTGTTAAGTTAGGGTCGCTTTGCAGGAGGCTTGCAGCACATCACAAAAAGACTGAACGACATGCGCGGAATGATGCCGATTCAAATGCTGAGCTTCCGACGCCCCCACCTCAGTTAGGGAGGAGGAGTGCAAACGATTCAAATGCGCACGCAATAATGCCGCGAGGGCAGCGCAGTCACCATTCGGAAACGTCATGCCACACAAGCCGATGGCATCTGCCAGTCCCCCACGCTCAGAACCAATGACCCAGCAGCCGGAAGCGATTCCCTCCAAGGCCACGATGCCAAACGGCTCCTCCCAGATGGAAGGCACCACCAACATTCGGTGGCGGTTCATCTCTTGCGCCAGAGCTTCTCCACGCAGCGGACCTGTGAAGCGAGTTTGCTCGTCCAGTCCCAGGTTGTGGACTTGCTGACGCAGACTCTCCTCTTCCGGCCCNNCCGTGATCGTCAAGGTGGGTCGCATTCCTTGAGCCGCCAGACGGGCAACGGCCTCCACGAGCAACCCCGCTCCTTTGTCAGACACCAGCCTGCCGACAAACAGCACATCCCGCTCACGCGGGATTTCCGGCCGCAGCCGGAACAACTGGTCGTTGTAGGCGTTGGGGATGACTTCCACCGGCCCGCCCAGATAATCCGCCACCGCGCGGCTGCAGGCGATGTTCGTGGCCAGGGTGCGGGACAGCCAGCATTTCAGCCGCGCACGCAAGCTGCGATCATTGCGATCCCGGCCATACCAGCCTTGATGGCAGATGACCAGGGGCTTGCGGCACAGCAGCGGCAGCGGCAGCCCCTTCAAGCTCATGTTGAACATGAGAAACACATCACAAGCAGCGGTGGCTGAAAAAGCCTCCCGCCATGTGGCTCCGCGCAGCACCCGGAATGGAAACTCCACCGGCGGCTCGTTGGGACTCTCGCAGAGAACCGTGACCTCGTGCCCGAGTTCCGTCAGCCCCGCCGCGCAGATGCGGGCGATTTCCTCCAGACCACCGATCTGAGGCGGAAAAGCCGGAGAATGAATGACGACTTTCATGCGAATGAACTCACCGGCTTCCCGGTGATTTGCGCCGCGTAGCTGGCGGCTGTGAAGGTGATGTTGTGCGGCACATACCAACCATGCAGAGCCTGCGACAGTCTGAGGGAATCAGCAGCAGACGCCGAGCCTGGAGTTGTGTAATGCACGCCCTCCATCAATCCGTCAGCCAGCAAGCCCCGCGCCTCAGGCAGCACCACCGCGGTGCGATAGGCCGCAAAGGCGGCGAAGATGCCCGACTTGGCAAGAAACGCGGGATTGTAGCCGGTCCAGGCATGCCCATGAAACCGAAACCAGTCCCGTGCCTCTTGTGCCGGCAAATGCGCAATGTGCCGCACAGACAGTTCCTTCCCAAGCGAAGGCGGCTCGCGGCGGCCTATCCATCCCACGCGCTGGATGCGCAGGCGGCGGCAGACCTCTGCCAAGGCGGTGCTCTGCTCATCGTCAAAGGTCGAGGCAAACACCGTCATCCCCTGCCAGCGCTCCGCAGGTTCCGCCTCACCTTCAGTCGCTTCCTGCATGTTGGAAAAAACCGGCATCACCACCACCTCGGATGTTGGCGGCCCGGCGTTGCCTCGCAACCAGTCTGCATAGGCCTGGCGATTCGTCCGCAGCGCGTCCGAGGTCCGGGCCACACGGCGCAGCACCCACTTTTGCAGCGGTTGCAGCCAGAAGGCGGAGCTGCGCATCGAACCCGAGGCATACAGCTCATGAAACATCGTGATCAGACGGGGACGCCTTGGCATCTGTGACAACTGCCCCCAGCCGAAGGCCAGCCACAGCGGCACCCCGCGCTTTTGATAGCCATAGGAGGACATGTGCAGGACGACGGCACTGAATTCCTCCTTCCGCGCTTCCACCCACTCCACCAGCGCTCGCGTGCTCAAGTCTGGCAGCCGGAACACCAGAAACTCCGTCTCTCCCTGCGGCTCGGTCCAGGTGGTTCCAGCGGCAAGAAAGCTGCTGTGAATGTCATGCTCGTCCCGCAAGGACTGAGCGAGCAGCCATGCATAGTCGCCAATGCCACAGACCGCAGGCGGCACACGAGGGAGGATGTGCAGGATTCGTGTCATGACCCCGTAGCTGCGTTCGCAAGAACGCGGCCCTCCGATCCCCGCACCTTGGCAAGTGCGCCTACAAGCCCGCCCCGCGTAGCCGCGTTCGCCAGGACGCGGTTCTCCGATCCCCGCGCCTTGGCAGGGGCACCTACAAAAGACTGATGATCCAACATCATGCGGCGGTCGCAGGCATGAGTTCGTCATAAATCCTGCGCATGGATTCACGATAACGATGGCTGGTCCATTGACGCGCAAAAGTGCTGGCGGCGCGTCCGTCCTCCAGGCAGCGCCCCGGCTGCCGGTGGTAATGCTCCAGGCGCGCGGCGATGGCGGTGGACGAAAACGCGGGCACGCGCCAGGCAGGATCTGGCACGGGCGCGCCACAGCGGTCGGTCACAATCACCGGCAGCCCGCAGGCCATGGCCTCCACCGCCACAAAGCCAAAGCTGTCGCCCAGGGAGGACATCACCAGCACATCATGATTCCAGTAGAGCTCCCGCAGCTCGGCACGCGGACAGTAGGACAGCGAGCGCACCAGTGATTTGACCTGCTTCAGAAAAGGCCGCATGTCCGGCTGCACGGGGCCGACGAGCGTCAGCTCCACCCCGGCGCCACCCACCTGGTCGAGGGCCGCCAGCAAATACGGCAGTCCCTTGGCCAGCGAACCCGCACCGGCATGCAGCACCCGCAGCGGCCGTCCCTGTTTCACCGGCTCTCGTACTTTGGGAGGGAACCAAAAGTCCGCGTCCACCCACAAGGGCACCACCCGCAGTTTTTCCTCGGGCAGGCCTTCCGCCAGATACACCTGCCGCTGCATTTCGGAGCACAAGACCATCACATCCGCCAGTTCACGCTCCAGCTCCTTGCGTTCCGCCATGGCCGGACTGTCCAGGAGACGCGGCGCTTTCAGCCCCAGTTCATCGGCGGCACGCTGGATGCCCTTCTGCAGGAAGCGGGTGGGAATGCCGTGGCAGTCCAAGAGGCAGAACATATTTTGCCTTTTAGCGGCAACGAACAGTTCCAGGGCGCAGGTCTCCGCGCCCACCAGAATGCCAGCCTGGGGATGTTCAGGCAAACGCCGCGCCACCTGGCGGGCAAACCAGCGGTTGGTGAGCAAGGGGTTGACCTTGCGCGGTGCCACACAGCGCTCCGTGATGCGCTGGACCAGGAGCGGCAGCGGCGTCTCTGTGACGCGCTCAGGCGGCAGCACCTCCGCCCCGAGCGGCAAGGCAGACGGGATGAACAGCCAGCGCGCCAGAAGCTCCCCCCAATGCCCCGGCATGCGGATGAGCGAGCAGTAAAAATGCTCCAGCCTGCCCACCTCGGCGGCGGCGGCCCCCATTTGAAACACCTGATGCACCCCCAAATAGGCGGCCACCACACCCTGCCGCGTGGTCAGGCAAAGAGCGGGACCATCCTGGTCCCGGGTTCGCTCCACGGCCGGCAATGCTGCCAGCGCACTCTTCAAATCAGCGGCATCCTCAGCGAAGGACCACGTTTGGATGCGCTGGGCGGCGTGGCGGCCAGCCTCTCCCAGCAAGGACTGATCCTTGAGCAAGTCAGCCAATGCCTGCGCCAGCGCCTCGACCGAGCCACTGCGAAACACCCGTCCGGTGCCCTGCACCAGATCGGCAGCCGAGCCGACGCGATCACTCACCACCGCCGCCCGTCCGGCACACATGGCCTCGTTCACCACCAGGCCCCAGGGCTCAAACTCCGAGGGCAGCAGCAGCAGGTCGGTCAAACGATACAGTGCTGGCAGGCGTGACTGGTTTTGAAAGCCGAGAAAGCGGGTGCGTCCGGGATAAAGCTTCGCCGCCAGTTTTTCGATGCGTCCACGCAGCGGGCCGTCCCCCACGAAAATCAACCAGGGGCGCTGTCCTGCCGGAAGATTCGCCACCGCAAGCGCCAGACCACGCAGCGCCAGATCCGGACGCTTCTCTTGCTTCAGCTTGCCAAAAAAACCGAAGACCTTGTCCGCCGCCCCGATGCCCAGCCGCTCCCGCCATTGCCGAACCTCCTGCTCCAATGCCTCGTCGGTGTGGGAGAAGCGCTCGTTGTCCACCGCGTAAGGAACATCCACAATGCGGTGCTCCGCCACGCCGTAGCTGCGATAAAAAGCACGGTTCGCCGAGCCGATGGCGAGAAAACGGAACACCGTGCCAAAGCATCGGGTGAGAATCTGCCGGTGGAACCAACGGCGAATCAGACCACCCTTGAGGCACTTGAGATGCGACTCACCCCGCAGCAGCACCGGAATGCCGAGCTGCCAGGCGGCGTTCCAAGCCGCCACCGAAAACACATCCCCCCAACCATGAATCCAGACTGCGCTTGGCCGCATGTCCTCCAGCAGCCGTTTGATCCGCCGCCGCAGGCAGACAAAACCCGCCGGGCCAAACCAGAACGGCGACTCCAGAATGGTGAAGTCATAGCCCTCCAGCAGCGGAATGTCCCAGGGCTGGTCACGGCCCAGCTCAGCATCATGCCCGGCCCACTCCGAGGCCATCGGACCATACACCACCTTCAGATTCAGCCCAGCATCCACCAGCGCCCGGATCATCGGCGACTGATACTGGATCGGATGCGTGAGGAAGTAAGCGATGCGCATCAACTTTCAGGGAAGCAAAGAAAACACCGAAGAGAGACTCATCCACCGATTGCACAGATTGCACAGATTTGACTTTGTCGGTCTCGGCAACTCGGCTCACAGATCAAAGCCCGTCTGATTAATCTGAGTGATCTGCGAAATCTGTGGATAAACATTCGATTCAAGATCCTCTCACCCAAGCAACTGCTTCACGGCGATCTTCAAACCGGTCACCGAGCGGCTGCGGACGGTGTCTCCCGCGTCGAGCACCTCAATGCTCTTGTAACCCTTGGCCGAGGGGCCGGTGAAGACGTGAAGGGCGGCCTCCTTCACATCCAGCACCCAGTATTCGCCAATCCCGGCCTTCGCGTAGAGCTTGGATTTCACCTGCATGTCAAACTCCACGCTGGAATCCGCCACCTCAATGATCAGGAGCACATCCTTCGGCCCTGGATGCGCCTTGCGATAACCATCCGCTTTCGCACGCACGATGGCCGCGTCTGGTTGCGGCTCGGAATGGTTCGCGATCGTGATGGGTTCGTTCATGCGCAGCCAGACCCCGGCGGGCAGCTCGGCTGGCAGCGAGTTCGTGATCCTCGTGGTATGATAAGAATGCTCGGGACCGATGGGTGGCATGATGGTCAGTTCTCCGTGGATGAGCTCAATGCGGTCCGCCCGCGTGAAATGACCGGCCTCGACGAGCTGATGGTAATCCGCCACGGTGAAGGCGTAGCGGCTCCGCGCGTCAACCGGCGAAGGCACATGTCGGGGTGTCGATGCGAAAGCCATGCGTGTTAAAGTGGGGTCGGGTGAGAATTTGGCAACTGATCCTGGATCAGGCAGGCAACTTTCAAAAAGCGTTCAGTAGATCCCCCAGTCAGACTGGGGGATCAGAACCAGGCATGGAAGTTTTGGATGCCAGGCTCATCCCCCAGCGACTCCCATTGGTAACCATATCGCTCCAGCATTCGGAGCGCTGTGCTGGGCTGGATGCCGAGCTGGGACTGCCGGTAAAGATTTTCTTCAAAGAACACATGACGGACGCGCTTCCCAGCCAGCAATTCTGCAGCCCCTTCAATCACCCAGGCATCCGCGCCTTCACAATCAATTTTCAACACTGCAATCTCTTGTTCAGGAAAAGCGGCATCCAGCCGATGGCACGGAACCGTCACCATCAAATTTTGCCCAGCCTCAGCATTAGTCGGCGGCGCGACATTGGATGCAGAAGTGGCGATGCCTCCCCAGCCAGTCTCCTCATGACTCCCAAGGTTGAAAGTCACACACCCTTCGTAGTTTGAGGCGGCCCACTCACGAACTGAAATCCGTTCCTCCAAACGATTGAGCGTCACATTGTGGCGCAAAGGCCCGGCATTGGCGGGTGATGCCTCGATGGCGGCGGCTTGATTCTCACAACGGGCACCACACCACAAGAGCGAGAAATAGCCATAATTCGCCCCCACATCCAAGAGGAGTCCGCCCCTGTCTTTGGCGATTCCATGCAGGAGCTTGGTAAGCTCCTCCTCATACAGCCCAAAGAGTGCGATCTCCCCGTGAAACCCGTCTGCCGGAGAGAGCTGCATGACCACTGACGGCTCATAACTCAGTCGAGCCGCGTTGAATTTTGCTGCATACCAAGATTGGTGATTTGCCAAGAACCGATGATACAACGAGGTCTGGATACGACGTGGAAGCTTGCGGAGCAGCATCAGCAGACGATCAGTCATGAATGGGTGATCAAGCAGAATGATAAAACCGGCTCAACAGCACTGCCAGCCGCAAGTCCAGGCGTTTCCATGCCAGTTGAACCGGACTCCAAGACCGGACCGGGCCGCCCGCATGCCGCCAGAACTGGCGGTGGGACTGGGGCACCGGCCGACCGGTGCCCAGCAGATCCCAGACAAAGCAACGGCACCAGGGCTTGGGAGGCTCCACGGCATGCCACATGGCGGTCATTCCCCCGGAGAATCCCATGCCCTCAGGTCCCAGAGTGGATAATAGGCTGCTGTGTGTCATCGCAGCAATGTTCAGCGCATCCTGGTCAGTGCCGAAGAAGGGAGCAAAACGCGACCCCGGCTTGAGCCCCGCCATTGGGACGCCAGCTTTTTCCATTTGATCCAAGGCATCACGCCAGGTCCGCAGAAAGGCCATATCCTCACGCCGCGCGCCAGCGAACCCGGAGTTAAAATCACGGTCCATGGCGGCATCCACGCCGAGACCCAGATTTTCACGCGCAAACTCCCGCCAGCATTGGCGCAGGTAATGGTGGCTTGAAAGATTTGGGAAACAGCAATCCTCACAGAGCGCCACGCCACGCGCCAACCAGCTCTCAAAAAACGACCAGGGTGCCTCCATCACAATGTCCGGGTCCGCGTAACACACGGCATCCGCCTCAGGGACAAGCCGCTCCAAGATGTCGAGCATGAAATGCGGTTTCACATGCGCGAGCGACCACGGGGTGCGCATCTCCTCCAACAGCACTCGCACTCCGCCGACAGTCAAGCCCCCGGATTCATCACGCGGCAAGCCAGCCGCCCAGGGAGGTGGCAGACCACGCCAGCCAATGACATAAACACCGTCAAAACCACTAGTAACCAGGGAGTTGAGCAAGGCGGCGGCCCCGTGGTGATAATCGCCCTCGCAGAGGGTGCAGAAAGCGGTCTTCATGAAATGGCGAGGTTCCAAATCCTCAGAGTTGGAGAAGCGGGAGATTCGGCCACGGAGCCGGACGGCCCTCAGCCACCGGCATCACCGCAAGCGTGGTACCTTCGATCAACCTGACCGGCCACTGCCCACCTCTCATCTGCTGTTTCAGATAGGGTGCAACCCCGTAGAGCGGAGCATCGTGCCACACGATCCAGCCACCGGAAGGTTTGAGCAGGCGAAGCGCCGATTCCGTATCCTTCCTGACATAGTCGAACTCGTGCGAGCCATCGATAAACACCAAATCCATCTGGCCTTCAAAAGGGGTAAAATCGAAGGTGGCGGAATCGCCAAAGAGCTGCTTGATCCGCTCCGCCTCGGGCGTGCCGACAAAGCGAAAGCCGCTCCCCACCTTGGTGTTGAGCAAGGAATCCACATTCTGAATCCCTGCCGCGTTGCGGTCCTCGCCCGGAGGAAGATTCAAGGTGAGCAAGCGACCGGAAGCAGGAAGACTCATCGCCATGGCACGGGAAGAACGGCCATCGTAAGTGCCGATCTCGAAAACCTGCTCCGCCCGCAATGCCTTGACCAACGCGGCCAGGCAGACCAGCTCATACTCCGAGGCGTTGTGGGGGGTGGATTTCAGCGGCCCGACCGTGATCACGAAGGGCTCAGGCAAAAACGCGGAGAGCGCGATTCGCTCCTCCACAAACGGATCCTGTGCCACCCCCCACATGCGCCCCGAGCGCCAGCGTGAGCGCCGACTGAAGGAGAAACTCACCAAATGCCAGAGGCTCACGAAAAGTCCGTGAAGGGCGCCTTGAAGCTGAAACAACCACGCTCTCATATGTTTACGAAAGGTTTCACGGCTTCAACATAGAGGCTTTCGTGAGCACGGGAAGGATTGTCAATCGCCAAGATACGCGCCAGCATCTCTGTTCAGGCCGTCAATCAACATGGCGCAAGTTTTCACAGCAGCGCTTGCA
>DNXB01000472.1:0-3485 GCA_003506995.1 Verrucomicrobiales bacterium
CGTGAGAACCGCTGGATCGCCCCGCGTGGCAAAGACCTCATGTTTTCGCTGCTGCTTCGCCCTGAGGCACTATTCGAGCAATGGCCGCGCATCACCACGCTGGCCGCGCTGGCCCTCTGCAAGGCCATCGAAGCCGAACTGCCGCTGCAACCGCGCATCAAGTGGCCCAATGACATCTACCTGAGCGACCGCAAAGTCAGCGGCCTGCTGGCGGAGACTGTTTCAACACGCTCGGGCATGGTTCTCGTGCTCGGCATCGGTTTGAACGTCAATTCACGCGAGTTCGCCCCTGGAATCGTCGCCACCTCGCTGCTCAACGAGCTGCAAACCACGCCCCTCGGCGAGCTGGACCGCAATTCCCTCGCCAGCCGCCTCCTGGCCGCTCTGCACGAGGAATTTCAGCATCTCGACCACGACTTCAGTTCCGCCATCGCCGAAGTGCGGACACGAAGCTGGCTCCTCGGTCGCCAAATCCGCGCCCAAGCCCCTCAAGGCGAAGTTTTTGGCCGCGTGCTCGATTTGAATGAAGAAGGCCACCTCATCCTCCGATTCCCCGACGGCAGCACCCACACGCTGACCAGCGCCGACGAGGTGCGCGACACCGGAGCTCGGACGCCCCCGTCCGCCGCCCCTTGATTGCGGATGAGGGCATCCGCTCTCCTGCAATTCCGCATTCGACATTCGTCATTCGTCATTAAAAGTGCCCGCCCATGTTTCGCGCCCTGCTCACGTCCCGCCTCCAAGCCGCCTTCACCGCCGCCGGCATCCAGCTTCCGGAAGGTTTTGCCGTCTCCGTCGTCATCGCTTCCGACACGCGCTACGGCGACTACCAGAGCAATGCGGCGATGACGCTGGCGAAGCAGCTCAAGACGAATCCCCGTGCGCTGGCCGAGCAGATCAAGGCGGCGCTTCAGGTGGATGGTCTGTGTGAGAAAATCACCGTGGACGGCCCCGGCTTCCTCAATTTCACGCTCAGCGCCGCCGCGCTGGCGCAACGGCTTGCCGTGATCGTCAAAGACGACCATGTCGGCGTGCCGCAGGTCGAAAAAGCCAAGACCATCGTCGTGGACTTCTCCGCGCCGAACATCGCCAAGCCGATGCATGTCGGCCACATCCGCAGCACCTTCATCGGCGACTCGCTGGCACGCATCGCCCGCTTCGTGGGCCACCAGGTCATCACCGACAACCACATCGGCGACTGGGGCACGCAGTTTGGCATGATTCTGCACGGCTGGAAGACCATCCTCAATCATGAGGCACTCGACAAAGACCCGATCCAGGAACTCGTGCGCGTTTACAAGGCGGTGAACGCGCAGACGAAGGCCGACGAGGCCGTGCTGACCACCTGCCGCACCGAACTGGTGAAGCTCCAGCAGGGTGATTCCGCGAACATGGAGATCTGGACGCGCTGCGTGGCGCTGTCGCTGGAGCAGTTGCGCCAGATCTACGGCAAGCTCGACATCCACTTCGACCACTACCTCGGCGAGAGCGCCTACAACGACAAGCTCGCGCCGCTCGTCGAGCATCTGCTCACCAGCGGCATCGCCGAGATCAGCGAGGGCGCCACCTGCGTGTTCTTCCGCGACGTACCGGAGCTTGCGGACAAGCCCTGCCTCATCCGCAAGAGCGACGGCGGATTCTTGTATGCCACCACTGATCTCGCGACGATTGATCACCGCATCGACGAGTGGAAGGCCGATGAAATCTGGTATGTCGTCGGCGCGCCGCAGGAGCTGCACTTCCGTCAGCTTTTCCAGGTGGCCAAAAAGCGCGGCCAGACCACGCGCATGCAGCACGTCGCCTTTGGCAGCATCCTCGGCCAGGACGGCAAGATGTTCAAAACCCGCTCCGGCGAGAGCGTGGGCCTGCTCGAAGTGCTCGACGAGGCCATCGAACGCGCCGCCGCCGTCGTCGCCGAGCGTGAAGGGCTTTCCGATGAGGAAAAAGCACAGATCGCTGATGTCATCGGCACCGGAGCCGTGAAATACGCCGAGCTGAGCCAGCACCGTATGACTGATTACAAGTTCAGTTGGGACAAGATGCTCGCGTTGCAGGGCAACACCGCACCTTACCTGCTCAACGCCTACGTCCGCACCAAGAGCATCTTCCGCAAGCTGGATGGCGAGGTCACGCTCACGCCTGATTTGACGATCACGGAGTCCGCCGAGCGCGCCCTGGCACTCAAGCTGGCCCAGCTCGCCGAAATCACGCACGACGTGCTGATCGACTTCCGCCCGAACCTGCTCGCCAGCTACCTCTACGAGCTCGCCGACTCCTACCACAGCTTCTACGAAGCCTGCAACGTGCTGCGTGCCGAAGGCGCTGTGCGCAACACGCGTCTCACGCTCTGCGAGGCCACCAGCCGTGTTCTGAAGACCGGCTTGGGCCTGCTGGGCATCCAGACGACGGAGCGGATGTGATCCGTCTCAAAATCGCACGCGCAGATAAGTGCCGATGACGGACTCGTGCCGCCATTCGGCAGGCGTGCGGGTTGAAACGATCATATAAAAGAGATCCAGGTCGGTGTGTTTGCCAGTTTTGAAGCTCAGTCCGACCGGTACGACGCGGTTCTCGCCCCACTGGCTGCGATGCAGGTCGAAGAGCCATTCGTTGCTGGCAAAGACGCGGGTGAACGGTCCGATAGCCTCTGGCAACGTCCAGCCGAGCTGCCAGCGATGTCGCAGGCGGCTCGTGGTGAGAGCGGCGTCTTCATTCCAGCGCCACTCCATGCGATTGCGCCAGTCCAGGCGCAAACTCGGCGTGAGATTGCAGTGCGGGTTCAGCTCCAGCTCCGGGCGGCCTTGAAGATAACGTGTGCCGCTTTCAACATCCTCGATTTGCAACAACGACAACCCAAGGCCGCCATCCAGCCACGGCAGCAGCTCGCGTTTAACGCGTGGGCTGACGAGCTGAACGACCGAGCCGTCCTGAGTGTCATGACGACCGGCCAGAAACAGGCCCGCGCTGGTTTTCTCCTGCCGCCAGGCCTCCAGCCAGACCCAGGTCCACCATTCATCCGCGCCTGCTGGCACAACGGACAGCAGCACGATGAAACCTAGCCACGAAAATTTTGCCATGACAGCAGACAAAGCAGTTGGGCCGCCATGTCGTGAAACTTTACTGCGGCATTCTTGTCGCCAACGCCGTGATTCTTGCAAAAGCGCGTGAGAACCGCCCGACGCGAGGAATCGCTGGCACATTCGACATTCGTCATTCATTCATTCGGCATTCACCATGGTCCCCCTCCTCGACGTCAACGCCCAGAACCACCCGCTCGAATCCGAACTCCAGGCCGCCTTCACGCAGGTGCTAAAACATGGCCGGTTCATCATGGGGCCGGAGCTGGAGACGTTTGAGGCGGAGATCGCGGCCATGGTCGGCGTGAAGCACGCGCTGTCGGTTTCCTCAGGCACGGACGCGCTGCTGCTGGCGCTCATGGCGCTGGACATCAAACCGGGTGACGAGGTGCTGTGCCCCGCGTTCAC
>DNXB01000472.1:3550-5987 GCA_003506995.1 Verrucomicrobiales bacterium
CTCGCTTTGGCAAAGGAACACGGCCTCAAGGTGGTCGAAGACGCGGCGCAGTCGATCGGTGCGAAGTACAAGGGCCGCGACAGCGGCACGATGGGCGATTTCGGCATCTACAGCTTCTTCCCGAGCAAGAACCTCGGCGGATTCGGTGACGGCGGCATGCTGGTGACGAATGACGACGCGCTGGCCGAGTACGCCCGTGTGCTGCGCGTGCATGGCGGCAAGCCGAAGTACTACCATCACCACGTCGGCGCGAATTTCCGCATGGACACGCTGCAATGCGCCCTGCTGAGCGTGAAAGTGAAGCGCTATGCACAATACACCGCCGACCGGCAGCGCAACGCGGCGCACTACATCGCGGAACTGTCCAAACTGCCTGGCGTGATGCAGGCTGATCCCGCGCACTGCAAATGCGTGAGCACGCAGGACACCTGGCTGGCCGCGCAGAACGCGAAGATCGTGCTTCCTGTCGGTTACGCGCACAACGATCACATCTGGAACCAGTTCACGCTGCGTGTGCTCGACGGCAAACGCGACGCCCTGCGTGACCATCTCGTGGCAAAGAAGATCGGCTGCGACATCTACTACCCCGTCACGCTCGACCAGCAGCAGTGCTTTGCGAATCTGCCCGCAAGCTCACTCAGCGGCTGCGATGTCTCGCATCGCGTGGCGGGCGAGGTGCTGAGCATCCCGATCTACGGCGAGCTGAACGAAGCGCAACGCCAGGAAGTCATCGCGGCGATTGCCGAGTGGTTGTGATCTGAAGTAGGACGACTGTGGCGACAGCCCGGTCGTCTGTTTGGGCGTGCGCTGGCCTAGCGAACGCACAAAAGCCGGGCGGGCTGTCGCCACACCCAGCCTACAAAATCAGGGCTTCGGCTCAGGAGGCGTCGTCGGAGCGGGAGCAGCCGAAGGAGTTGCGGCGGCAGGCGCAGGTGTCGCAGGAGGAGTGCTGGGTGCTGGAGTCGCTGCGGCTGGAGGAGCACTTGGTGCTGGAGTCGTTGGGGACGGTGTTGCAGGCTGAGGCGCGGGGACGGCAGGCACTGCGGGTGTCGTGGCCGCAGGAGTGCCAGGAGGCGTGATGGTGGGAGTGAGGCCGCCTGGAGCAGCATTCAGGTTGAGCTTCGGAATGGCGGCACCAACAGGGGGGACAGGCTTGACCTCCACCTTCGGAGCCGGCGGTGGATCAACTTCCTTGGTGGGGAGCGAGGCGGCGATCCAGCCGAGACGTTCCTGGCTCAAGCTCTGGAACTCGGCCATGTCGGGGAACTTCACGGCAAGTTCTTCATAAGCCTTTTTAGCCTCGTCCTGCTTGCCTTCGGCCCAGAGCAGATCGCCAAGGCGAACCTGGGCGAGCGGAGCGGCCTCGCTGGAGGCGAACTCGTTCACGATGCGCTCAAAGATGGCCTGCGCCTCCTTGCGGTCGCCCATGGAGTCGAGCTTGGTGCCGAGGCCGAGCAGCGTGTGAACGAACAAGAGATGTGAAGTCTGCTTGCTGGTGAATTCCTTCAGCGCATCGACGGCGGAGCTTTTTTTGTTTTGATCCCAAAGCAGGTCGGCCTTCAGCAGCAGCGCGTTGGCGGCGGCGTGGGTGCCTGCGTAACGTGAGATCACGAGATCGCAGTCCTCGACGGTCTTCGCGCTCGTGAACGCCTCGGCGGCCTCGTTGGCCTTGAGGGTGCCTTGATGGCGGATGAAGCCGTAGGCGATGATGGCGATCACCACGAAGGCGAACAGCCAGACGAGCTTGCGGAAGTTGTCCTCCATGAACTTTTCCATGCCGGTGGCGGGGAGTTCTTGGGAGATGGAGTCGAGTTGGGACATGAGGGGATGGTGTGAGGTGAAATGAGCGGCAGGCTCAAAGAATGACGAATGACGAAATCAGAATGACGAATGAATGCCGAAGCTCGAATGACAAATACCGATGAGGAAGCTCATGATGCGCTCAAGCATTCGTCATTCGACATTCGGATTTCGTCATTGCGAAGCTCACGCCCCCACTTTGGCGCGAGCCTCGTCGGCCAGCGCGGTGGAGAGATAGCGCTCACCAGTGGAGCAGGCGACGGTGACGATGAGCTTGCCGGCGTTCTCAGGACGTTTGGCGATCTCAATGGCGGCGACCACGTTAGCACCCGTGCTGATGCCGACGAGGATGCCCTCCTCCTTGGCAAGACGACGTGCCATGGCGAAGGCATCGTCATTGCTGACCTTGATGCACTCGGTGATCTGCGGATGTCCGGCGTTGTCCTTCAAATGCAGGTTGGCGGGAACGAAACCAGCGCCAGTGCCCTGGATTTTGTGCGGACCTGGCTGCACAGGCTGACCGGCGAGGGTCTGATTGATGACGGGGGATGCCTCGGGCTCGACAGCGATGGCCTGGAAGCTGGGCTTGCGCGGCCTGATGACTTCGACGCAGCCGGTGATCGTGCCGCCCGTGCCG
>DNXB01000178.1 GCA_003506995.1 Verrucomicrobiales bacterium
CGCAGGCTCGTCCACGTCCGCGAGTCTTGGCATGGTGCTGAGGCTCAACCCGGCTTCGCTGGCACGTTGCTGAGTGACCACGAAGACTTCTGCCGTGCTCCAGGGAATGGCTTCAAACAAGCTCGGTTGCGGCTCCCTCATGCCGATGAGGTAATAGCCACCGTCGTGCGCGGGACCGAGCACAACATCGGATTCATCGAGCATCGCAAAAGCGGCGGACAGGTGCTCCTCGGTGAGATCGGGGCAATCGGTGCCGATGATGACGATCTTCTGAGCGCCCTGCGCATGAGCCATCCTCATCGCATGAATCAAGCGGGCACCGAGATCATCCTGCGCCTGTTTTTGAAAGCAAAGCGGCCCGAGCCAGCCGCGCATCTCACGCGTCGTGCCGCCTTCATGCGCGATGATGAGGTGGGTGTCAGGCAGGCTAGCGCAAGCGGCCCAGGCTCGACCCACGGTCTGCAAGGTCATGCGCCGCTGCAAATCCGCCGCGCCTTCCGCTCCGAGCATGGGGATGAGCCTCGTCTTGGCCTTGCCGGGCTGTGGCAGTCGGGTGAAAACGATGAGCGCGTCGTGCGGCATGAGATTCAGGAGGTCGGCGGTGTGTGTTCCGCAGATTCACGGGCCAGGCCAGCCTCGCGGATGGCCCGACGTGTCATGCGCGTGATGATGACGGTGACAAGCACGGTGGCCAGAAGTCCCACGGCATACATGGCCCACTCTGCGGGCGTCTTTTCCGAGCCTCTGCCACCCACGCGGGCCAGAGAGCCGAGATAGACGTAGAGCACCGTGCCGGGCAGCATGGCGATCCACGACACGAGGACGTAATGAGTGAAGCGCACCTTCGTGAGACCAAAGGCGTAGTTCAGCAGCGTGTAGGGAAACACTGGCGAGAGGCGCGCCAGCGCCACGACCTTCCAGCCGTCGTCGGTGAGGGCGCGGTCCAGCGCGGCGAAGGCCGGATTCCCCGCCATGCGCGCGGCGATGGCGTCGCGGGCCAGGAAGCGTCCGACGAGAAATGCCAGCGCCGCACCCAACGTGGAGGCGATGGAAACGATGCCTGTGCCATAAACCACGCCGAANNACTGCCACCACCAAGGCGAGCACGACCATGATGCGGAGGGTCAGCTTGGAAGTCTTGTTCACGGGCTGTCGTGCGGGCGGGGCTTCGATGCCAGCGGTGTGGTCAGCATCCCGGCGAGCGTCTGGCTGCGTGCATCACTGAACTCATCCAAACCCAGGCGCAGACTCGCGGGATCTTTGCTGTGTCGGAAGCTGCGAAAAACGCGATCCCACACGGACAGGAGCGAGGCGTAATTGGAGTCTGTCTCCGGCTGCCAGCGCGAGTGATGCACCTTGTGCATGAAAGGCGTGACGATGAACCAGCTCAGCACGCGGTCGCCTCGACTGCCGAGGCTGATATTGGCGTGATGAAACTGCACCACGGCAAACATGAGCGCCTCGTAGAGGGCGAGCTGTTCGATCTGGATGCCGAGCAGAAAAATCAACGGGATGCGCAGCACGGAGGAGAGCACGATCTCGCCGATGTGAAAGCGGTTCGCCGTGGTGACATCCATGTGCGGGTCGGAGTGATGGACACGATGAAAACGCCACAGGAACGGCAGGTGATGATTCAACCGATGCCAGACGTAAGTCCACAGATCGAGCAGGAGCACGGCGAGGATGCCCTCCGTCACCGCAGACCACGAAAGCCAGTGCAGCAGGCCGATGCCGTGCTTTGCCGAGGTCTCCGCCGAGAACCACCAGAGACCAGCAAACGCAAACGCGGTGAACAAGCCATTGCCCACGCCGAGCAGCACATTGCGCAGGCCATGCACCAGCCGTGCCCGGCCTTTGGGAAAGACGAGAAAGGGCGACGCCATCTCCCACAGCAGCAGCAAGGCCAGCAGTCCGAAGGCAAAGTAGGGCTTCAGATCCGCGAGGTTCATGGCGACTCCAGTTGGATCGAATCAATGACCACTTCAAACTTGGAGCCGCTGTCATCTCCGTCTGCCATGAGCCAGAGGCCGAGCACATTCATGGACTGCGGAAGATTCACGGTCATGGTGAAGCGCCCGTCCGCGCCGGGCGTGGCGACCATGTGATCGACGAGCTGCTTCATGTTCGGATTCGCGCGTTGTTTGCCGATCCAGGCGGCGTGTGGCACCAGCAGGTGATTGCGGATGGCTGAAGGCGCACGCCCATCCGCGCAGAGCACGTCATCCAGGGTGCAAATCCACGCTGGAGCAACGAGGCGTTCCAGCATGGTGAGCGGGTGCCCGCCCTCGGCGATGAGGCCCACGCGCAGGTAGGCATCCTCGTTGCCTTTCTCCCACAGACGTTTTTCATCCACCTTCAACTGGCCGGTGACACTGCCAGTGACGATGAACCTCTTCACACGAGTGCCTGCTGGCAGGCGGCGCACGAGGCCACCGGCAGAGGCGTCCACTTTGAGCGTGATCTTGTCCTTCTGCACCTTTGACTGAATGGGCGGGATGCTGCGGAAGCTCAGGCTGTGCCAGTCATCTGACACGCCGATGGCAGTGAGGATGCTGGCGAGGATGGCGGTGAGATGGGTCATGCGAATCAATACGTTAGGAAGCTGAGGCATCCAGCGCCCCGCCACAACTGCTCCCCGCGCCCGCCGTGCAGGCGAGGCAATGATTGCCCGTGCGGATGGGATGCCCGCCGAGGCTCTGCGGTGTCACGTCCCATAGATAGAGATCCTTGCCGTTGCGGAGCTGCATGCCGAGCATCTGATTGAAGTCGCAGTCNNTCAAAGACCTCGCCGCGCCAGCCGATGTTGATCGTGCTGCGGCACATCAGGCTCGCGACCGTGGCGGGATTAAAACTGTTCGCGAGGAGATCGAGATAGGCATCCCACCGGCCATGCGCCCGCAGATCAGCGGCGAAACGGGCGATGGGCTGGTTCGTGATCGTGAACAAACGCGTGAAGACGATTCCGTAACGCTGCTTTAGCTCGTGCTTGTAGTCCGCCTCCAGTTCCGCCTGATCCGGCGGCAGTTTCGGGCCGATGGGATTGTAAACCAGCGTCAGCGGCAGTTTGGTACCGTAACCGACAGCGTTGAGCTTGCGCAGGGCGCTGAGGCTTTTCTCAAAGACGCCATCGCCGCGCTGCGCGTCCACATTCTCCTCCAAGTAGCACGGCAATGATGCCACGACCTCGACCTCGTGCTGCGCGAGAAACTCCGGCAGATAGGCGTGNNTCGATGATCGTGAGGTTGTTGCGGTCAATCACATGCGCGGCGACGGACCGTGCCGTTTCCACGAAATAGCGGAAGTGCTCGCTCAGCTCCGGCGCGCCGCCCGTGATGTCCACGATGGCAGGCCGGTGCTCGGTGATCCATGCGCCGACCTTGCGCGCCGTTTCCTCATCCATCATCTCCGTGCGTTGCGGCCCCGCATCGACATGGCAATGAGTGCAGGTCTGGTTGCACTTGCGGC
>DNXB01000652.1 GCA_003506995.1 Verrucomicrobiales bacterium
CGCCCCTCCTGTCACCTCCGTCATGATTTGGCCCTGATACATGCGGCGCGAGCCGAGCTGATCCGGCGCATACTCCTGCAAACCGGTGCCATGCAGGTCCGCATGCACCTCCGGCTGGTATTCGTCGATCACCGAGAGCACTGCGGCCAGCTCCGGTGCCTGTTCCGGCTTGTTGATCGTCAAAGACTTCACATCCCACAGTTTCCCGATTCGTCCCGTGCCGGTGTATGGATCAACGCCGTGCTCATTGCGGAAGCGATCCGTGTAAAACATCGCCAGTGGATTCACGCACGGCATGATGAGCACGATTTGATTTTTCCGCGTCTCAACCGCCAGCGGATCATCGCTGAGCAACCATTCGGCGAAAGCCATCGCTCCAGTCGTGCCCGTGCGCTCCGGTCCGCTGTGCAGCGTGGTGACGAGACAGACCTGCTTGTCCGTATTCTTCACCGTCGGATCGGTGATCTTCAGCAAATACACCGGCATGTTTTGTCCGCTCATCCCGCGTGATTCGAGTACCGCGACCTTCGGATACGCCTTCCGCCAGTGCGCCAGGGTGCCCGCATACTCTTCCCAGGTCAGCCGATGCATGGGCGGATAAGTTTCCTGCGCCAGCAACGGCGAAAGGAGTGCAAGAAGGACGAGTGCCAGGTGATTATTCACGGTCGAAAGAAACGTGGGAACGGTGAGAATTGGAGAAGCGTCCCAGTTCAACGCCCGCCAACAAGCAACTCACACTGGTCTCTCGGGTGAACCAGGATGAGACGCCTGGCCCCGGCCATGAGCATGACCACTTCTGAGCAACACTCACTTTTACCCAAGCTTCTGGAGTCCCCTCACATCAGCGCCAACGGTTGGAGTACAGGCGCGCACAGGCTGGCCGTTGATGAGGCAGTTCGTCCAGGTGGCGGTGCCAGTGACTTTAATGTCGAGGCCCTCAAAGGCGCAGTTTTTGGCATCAAGCAGGGCGTGCAGCGCGACGAAGCCGACGCGCGGCTCGATCAGGCGGCGGTCACGTTTTGCAACGCGAGGGCAATGACGTGAAGGCGTTTCATGCGGGTGGTGTGGCGGCCACGGCGGCGGCGTAGGCTTGTTTGAGCTGCGGGTCGGTCTGCGTGTGGCTGCCGCGATAAACGAGCAGCAATCCAAGGCGTGAATGATCGGTCGTGTTCGGCGCGGAGTGATGAATGGTCTCGCACTGATGGATGGTGGCATCTCCGGGCTCCAGCAGGCCGCAAAATTGCTCGCTGAGCGGCACGTTGGATGGCTTGGCCATGCCAATGCTGTTGCCACGCACGCCACTGGGCTTCGTGGGCTGCATTCCACCTTTGTGGGAGCCCTTGACGAAGAAAACGGGGCCATTGGCCTGCGTCACGGCATCGATGGCAATCCACACGGTGAGCATGTCCGGCGGGGTCTGGCAGAAGTAGGCGTTGTCCTGATGATACGGAACGCCCGAGCCGATGCGGGCCGGTTTGTTGAAGGTCTCGACGCCGACAAGCACCGGCTCGCCATGCACGAGCGGGGCGATGAGCGCTTTGATGTCCTCGCGCTCGCCAAGCGCGAGAAACCACGGGTTGTATTTCTCCAAGCGCCAGAGATTGCGCACGGTCTTCTCATCCTTCTCGAAGGTGCGCGCATCGAGTGGCTGCGCGGCGAGATCATCGCGAATGTAGCGGTCTAGTTCGGCACGCACGGAGGCGACCTCATCGGCGCTGAGGAACTGCGGGACGAGTACAACGCCGTCGTTCTCATAGTCGGCGAGGAGTTTGATGCTGTTCATGGCTGGGCGAGTGTGATTTCAGTTTCAACGATCTGCAAAGGCTTCGGGGATGCCGTCAGGGTGACGGTGAGATCATTCCAGCCATGCTTGAGATGCTCCCGCGGCACAAGCCACTGTGCGTAAGCCTCCGTGGCGGGGCAGGAGGCGATGCCGTGGCGTTTGCCGGTGGTGACGATAATGTTTTTCGCAGCGGAGCCTTCGTGAAGGGGATGGCCATTGAGTCGGATGGTCAGCGCCACATCCGCGTAGGATTGATTGGCACCATGCAGGCCGAGACGAAGCCATGCGGTGGCTTTGGAGGCATCTTCGCCGATGAGGAGGCGCAGAGAAGATGGCTCGCCGGTTTTCAGCGAGACAGGGAGCTGTTTGCGATTCTCGTAGGTGTCGTCGCTGTCATGAAAGTAGGGCTGCGTGACGAGGTAACGCCGCGTGCCTTGCTGTNNGCCGCGCCGAGAAACTGCGCTGCGGTGGGTGTGCGCGAAACTTCGGCGGAATAGGCAGCGGCGTCATGCTGCGGCGAAAACGGCCAGATGTAGCCGGAGCGTCCATACAACGAGCCGATGACCTCGCAGCCCGCCGGTTTGGCAAGGCGCACGAATTCATCTATCGGCATGTCGTGGGACAAGGTCATCACCTGCGCCGGGATGATGGCGTCGAGCAGGCGGCGCTTCATCCACTCCGGGATGTCGAGGCCGGACCACGCGCAGTTTTTAAGCGTGGGTGGCACACGGGCGATGAGCTTCATCGGGCGCTGTTGCTCGATGGCGATGCTTTGGAGGTGTCGGCGGGCCTTTTCGACCAGCTCCGTCATGAGCGACGCGTTTTGCGCGGCGGTGCCGGGCGGGAAGAAAATTTGGAAACGATTGAAGTCGAGCTCGAAGCCGTCCATCACATCGGCATAGCGGTCCATGGCCTCGAAGATGATGGCGAGGCGATAGGCGCGGACTTCATCACGAGCGTAGTTCAGCAGGTGCTTGTAGCCTTCGTATTGTGGGACAGGCGATGCTCCGAGGCTGGCGTCCTGATGCTCCATCCAGAACCTGCCGGTGAGCGGGTAATGCAGCGGGTCGCTGCAAAAGTGCGCGTCATTCATGCGGTAGGACGGATAAAATGCCATGCCGTGCTTTTTCGCCTGCTCGCCCGCGATGCGCGGCGCGTCGAGACCAGCCTCGGTGGCTTTCCGGCAGCGTTCGATGCGTGCCTTCCACTTGGGATCGTCGTGATACTTCGTCACCCGCCAGCCCCAGGTGCTGGCGACTTTTGTTTGGTAGTAAAGAATGTCCGAACCCGCGCCGATGGACCACATGAGCGACTTCGCCGGGCCTTTGGCAATGTCAGCGACGAGTTGTTCAAGTTTCGCTTTGGACTCCGCTGGTGTGTCGCCGGTGAAGGACAAATCGCCATCAAGGTTCTGCATGAGCACGAGCGGCTCGGCTGCGAAGAGCAAAGGGCAGAGGGCAAAGAGGATGAACAGATGCTTCATGCGGTGAGTTCGGCAAGAATGGCGGGATCATCGAATTCAAGCGCTGCAAACGCCTGATCGAGATGCGCTGGCGAACGACCGCCGATGAGAACGATGTCGATGCCCGGCTGATGCAGCGCCCACGCGAGCGCCAAATGCGCCTGGGAGTGTCCGGTGCGTTTGGCGACGGCTTCAAGCTGGGCGAGACGCTGACTGGCCGCCTCATGAAAATACACCTGTTGATGACCGGGAATGATCTCGAAGCGTGAGCCGCTTTCAACGCCGCGCCGATGCTTGCTGGTGAGGAATCCGGCCCCAAGCGGGCTGTAGGTGACAATGGAAATGCTG
>DNXB01000068.1 GCA_003506995.1 Verrucomicrobiales bacterium
CCTCGCGAAACAGTTGTACAAGTCGCTCTACGACTTTTACCTCGGACTCCCCGATGCCGTTCTGGTACACGCCGCCCACGGCTCAGGCTCCCCTTGCGGAGCAAACATCAGTGACCGGCTGACTTCCACCATCGGGTACGAGCGGCGGAACAACCCGGCGCTCCAGTTCAGCGACGATGCCGCATTTATCGACTTCGTCTTGTCCACCGTACCGCCGGAGCCGGTGTACTACCCGCGAATGAAGAAGATCAATGCGGAGGGGCCCGAGGTGTTGGGCCGGCTGCCCTCGTGCCCGCCGCTGTCCCCCGAAGAGTTTGCGGCGGTGATTGAGGGTGAGGTTCAGCTTGTGGATAACCGGCAGATGCTGGCGTTCGGCGGAGGTCACATTGCCGGTGCTTTGAACATCGGGCCGCGTGCGGAGCTGTCGATCTGGGCGGGCTGGATGCTCGATCCCAAGAAGCCCATTGTCCTCGTCTTGTCGAAAGATGACGACCTGTCGGAAGTCCAACGACAACTGCTCCGCGTGGGATTCTCCAACTTTGGCGGCTATCTGCTCGGCGGTATGGAACACTGGGAAAACGCGGCGCTGCCCATCAGCCGCCTGGACCAGATGCCCGTGCAGGAATTGAACGCGGCCCTGCCGGCAGGGGAAATCCAGGTGGTGGACGTTCGTTCGCCGGACGAATGGCAGAAAGGGCACGTGCCGGGCGCGACGTACATTTTTCTTCCCGAACTGGAAGAGAAGTCCGAGCGGCTGGACAAGAGTATGCCGGTGGTCGTTTACTGCGACAGCGGCTATCGCGCCAGTCTCGCGGCCAGCCTGCTCCGGCGGAACGGATTCACCGAGGTCCACAACGTGCCGGGTAGCTGGAAGGCGTGGCTTGCCGCCGGATACGACGTAGAGAAGCCGAAGGAGCAGAAGAAGTCTTCCGACACGGATCGTTGAACGATCAGGAAAGGAGTTCGCAGCATGACACGAATGTCGTTGGCGATGATCGTAGTGGCCCTGGGCACGCCGGATTTGGCGGTCGCGGTCCCGCCCGGTGTTGATGCGCTGTCCTACCCCGGGCCCGCCTGGTCTCCCTATCTGATCGGTGCGGGTATTGGCGTGCTTTCCTGGCTGACCTTTTATTTCTCGGACAAGCCCATCGGCGCCTCGTCGTTCTACGCGCAGGTCGCGGGCTTGCTGGGCAAGTTCGTAGCACCAGCCCGTACAGGCAAACTGGTCTATTTCAAGGACAACCCGCCGCGCGTGGGCTGGGAGTTTGTCTTTGTCGTTTCAATCGTCTTCGGTGGCGCGATTGCGGCGGTTACCGGCGGCGAGTTCGTCAGCGAATGGCTACCGGCCATGTGGGTGGCGCGCTTCGGCGACAGCATAGCGCTGCGCGCGTTCGTCACATTTGCAGGCGGCTTCCTCATGGCGGTAGGCGCGCGCCTGGCCGGTGGCTGCACCAGCGGCCACGGCATCAGCGGAACGCTCCAACTCAATGTCGCCTCATGGATCGCCGTGATCTGTCTGTTTATAGGCGGCATCGCCGTGGCCATGCCCCTCTTCAACCTGTGAGAAAAACGATGAGTAATCCAGACACAACCATTACGAAACCCAGGGAAGGGGCCACATCGCCCGAGGCCGCGCTCCCCGCGCTCGTCGTTGCGGCCCTGTTCGGATTGGCCTTCGGCTTCCTCCTGCAGAAAGGGGGCGTGGGGAAATACCATGTCCTGGTCGGCCAACTGCTCCTGCAGGACTTCACCGTCGCCAAGGTCATGATGACGGCCATCGTGGTGGGCATGGCGGGTGTTTTCACCCTGCATCATTTCGCGAAAGCCAATCTGCACGTTCAACCGACCAAGGTCGGGGCACAGATCATCGGTGGCACGCTCTTCGGCATTGGCTTCGCGCTCATGGCCTACTGCCCGGGCACTGGGGCGGTGGCGCTGGGGCAGGGAAGCTGGGACGCGCTGTTTGGCATGGCTGGTCTGATCGCCGGGTCTTACCTGTTTGCCGCGATGTCCGCGTGGCTGAAGCGCACGGTCGAAACCTGGGGTGTCAAAGGCCAAGTCATGCTGCCCGACCTCCTGCGCATGCCACGCGGCGTGTTCATCCCCATCTTCGCGCTGGTGCTGATCGCAGCGCTTTACGCGATGGAACGCTTTGCCACACGCTGAAGCCATGAAAACCGCCAATGCATCGCAGGCAGGCATGATCCTGCGTGAGAGGGAGCCATTGAATCTGGAAATGCCCTTCGGCTCGCTGGATGGGTTCATCACGCCGGTGGAGCGCTTTTTTGTGCGCAGCCACTTTGCGGTCCCCGACATCGACGTGAGGAGGTGGCGGTTGAAGATTGAGGGCGAGGTCGAGACACCGCTTGAGCTGACCTATGATGAGCTGAAGGGGATGGAGACGCACACTCTTCCTGTGACCCTGGAATGCGCGGGCAACGGGCGGGCTTTCCTCACGCCGCAGGCCAAAGGCGCGCAATGGGAGCGTGGAGCGGTGGGCAACGCCAAGTGGACCGGGGTGCGTCTCGCCGATGTGCTGCGGCGTGCCGGCATCCAAGATTCCGCCTGCGAAGTGATCTTCGAGGGTGCTGACGCGGGCGAGATCAAGGAGCCGCCAGGCCCTGCGGGGGAAATTCATTACGCGCGCAGCATGCCGCTCACCAAGGCCAAGGAGGATGTGCTGCTCGCTTTCAAAATGAACGGGGAGGAACTCACGGCCGCGCATGGCTTTCCGCTGCGGGCCATCGTGCCCGGCTGGTATGGCATGGCCTCGGTCAAATGGCTGTCACGGGTCATTGCCACGGCACAGCCGTTCAATGGTTATTATCAGACCATCGACTATGCGTATTGGCAGCGCGGCACGAGCGCGCCGACTCTTGTTCCCATCACGGAAATGCAAGTGAAGGCCGCGATTGCCAGGCCGGGATTTGCCGACACCGTGCGCGCCGGGAAGATGTGTCTAGTCAGTGGGGCCGCGTGGACGACAGCGGCTGAAATTACCAAGGTGGAAGTCAGCACGGATGGCGGCGCAAAGTGGCACAAGGCGCAACTGCTCGGCGAGCCGGTCTTCAACGCCTGGCGGCTGTGGGAATACGGCTGGCAGGCGCCGTCCACACCCGGCCAGGCAACGCTCCTGGCTCGTGCCACGGATTCAGAAGGACGCACGCAGCCGACGAAGCGCGACGAAGACCGTGGCAGCTATATCGTGAACCACATCCTTCCGATTGTGGTCGATATTCGTTAAGCCGCCATCCGGGCGTTTTCGAGCAGTGCCATCAGATGCCGCTGCGCGCGCAGCACGGGCTGCTCGTTGCCAAAAGCCAGATCCAGCACCGGCATGGTTTTGTGGATGCGCTCCTCCCAGTCATCTCCGTCATCATCCAAGGTGGCCGCGGCATCTGCCAGCTTGACCAGCCGCGTCTGCCAGTCGCAGGACTGCAACCGCTTGAGATGAACGTCTTCGTCCAAATCAGGATCATGGCTCAAGCGCTCAACACGGGAGGCGATGAGACGGCCGAACTGATGTTCGAGTTCGTCCAACGAGACATCGGTTTTATCCAGGACATTATGCAGCAGCGCGGTGGCCAGCACCGGTGCCTCCTGACAGTGATAGACCGCCGTGAGCGTGACCGCCACGCGGGTGGCCTGGGCAAAAGACGGCGGGACTTCATCCGGCGGCACCTCCCAGGCATGGGCCTGTGCCGCAAACGCGGCGGCTTTTTGCCAGAGCGGCTGCGCGATGGCGGCGGCGATGTCCACCTGCTGCTCATGCAACTGGTCAGAGATAAAGGAAGCCAAGACATTCATGCCTCTGAATCGTGCCTGTCCACGGTTCTGGATGTGGGCTTGTGAATGGAACGCTCTATTTGCCTCCCTGAGGTGTCAGGGAAAGCAGCCGCTCTCTTTGGCGACCACGGATCAAGCACGTCTTCTCAAGACCAGCTTCGAGATGCCGTAACAAATGGCCGCAGGCTTGATGAGGGGCAGCGCAACGCGAAGAACCCCGCCCAGCACTCGAGTCACGGGGAGAGTCCGCATCACATATCCTGTGGCAAGCGCATAGAGCAGCGCCTTGTCAGGATGGTCATGTGCGTAGGCGACCGCGTGGTCAACCGCCCGCCGAGTCGTCGTGCGCGCCTGGGTGAGAACCTCGTCAATGACAGGCAGCGAAGGCGCTGCCGCGATTTGGCTGGGAGCGGCCCTCACGAGGCTTCTGGAGTTAGACTTGGATTTCGTGTGGGGCATGGAGGCGGTCAGTCGAGGTTTAACTTTCGGCCCAGGCCTGCGAGAAACCGGTGAATGCTGTCTGCGGCGTCGTCACGTTGTTCGTGTGCCACTGACCAGGCGATGAGTGCGCCGACGAGCATCCCAGCGCCGAATACGCCGAGCACCGAGGTGCCTGGGTGTTCGCGCACGTAACGCTCGCTGGACTGCAGCACCTCGCCGGCTTTTCCTTTGGTGCTTTCCCAGACCTGGGTCGCCTCGCCTGCGATCGCGGCCGCTTTTTGTCGGGTGCTTTCCCAGGCATGGGCCGCGTCTCCTGTCAGCGATTCGCCTGGTGCCAGTGTGTGTGTGATTGGATCGTTCATGGCGCTGATGAGTTGAGGGGTTCGATGGCATATTCGCAGCCGCAGGGGGAGGCGGACGTATGCATCCTGAGTCGCCTGGCCGGGACATGCCCGTGCGCATGCTCGCTGTCTGATGCGAGAGGTCTTCGAATGAGGGTTTAGCGGGCTGTGGGGGGCGCAAGCCGCGAGATCGCCTGTTGCAAGGCCGAGAACTCGACCGGCTTGGTCAGGTGCTCAGAAAAGCCGGCTTGCTGGCTGCACTCGACATCCTCATCCATCCCAAAGCCGCTCATGGCAATGGCAGGCGGCAGCGTGCCATGGAGTGCCTTGAGCTGATCCAGCAGCTCGGTGCCGCGCCCGTCAGGCAGGCCGATGTCGGAAATGAGCACGTCGTATTCAAATTCACGGGAGACGTCGAGGCACTCGGCGATGCTGCCGGCGGTGCGCACGATGTAGCCACGCCGTGTCAGCAGCCGCGTCAGCGTGGCCAGGGTGTCGTGATGATCTTCCACGACCAGCAAACGCAGTCCGGGCGGGGCTGGGACATTGTGGTTCTGCTCCCCGTTCGGCTGTTCCGCAGAAGTGGCGGCAGGCAGGCGGATGACAAACGTCGCGCCGCGATTGGGCCCGTCGCTGTGGGCGGCGATGACGCCGCTGTGCATCTCCACCAGCGCCTTGCAGATGGCGAGCCCGAGCCCGAGGCCCGCCTGCGAATGCCGCCCCCCCTGTTCGAAAGCATCAAAGATGCGGTCCAGTTTTTCCGAGGCGATGCCGATGCCCTGGTCCGTGATCTCGATGCTGATGCGGCCGCCGGGTTCGGTGGCGAAGGTGCGCACTTCGATGATGCTGTCCTCAGGGCTGAATTTCGCGGCGTTGGTCAGCAGATTCCAGAACACCTGCTGCAACCGGGCGTAGTCACCGCGCACATGCGGTTCAGGCGCCTCCAGCTTTTCCACCACCCGAATCCGGCGTTCGGCGAGATCGGCATGGCAGATTTTCATCGCTTGCCGCAGCACTTCGTGAACATCCACCGGCTGAAGTTCGAGGCGCAGCTTGCCGTTGCGGATGCGCGCCAGTTCCAGCAGGTCGTCGATCAGCCGCGCTTCGAGCCGCACATTGCGCCGAATGGTGGCGATGTGTTCACGGATGGCGGGCGGACATTCGATCTCCTCCAGCAAAGTGACCGCATGGACGATGGGCGAAAGCGGCGTGCGCAGCTCATGCGAGAGCATCGCCAGGAAGCGGTCTTTCGCGGCGTTTGCCTCCTCGGCCTCGGCCTGCGCCGATTCCGCGCGGATGCGGCGTTCGCGTTCCCCGGCCTCAGACTCCAGGGCCTCGTTGCGTGCCGCCAGCTCCATGTTCGCGACGCGGAGGGCCTCCTCCGCGGCCTGCGTGGTGCGGTTCATCTCG
>DNXB01000576.1 GCA_003506995.1 Verrucomicrobiales bacterium
GTGCTGCGCATCATCCGCGCCAGCGGTTACAGCGGCCCGGTCGGCATCCTAAATCACACCAACGAAGATGCCGAAGGCCGCTTGCTCGACAACCTCGACGGGTTGAAGTGGCTCATTCCGCAACTCGATGACGCACCGCCTGCCGTGAAGCCCAAATACCGCACCTGGAGCGAGGCGAAGCCCAAGACTCTTTCAAACGTCCCTTCCGCCACCACCAAGGCAGCCGGTGTTCCGTCATTGAGCGAAGAATTCGGCAAAGCTCTCTCCGGCGGTCTCTTGGTCGATGGCAAAGGCGAATACCACACGCTGCCTTTCACCATCGAGTGCCACGCGAAGCTCGACAGCAAGGACCGCTACAATATCCTCGTCGCCTGCAATCCGAAGTCAGCGGACACGCACTGGGAACTCTACACGCATGCGAAAAGCGGCACGCTCGCACTCTACATGCCCGGGCGCGGCGGCGACTATGACTCAAAGGTCAACATCTGCGATGGCCAGTGGCACAACCTCGTCGCCAGTGTCAGCACGGAACTCGTCACGCTCTGGATTGACGGCAAAATGGTGCTGGAAAAGCCCACCGGAAAAAAAGACGGCCTCGTGATTCATGCCGGCGTCGAGTCCATCGCCTTCGGCCGCCTCGTCGAGGGCACCATCGGCTGCGACGGTCTCATCGACGACGTCCGTCTCTCACGCGGCGTCATGAAACCGCGCAAAGGCGACTCGCCACGCCTGCGCATGGACAACACGCTCGAAATCTGGAGCTTCGACGACCTCGGCGCCGCTGCGCCCGTCGTCAAAGCGCCCGGCCCCGCGCCCTTCACCCCCGGCCTCCCGCCGCTCAACAAGGACGACCACCAACACTGGCAGGAGTTCGTCAATCGCGAGCGCGTCTTCGACTATTACGGCAAGCAGGCGCTGCAGTTCATGAATCAAACCCTGCCCGAACTCATCCCCGCCTTCCCCGGCGTGGACGGCGGCCAGCAAGGCCACTGGGGCAATCAAAACGATCAAGTGACGTGGAAAGATGGGCGTTTCGCCGCGAGCGATCTCGGCAGCGTGTTCAGCACGGTTTTCAAAGGGGCGGGTGGAACGGTGCCGAAAGGAATCTGCGTTAGGTCGGGAAACAAGTCAGCCTGCTTCGATCCAACGCTTTGTGTCTTTGTCGTGGGGTGGAAAAACGGCTTTGTTCGGCTCAACGACAATCGTCATGGCTTCATGGGAGGCGGACAATTAGATGGCGAGGTGCTGGGCACCATTACCAAGGGAGATTTCCCTCCACGAGACTACCTCGGATTTTATCGTCATGGCCAAGAAGTCATCTTCGCATACTCACTCAAAGGCCGCCTATATTTATCCACGATCGATGCTGAGCATCAGGAGCATGAAAAGCTTGCCCATCTCACCAAAGGCGGCCCCGCCCAATGGCCGCAATGGATCGAAACGAAGGGTGAACTCGGCACACAGAAGCCCTTCGCCACGGATCGCATCACGATCCCGTTCGAGAATCCGTATGGCACGCTGTTCTTCATCACCGCGCATGATTTCTTCAGCGATGGCACCGCCGCCATCGCCACGATGACGGGCGAGGTGTGGCTGGTGAAAGGCATCAACGAGAAGCTGGAGAAACTGCGCTGGAAACGCTTCGCCACCGGCCTGCATCAGCCGCTGGGCATGAAGATCGTGAAGGACAAGCTCTACGTCCTCGGTCGCGATCAGATCACCTGCCTGCACGACCTCAATGGCGATGACGAGGCCGATTTCTACGAGTGCGTCACGAACGCGATGACTACCTCGCCCGGCGGGCATGATTTCATCGTCGGGCTGGAGGTGGACGAAGAGGGAAGGTTTTATTTTGCGTCCGGGAATCAGGGTGTGTGTAGGACAGGCATTCTGCCTGTCACGGGTGCGGCGGGCATTCTGCCCGCCTCCGCAAAACCGGGCAGGATGCCCGGTTCACCGGAGTCAGGCAGGATGCCTGACCTACAGGTTCTCGCCACCGGCTTCCGCAATCCAAACGGCCTCGGCCTCTCGCCCGAGGGCCGATTCATCACCACCAGTGTTCAAGAAGGCGATTGGACGCCCGCCACCTCCCTCTGCCAGATCGAACTCGGCAAAAATGAAGGCGCGCACTTCGGCGCAGGCGGTCCGAAAGACGGCCAACTACCGGAGTCCGTGCTCATGTATCTGCCGCGTGGCGAAGACAACAGCGCGAGCTCCCAGGCCTTCATCACGAGCGACAAGTGGGCCGCGCTGAAAGGCGATGGCAATTTGATCCACCTCTCTTCCGGCGGCGGCAGCGCGTGGCTCGTCATGCGACAGAACGTGAAAGGCCGCTGGCAGGGCGCGGCGGTGAAGATCAGCGGCAACTTTGACTCCGGCCCACAAGCCGCGCGCTTCAATCCGAACGACGGCCATCTCTATGTGAATGGCATGCAGGGCTGGGGCAGCTACACGCCGAAGGACGGCTGCTTCCAGCGCGTGCGCTTCACCGGCGGCGAGAAACCGGTGCCCATCGGCTTTGAGGCACGCGACAATGGCGTGCTCATCCGTTTCAACCAGCCCGTGAAGGACGCCGATGCCGCCACCTGCTTCGCCCAATGCTGGAACTACCGCTACAGCGCCGCGTATGGCTCGCCGGAGTACTCCGTGAAGTATGCCGACACGCCGGGGCACGACCCGTTGGAGATTCGCAGCGTGCAGAAGCTCGACGGCGGCAAGACGCTCTTCCTCGAAATCCCGCAGCTCGTCACCGCGAGCCAGATCCATCTCCGTGTCAGCACTGGCCACGACATCTTCCTCACCGCGCATGCCTTGGCCGAACCCTTCACCGACTTCCCCGGCCACGCCAAGATCGCCAAAACGAACCACGCCGCGCAAATCGGCCTCACCGCGCCAAAACCGTCGAAACCCAACCCCTGGGCCAAAGGCGAAGGAGGGCGCGAACTCGTCATCGAAGCCGCTTTGGGCCTGCAATTCGTGCAAAAGCAGCTCACCGCCAAAGCGGGTGAAAATCTCACCATCGTCTTCAAGAACCCCGATGTCGTTCCGCACAACTGGCTCCTCGCCAAACCTGGCTCGCTGCAAAAGCTCGGCGACAAGTGCAATCTCATGATCGCCGACCCGCAGGGCCTCGCGAAGCACTACGTTCCCGACAGTGACGATGTCATCGCCTACACCGACATGACCAATCCGAAGGGCGAATTCACCATCCACATCACCGCACCGAAGGAGAAAGGCGACTACCCCTACCTCTGTACCTTCCCAGGTCACTGGATGGTCATGAACGGCGTCATGAAGGTGGAATAAAGTAGTGCTGAGGAATAACCCGCACTGCCCACGCCAAGCATTTTCGTTCACGCTTCACCCAACCACGCTGTCACGAGCTGAAGCTCATGACTACTTTCTTCATCCTCTCCGGCACATTTTCACCGCAAAGCTGTTCACTTTCCGTGCGCATGGCACTACAGAGCACGACTTGACCGCCGACACACCAGACCGTGAGACCATGCCTGCCAGGAAAACGCCCTGGTGGCTCTGGGCGCATGTGCTGAGCCTGGAGGCACCGCTGGTGGCCGTGCTGTGGCAGCATGCTCTGGCTCATGCGCATGGCCTGCGCCTCACGCCGATGTTGGACGCCGGCCTCGCGCTCGCCTGCTGGGTGATTTATGTGACGGACCGCACGCTGGACACTTTTTCGACCGGCAACGCGGAGCTGGGCCTGCGGCATGTGTTTTACCGTCGCCACCGCCGCGTGCTGCTGCTTGGGGTCATTCCTGCGGCCTCGCTGTTGGTGGCCTGGATGGCCTTGTGGGTGATTCCCGAAGGCGTGCTGTGGCAGGCATCGGGACTGGCGTTGCTGGTGGCGCTTTACCTCGCCTCATGGGCGGCGCAGGGCAGCCGCGCGTGGCGTGATCTGCTGATCTCCTGCGCGGGGCTGGGCGGCGTCATGCTCATCTCCCGCATGCCCGCGTCACCGGGCTTTCGCTTCACGCTCAGCCTGCTCGTGCTGGGGGTGATGGCGCTGTCGTTTCTGCGTCAGCTCGACATCCGCCTGGGGCATCTGCTGCCGAAGGANNTGCCTGCAACCTGCACGGCATCTCCGCGCGTGAGAAGAACGACGCCACGGGCCACACGAGGTTGGTGATGATCGCGCTGTGTTTCACGCTCGCGCTGCTGTGGATGATCGAGCTCGGCACGCTGGAGCATGCGCTGCTCGGTCCGGCGCGTGCCGCGCTCGGCGGCTTGGTGCTGCATGCGCTGGTGCAACGTGCCGGGAAGCGTGTTTCGGTGGAGGCGCACCGCGTTCTTTCCGACCTCGCGCTCATCGTGCCGCTGCCTCTCGTGTGGCTGTGAGTTGCGCGAAACCTTCCGCCAGTCACGTTTGACCCAGACCATGAAAAAACTTCTCTCCGTTCTTCTGCTTGGCCTGTGGATGCCCGTTTCGGCCCAGGACGCCAAGAAAGTGCTCTTCCAGCAGGGTGTGGACACCTTTTTCGCCGCGCAGGCGAAGGAGTCCGTCGCCGCGTTCGACAAGCTGATCGCCCTCGAGCCTGATTCGAAGCCGCAGCTCTGGCAGCGTGGACTCTCGCTCTATTACGCGGGTGATTTCAAAGGCGGGCGCGAGCAGTTCGAGGTGCATCAGACCGTGAACGGCAACGACGTGGAAAACGCCGCGTGGCATTTCCTCTGCATCGCCAAAGGCGAGAGCGTGGAGGCCGCGCGCAAGGTCTTCATCCCCATCGAGGGCGACAGCCGCATCCCGATGAGACAAGTCCACGAGCTGTTTGCCGGCAAAGGCAGCGAGGAGGCCGTGCTGAAAGCCGCTGAGGAGGGTGAAGGCGAGCGCCTGCGCAACCACCGCTGTTACGCCCATCTCTACCTCGGCCTCTACTTCGAGGCGACTGGCGATGACGTGAAAGCCAAGGCCCACATGCTCAAGGCCGCCCAGGATTTCTCCATGGACCACTACATGGGCCNNGTGTGGCGACAGCCCGCCCGTCTCCGGGAGCATCCGAGCGCCAACACGATGGACGACACTCGCCGATTCGCGATTTCAGATTCGAAAAGAGGCCAAGCAGCCGGGTTTGGCATTCGCGTGTTCTTTCCTCGAGCCGTGGTAAAACTTGTTACCACCAGCGAAACCAATCCGACAAGCCATGCCAAAATTCATCACCTTGTCGCATGGCAAAAATGCCGAAGAGAAAGGCTATGCTAATGACAATGCCGTTAAGCAATAATTAGGA
>DNXB01000465.1 GCA_003506995.1 Verrucomicrobiales bacterium
CAAAAGCCGCGCATTGCCCGAGGCCTCAAGAATGATCTGATGAAACTCCAGGTCGAGGCGCGTGACTTCCTGCACGGATTTGGCACGACGCGTGGCTGCGAGGTTCTTTTCGAGCCTGGAGGCAGATTCCTTCAGTTTCGGTGCCGCCAATCGTGAAGCCAGAGGCTCCAACGTGAGGCGCAGCACAAACAGCTCCTCGAAATCCTGTGGCGTGAGTTTTTTGACGAAGGCGCGGCCTGTCGTGCTGAACTCGACGAGCCCCTCGCGCTCCAGCGCGAACAAGGCCTCGCGCACCGGCACGCGGCTCACGCCAAGACGCAGCGCCACCGCCGATTCAGCCAGCAAAGTGCCCGGCCCGGCGGTGCCGCTGAGAATGTCCGTGCGCAGCTGCGAGGCGGCTGAATCGGAGCGAGAGGCGATGAGGGTGGATGTCTGCATTTGGTATACCGTTTTCCAAATTACGAGATCCACGCGCCTGTCTTTCGGATTTATTCAACCCGCACCCACAGGTGCCCCACGGCGCGTTCACCGCGCTCGTTGGTGTGCTCGACACTCACAAGGTAGTCGCCCGCTTTTGCGAAGGCATGTTGCGTGATCGCATAGCCGTCTCTGGCGAGGGCTTTGGCGTTGCCATCGGACTTCACACTGACTTTGGGCGTGCCATCGCCGAAGTCCCAGGTCTCGCCGCCGCTGGTACGGAAGGTGCGGACTTTGAAGGTGATCTCGGTGCCGGGCTTGATTTCCATGGTGGGCCAGAAGGTCGGGTGAATCGTCGGTGGCAGGTTCTTTTCGTCGTTGCCGATGACTTGGACGATGGCGAAGTCGTAGCTGACGTTTTCAGCATCATCCGTGACTTTGAGAATCTCGCTGTAAGCGCCCGCTTTCGAGTAAGTGCGCTCGATTTTCGAGCCGGAGGCGGTTGTTCCATCTGTGAAGGTCCAGTCGTGGCTTTTGATCAAACCGCTCGCAGCCCACGACTTCGAGGCATCGAGCGTGATCGTCTCGCCAGCACGGATGAAGTGATGTGGACGCGCCACAGCGATGATGGCGGGGTTGTTTTCGCGCTGATAAGCCTCCCATGCGAACGCGTAGGCTTCCTCCGTGCCCCACTTGCCGGAGGGCTGGCGGCTCTTGATGCCGAAGTGCAGATGCGTCCAACCGCCGCTCGCTCCTTCCTTGCCGAGGATGCCGATGCGCTGGCCCATCTTCACGCGCGATCCCATTGTGATTGCCGAATCAATCGTGTGCAGATGGCTGTAGCGATAATACCAGCCACGCTCGTCGAGCACATAGACCACGTCATTGCGCGGCCTGACAGGCGTGAGCGAATAGCCTGGCAGCGTCTTCTCCGAAACACTCACCACGAGGCCATCCGTGGCCGCCACGACTTCGGTCAAACCTTCGCAGCCGCCGAAGTCGAGGTCGTTGTGATAATAGATCTTCTTCCGGTCCGGTTTGTCGCCGCCATCGACATAGGTTGGCTCGTTGGAAAACTGCGTCGAGGTGGCGAACCAGCGCTGCTTGAGCGGATACACAAACGTGCCCGGATTGATCCAGGGCGATTTTGCGGGCCACAAACGCAGCCGCGCATCTTTTTCCAGCCCCCATGAGTCCTGGCCGCTGTCGGCGTTGTATCCGCGCGTGATCGGGCAGTCGATCTGCACACCTCCGACGGTTTGCGGCAGGTTGTAGTTCGCGCTCGTGAGCCAGGCTTCGGTGCCATTGACCTCCACCATCACTTTCGCCTCACGCACCGCCTTGGCCATCGAGTCGCGCTTCTCCTGCACGTCGAGCAGTTTGACCTTGGCCGTGCTGCCATCGGCCAGTTTCACCTCGGCAGATTCGCCGATCTGGAGATCAACGGCACGCAGCGTGGGTTCGAGGGTCGGCTTGGGGAGATCAGCCCGGAGTATGCTTGAATCGAGAGTCAGCACTGTCGTAACAAAGCAACAGAAGAGGAAGCCAGAGCGGAATTTCATTCGTTTGAGTACGCCGCACTTGGTTTGGTGTTTGCCGGGCAGTTGATGTTGGGCAAGAAATGCCCCATGCCCGGAGACTCATTCATCATCGAACCCCTCAACCCCGCGAAGCACCGCCGGGATGAGTTCGACTGTGGCGTGGCGGTTCTTAATGACTTTCTCCACACGCGGGCACGGAAGGAGATGGAGGCTGGCACTTCCGCCTGCTTTGTGATCGTGCCAGAGACCGATCCGCGTGTGATCGCCGGTTACTACACTCTATCCGCAGCCACGATTGAGCGCACGGTGCTGCCGGAGTCGATGACGAAGAAACTGCCTCTCTACACCGAACTGCCAGCGTCCCTGCTTGGCCGGCTTGCCCGTGATCTTCGATTCAAGGGGCAGAAAATCGGCGACCGCCTGATGGTCAGCATGATGCAACGTGCCGTCAAAACGGCGAAGGAAGTGGCCTCGTGGGCCATTGTGACGGATCCGAAGGACCAGCAAGCCCGCAAGTTATACGAGGGCTTCGGATTCCAGCCGCTGAACGCCGAACGACTGTTTCTGCCGATGAAGCAGGCTGCCGCGTGGATCAACGCTCAGTGACGGTCCGGCGATGCAGGGCAAGAGCCTCGCGCATCCGCTTGGTGGGAGCCTTGGCCGGTGCAAGAAGGGCTGCGACGAAGCGGCGGGACTCGGCCTGGTTGAGCCGGATGGTGTCGTGCTGACGGACAATCTCCTCGGCAGCAGCCCGGATATGAGAGATCACAAAGGTCGTGACCGAACATCCCTTCAGCCCGGCGGCGCGTTCCAGCAATGCCTTGTCTTCCGGCGTGACGCGGGCGACGAGGCGGTTGGAGCGGCGAGGTGTGACGACAGTGGGCATGGAGAGATTGTGTGCCAAAGTGTGCCACACATCAAGGTCTGCGCAACCCTGGGCTTCGTTCGGTTGCTACTGCCCGACAGGCAAAGCCAGCGCCAGCGCGGTGGTGGCCCAGCAGGCGGCGGTGATGGAGATGAACTGGTCTTTGCCGTGCGGGTAGCCGGACTCGAAGTATTTCTGGAAAGGCTTGGCGCGTGAAACAACGTGCCAGGAGCCATCGGGGAGCTGGGATTTGAGCAGCCACTGGAGGCCGCGCTGAAACGCTGGATCATCCGCCGTGACACTGCCGGTGCGATGCAGGGCGACGAGCGCGGTGCCGGTGGCGTAGGCGTCGGAGGTCATGCTTTCGAGCTGCGCCCAGCCGCCGTCCTCGCGTTGCGTGCGGAGGAGGTCTTGCGCGGCGGACTTCGTGTCGGCGCTGACGGAATGAAGCGCCCACAGCCTGAAAACACGGTCCTCGGTGTTCTGCGCAGGCGTTTTGAGCAGCCAGTCACGAGCCTGGGCAATGCGGACATTCGCGCGATCTTGTTGCGAGGAACTGCTGAAGTGCTGGATGGATTCGAGAGCGAAGAACGTGGCGCTGAAGGGGCTTTCCTCGCTCGGCGGGCGGATGGAGGGCGGTTTCCAGTGATGGAGTTCTTTTTGGTGGCCGAGCAAATACTCGACCACGGCCTCGATGTTCGCGTCGGGCTTCGAGTTGCCGAGTTTGAGAGTCCAAAGCGCCGATCCTGCGGTGAATGCCTGCCCGCCCTGGCCCTTGCCTTGCAGGTAGTTCGCACGACCTTTGGCGAGGAAGTCGGAAGTGAACTGAAGCTGTGTTTGAAGATTGCCCGCGTCGATCTTGAAGCCGCGCTCGCGTGCGGTGATGAAAGCCATCACCGGCAGGCCGGTGTGATGGCAGGTGAAGCAGTTCGAGCGCTCGTCGATGGCAATGACCGAACTGCGCTCCAGCAGCGGCAGCGATCTGGCGACGGCGGCGCGGATCGACGTCTCATCCGCCACCGCGCAAGACAGCAGGACAAAGCCAAATAGCGGAACGAAGAGCCTCATCACTTTCAGAACGTTCAGAGTCACACGCATCCATCGCCACGAATGGGAGGCGACTTCAATTCGATCTCCACAAACAGCAACTCGGCGGCATCCACGCCGTAAGG
>DNXB01000180.1 GCA_003506995.1 Verrucomicrobiales bacterium
CATCGGCACCACCGGCGGCTTCAAGATGATGATCGAAGACCGTGGCAATCGCGGCTACGCGGAGCTTTACAAGACCGTGACGGCTCTCACCGGCGCGGCGATGGGTTCCGGCAATTTCGGCATGACCTACACCGGCTACACCGTGAACGTTCCGCAGATCGAAGCCGATGTGGATCGCGAAAAAGCAAAGTCGCAGGGCGTGCCGCTCGCGAACCTGTATGAGACGCTGCAAATCAACCTCGGCANNTTCAACCGCTTCGGCCGCACCTACCAGGTTGTCGCCCAGGCCGAGCAGCAGTTCCGCGATGAAGTGGGCGACATCACACGTCTGAAAACGCGCAACACAGCCGGTGAGATGGTGTCCATCGGCTCGCTTGTGAAAGTGAATGAGAGCTTCGGTCCCGACCGCGTCTTCCATTACAACGGCTACCTCGCCGCCGACCTCAGCGGCTCAGCTTTGCCAGGCATCAGTTCCGGCCAGGGCGAGGATTTGATCGCCAAGCTTGTGAAAGACTCATTGCCGGGTGGGTTCGAGTTCGAGTGGACCGATCTGACCTTCCAGAAGATCATCGCGGGCAACACCGCCATCTACATTTACCCGCTGTGCATCCTGCTCGTCTTCATGGTGCTCGCCGCGCAGTATGAAAGCCTGCGTCTGCCGCTCGCCATCATTTTAATTGTGCCGCTGTGCCTGCTCTTCGCCCTCGCCGGCGTGCATCTCACCGGAGGCGACAACAACATCTTCACGCAGATCGGTTTCATCGTGCTGATCGGCCTCGCGTGCAAAAACGCCATCCTCATCGTTGAATTCGCCAAGGAGAAGAGCGACCACGGCAAAAGCCCCCTCGAAGCCGCCCTCGAAGCCTGCCGCCTGCGTCTGCGCCCCATTTTGATGACCTCCATCGCCTTCATCGCTGGTGTGTATCCCCTCGTCGTCTCCACGGGTGCCGGCGCCGAAATGCGCCGCGCCATGGGCACGGCCGTTTTTAGCGGCATGATCGGCGTGACCTTCCTCGGCTTGTTCTTCACGCCCGTGTTTTATGTGCTCGTCATGAAGCTTGGCCGCAAAAAGAAACCCGAGGCTGTCGCTGAACTGCCCGCCGCCGTCCTTCCCACTCCTCATTGATCCTGTCATGACTTTCGTGAACACAGCCATCGTAGGAAGAGTGTGGCGGCAGCCCGCTCGTCTCTCCTCACGCGCCGAAAAGTCGGGCGGGCTGTCGCCACACCCGACCTACACACAAACCGCTCTTTCTCTCATGCGCCCTGTTCTTTTCTTGATAATTGCCAGCTCAGCTCTCGCCCAGGTCGGCCCCAATTACGAGCGTCCCGCCACGGCCACATCGCCCAAGTTCAAAGGCGTGACCTGGCGTGCCGCGACGCCCTCCGCGCATCTGCCCAAGGGCGAATGGTGGAAGGTCTTCAATGACTCGCGCCTCAACAACCTCGTGGCCGCCGCCACGGCGAACAATCAGCAGCTCAAGGCCGCGATTGCGCGTTTTGATCAGGCGCGTGCCGCAGCCCGCATGTCGCGCGGCGATTTCTTTCCCACCATCAGCCTGCCACTGAGCGCCGAGACGCAGCAGACCTCTGAGAACATGCCCTCCCCCTTCCCTCTGAACGGCCTGCGCTACCACGGCCCGGCCTACAACGCGCCGCTCGACTTCAGTTGGGAACTCGATCTCTGGGGCAAGCTCCGCCGTCAGAGCGAAGGCACCCGCGCCGATGCCGCTGCTGCGGCAGATTCGATGCACAACGTGTTGCTCGGCATTCAGGCCGAAGTCGCCGTGAACTACTTCAAACTCCGCACGCTCGACAACGAGATGCGCATCGTGCGCGAGGCCGTTGGCTGGCGGAACGAGGCTCTCAAGATCGCCAGCGCCCGTGTGCAGGCTGGTGCGGGCAGCGAATTGGAACAAGCGCAGGCCGAAACCGAGGTGGCGACTGCGGAAGCGGAGATTTCATCGCTCCAAGCCCAGCGTGACCAGCTTGAAAACGTCCTCGCCATTTTGATTGGCACCAGCGCGTCGAGTTTTCGTGTCCCCACATCGACGGGAACGCTTTCCTCGCCCCCCAGCGTGCCTGCTGGAGTGCCGAGTGACTTGCTGGAGCGTCGTCCTGACATCTCTCAGGCCGAGCGCGTGCTTGAGGCCGCCACCGCCCGCATCGGTGTCGCCAAGTCGCACTTTTTCCCCAGCGTGAAGCTGATGGGGCGCGGTGGTTTCCAAAGCGGCGACATCGACATCCTGTTCGAGCCGACCTCGCTCATGTGGAGCATGGGGCCGAGCATCAGCGTGCCGCTTTTCTCCGGGAACAAGAACCGCTGGAACCTCACCAAATCGAAGGCCGCGCACGACGAAGCTCTCGCAGGTTACCGTCAGGCCTTTCTCGCCGCTTTGGCCGATGTGGAGACCAGCTTGTCCTCGATTCGGAATCTCAGCACGCAGGCTGGTTCCCAGCAACGCGCCCGCACCAGCGCTGAAAAGGCCGCGCAGCTCGCCAAAACGCGCTACGAGGCCGGAACGAGCCCGTATCTCGATGTGATCGAGGCCAACCGCACGACTCTGGCGACTCAACGCGCCACGGCGCAGATTGCCGGACAGCGTTTGATTGCGACGGTCGGATTGATGAAGGCCCTCGGTGGAGGCTGGGATCAAAAAGCGCCTGTGAGCATGCCTGCAACGACACCCGATCCTGCCGCGAGAAATCTTGATCAGGACAAGCCAGGTTTCTTCTCGAAGGTAAAAGGTTTGTTCAGCAAAGATTGACCGCCCCAAGGGTGAAAATCAGGGTTGGCTTTCTCAAACCGGACAGTCATGATTTCGCGCATGGCCCAATACACCGTTCAACCTGGCGACAATCCCTCCAAAATCGCGAAATCCTTCGGGATGACGCTTTCGCAGTTCCAGAAGCTCAACCCCGGACTTGTGGAATGGGGTTCGGGAAACTGGAAAGTCTTGTTTCCAGGTCAGATCGTGAATGTCAGCGGTGTTGTGACCGGACTGCCGCCGGAAACCGTGGCCGCCGCGCCCACGAGTTTTGCCGCGCCGCCGCCGTGGATGCAGATCGCCATCATGGAGGTGGGCGTGCAGGAGTGGACGAACGGTGACAACCCGCGCATCCTCGAGTACCTGCGCAGTTGCGGCATCAGCGGCAGCCTGCTCAAGGATGAAACGGCCTGGTGCGCCGCTTTTGTGAACTGGTGCGTGCTGCGCTCCGGCTACCAGCCCAAGGGCAGCGCCAAAGTCTCCGACTGGTGGAGCTGGGGCCGCCCGGTGGCCGCGACCTATGGCGCGATCTGCATTCTCCAGCCGCTCACCACCGATCAAGCCAGCAGCGGCCACATCGGCTTTTTGCACGCGCAGGACGCCACGAATGTGTGGTTGCTCAGCGGAAACTCGAAGAACCAGGTGCGCATCTCGGCGTATCCGAAGAACAAGCTGATTCATAACGCGCCGTATCGTTGGGCGTTCTGAGCCTGTCATGAATGCTGGGCGTCCAGATGGGAATAATGGGAGGGATGGGAATGATGTGGCGCGTCACTTCCCCGTACGCAGATAGGCCGTGATGTCGGCCACATCCTGGGCGCTGAGGCCGAGCTGGGTGGCGCTGAGCATCATGCTGGTGGCGAGCTTGCCTCGGCTCTTGAGGCGGGATTTGGCGATGTATTGATTCACGCCGCCCATGCTGCGCACGATCATGATGTCGCCCTCGGTGAGCAGCATGCCGTGGATCTTCGTTCCATCCTTGAGGGTGAACTCCATGCCGTCGTAGCCGTGGGCGATATCCTTGCTCGGGTCGATCAGGGCCTGCACGACGATCTCCGTGGGCTGGCCGCGGCCCCAGCCGTCGAGATTCGGGCCGAACTCCACGCCCTGGCCGTTGATCTGATGGCACATGACGCAGCGGGTGACGAGTTGCGCGCCGTTCTTGGGATTGCCGTTGAGTTTGAGCACCTCCTCGACTTTCACGGCGCTGGGAATGGCGGGCGGGGTGACGATCTCGACCAGCTTGGCGCTTTCAGGATCGAAGATGCCTTCTTTCTTGAGCTCCTCGGCGATGCCAAAGGTTCCCCATTCGTCGGTGCTGCGTTTGATGAGCCACCACATGGCGCTCTCATGAATCGGTGAGGACTTGTCCTTCGCGACGGCGAGCACGGCCTTAGCAGAGGTGGTATCCGGGATGAAGGCGAGCGTGTCGAGCGCCTGCTGGCGCTCCTGCGGTGTGAGCTTGGCGCTGGCGGCACGTTTTTGCAGGTCCGGGACGGCGGCGACGGGGTGAAGCCGCCAGGTGATCTGGGCAAAGCTGTGCGACCATTCCAGCGGATTATCGAGGCCTGCATTGGCCTTCAGTTCACTCCAGAGCTGCTCTTCCTTGCCGGTGCATCCGATGCCAAAGGCTTCCAGGTAGGAGCGGTCTTCCACGCCGTTGCGCTTCGCGATCTCCGTCAGGATCATCTTGCTCTGCGCGAAGGGCACGTCACGCATCGCCACGGCGACCTCGCGGCGCACGGCGCGTGAATCATCCGCCACCATGCTGCTGAGGATGTCGATGCCGTCATCCGTGGCGGCGCGAATGGCGCGCAGGGCCGTGAGGCGCTTCTGCGACTCGTCCGATTCCAGCCAGACGCGCACCTGGCGCATGCCGGAGTCTCCCATCTGCGCCAGCAGCCAGATGGCGCGAGCGGCGATGTAAGGATTGCTGTGGTTGCTCAACTGGCTCACCACCGGCAGCGCTTCCTTGCCTTTCTCTTTCAAACGCGTGAAGGCCACATGTCGGACGTTCGTGGCGGGAGATTGCAGCGCGGTGATCTGGCCTTCGACGGTGTCGAGATTCACGACGGGCACCTGAGGCTTGAAGCCTTTCGGGGCGATGCGGTAAATAGTGCCGCTGCACGTTTCGTCCGTGTCCTGATGACCGCCGGTGCGTTTGTCGAACCAGTCGCTGATGTAAATCGCGCCATCGGGGCCGACACAGACGTCGCTGGGGCGGAAGAGCGTGTGGCGGTCGTCCGAGAGGTTGTTTGCACCGCCGACGAAGTCACTGCCTTTGAAGACGCCGGTGGTGTTGCTGGTGCAGAAGTCGAAGCGTTCGAGTTTGAAGCCCGCGCCATCGGGTTTGGGCAGGTAGCCAAAGACCACGTTGCGGCCCGTCTCGCAGCTCAGCAGCAGGCCGTTCCATTGCTCACCGAAGGCACCGTTTTCATAAAAGCACATGCCGGTGGGAGCGCCGCCGCCATAGACATCGCCCGCAGGGATGCTGCCGGGATCATCCTGACGCCACTCCGCCTCGGGAATGCTCTGGCCGGGGCGTTTGTCAGCACGCCACTGGCGTTTTCCATCGCGAGAGAAGAAGCCGAAGCTGCCGCCTTCGATGAGATGGCTCACGCGGCAGGCGGGTGGATCGTCGTTGTCGTTGAGGAACATGTCACCGAAGGACGTGCGCACGCCTTCATAGCTGTTGCGATAGTTGTAGCCAAGGATCTTGGCCTTGTGGCCGCTGGGCTCGATGCTGGCGGTGAAGCCGCCGACATAGACGTGGCCGTCGTCGCTCTTTTCACCGGCATACGGATTGTTCAGATAAGCGCCGCCGATGCGGAAGGTGTTGCCGCTCTTGTCGCTGAATTCCGCGCCGCAGTTGCCGTTGCTGAAATACAACCGGCCATCGGGCCCGGCATAGACGCTGTGCAGGCTGTGGTCGTGCTGCGGCTGCTCGAAGCCGGTGAGGAAGACCTCGCGCTTGTCCACGGCGGGATCGAACTTCAAATCGCGGTTCACGTCGGTGTACTTGATGATGTTCGGCGCGTTGGAGACGAAGATGACGTTGTCGAACACCGCGACGCCCAGCGGGCACTCCAGCTCCTTCTCACGCACAAAGACGTGGCTGGTGTCGCACTTGCCATCGCCATCGGTGTCCTGCAAAACGCGGACACAATCGCCTTCGCGGCTGCGGCCGGAGTGGCGGCGGTAATTCACGCCTTCGGTGACCCAGATGCGACCCGCGTGGTCGATGTCCATGTTCGCCGGATTGAACAACTGCGGTGACGTGGCCCACACGGTGACTTCGAGCCCCTCGGGCACCTTGAACGTGCTCGGGTCGAGAAGATCGTGCTCCACCTTGCTGGCATCAAACGCAGGCGCGTTGTAATCCGGCGTGAACGCCGGTTTCGCCGCGACGAACGGGCCTTTGTCTTTCTTCGGTTTGTCCGGCTTGGCGGCGATGAGCGCGAGCGGGGCAACGAGGGCGAGTGCGACGAGGAGGTTTTTGCGGTTGGGCATATCGAGGGGCGGAAGGAACGAGGTGGCTGTGCCGTTCTTGCGGGCGGAAATGGGGCGAGACGAAGGCCAAGTGCAAGCCTGACAGTCTGTGATTGCCATCTGCTCACGGCCATGATGAACTTCCTCGGCTGGCTCCGTAGCTGTCTCGCCGCCATTCCCAACCCA
>DNXB01000610.1 GCA_003506995.1 Verrucomicrobiales bacterium
AATTATTTTTGTCCGAGTCCCTTACTCCCTCTACGCGCATCTGCGTGAAGCCCACGTCACCGCTGGCCAGAAGGTGAAGGCGGGCACGCCGCTGGGCACGCTCGGCTACACCGGCAGCGGCATCGACCAGCGCCGTGCGCATGTGCATGTGGAGCTGAATCTTTTTCTCTCCAGCCGCTTCGACGAATGGCATGCGGCGAGCTTCGCCACGCCGAACCATCACGGCGTCTTCAACGGCTTGAACCTCATCGGTCTCGATTTGCAGTCGCTTTACCTCGCGCAGCAGAAAAACCCGGCCATCACCCCCGCCGGAGCCGTGCGCGCCGCAGAAAGCGGCTACCGCGTGGCCGTGCCCGGTGATGCCACGATGGAGATCGTGAAAAACTACCCCTGGCTCATGGATGGCGGCCTCCCTGCGGGCAAACCGATGAGCTGGGAGGTCACCTTCAGCCGCTGGGGCCTGCCGCTGGCGGTGAAAGCCTCCAACACCGCCGTTTCACAACCCGTCGTCACCTGGGTCAAGGACGCGGGCATCCCTCATTACCTCCACACGCGCGGCTGCGTCACAGGCAGCGGCAGCACCGGCAAGCTCACCGCCGAGGGCCTGCGCTTTGTGAAGGTTGTGTGCGGCTGGTTTTAGGCTGTCAGTCTTATCACTGTTTCTCAAACACCACTTTGCCGCCCAGCCATGTCTTGAGCACCTGGGTCTGCACAAGGTCATCAATCGGGCACGTCAGCGGATCGCGATCGATGAGAATCATGTCGGCGAGTTTGCCTTTTTCGAGGCTGCCGGTGTGCTGTTCGTTTTTGAGGAGGAAGGCGTTGTTCGTGGTGTAGAGGCGGAGGGCTTCCTCGCGCGTGAGGGCGTTCTCGATGTGGACGGGCTTGTCGAGCTTGCGGGCTTTGCGGGTGATGGAGGTCCACATGCCGAGCCAGGGGTTGTAGGGATTGATGCTGCGGAAGGAGCCGATCTTCTGCATGTGATCGCTGCCACCGCCGACGATGACTTTTTGATCGAAGCAGGCGCGCAACGGCTGGAAGCGCACCATGCGCTCGTCGCCGAAGTGATGCGTGAGCGTGCGGCCGTCCATGTGGAGCCAGATGGGCTGCAAGTCGATGCACACACCGAGTTTGGCGGCCTTGGCGATGGAGTCGGGGTGCATGAAGTTGCAATGCGTGATGCTGCTGCGCGCGGCACGGACGCTGTGGCGTTGGTTCACATCCTCGTAGGTGTCGATGAGAAGCTGCACGGCGGCATCGCCGACGCTGTGGGCGGTGAATTGCAGTCCGGCGGCGGTGACTTTTTCGACGAGCTGCTTCAAGCGGTCGGCGGTGATCTTCTGCACGCCACGGTATTGTGGATCGCTGATGCCATAGGCCTCGCTGATGCCCCAGGGCTGGATCATCCACGCGCTGCCGGTGAGCATGCCGCCGTCGAGATAGACCTTGGTGCCGATGATTTGCAGCATGGGATCAGGCTTCGTGCGCGGATGCTGCACAACTTCGTCGATGGCTTTCTCGCACGCGGGCCAGAGGCTCATCGACGGAATGCCGGGCGAGGCGCGCATGCGCACGGTGAGATCACCCTTCGCGAGCATCTTCTCGTAGTTCTCGACGCTTTTCAGACTGGAATCGCGATCAGCGACGGTGGTGAGGCCGACGGCGTTGTAATCGCGGAAGAGTTCGACGGTGCGGCGGTAGGTGTCGTCTGCGGCGGGTGATTTGGCGGAAGACGTAGCTTTGACGTTGTGACTGAGGCTGCGCAGCAAGCCAGTCGGTTCGCCGTTGGCTGGATCAGTTTCCATTTTGCCAGCGCTGTCTGCGGGCACTTTGAAATCGCGACTGTAGCCGCCGAGTTTGAGCGCGAGGCTGTTGAGCATCGAATCCGGGCCGGTGGAGAAGACCACGGGATTGTTCGGCGCGATGCGGTCGAGTTCAGCGCGGGTGGGATAGCGCTTCTCTTCGAGTCGCGTGATGAAGATCTGGCGCACGAGGATGAGTTCGCCGGGTTTCGAGGTCTTTACGCGAGCCGCGATGTAAGCGAGCACATCGGCGATGGCTTCCATCGTCGGAATCTCATGATCGAACTCCGTCATCGCCGCGCCGGGATGCACATGTGAGTCCATGAGGCCAGGAAGCAGCGTCTTGCCGCCGAGGTCGAGGAGCTGCGTGGATTCGGCCTTCAGCGCGAGAACTTCCTGATTCGTGCCCACGGCGGTGATGCGACCGTCCGCATCAATGGCAATGGCTTCGGCGATACGGAAGGCTTGATCGACGGTGATGACCTTGCCGTGATGGAGGATGAGGGAGGGAGCGGCCTGGAGGGAGGTGGCGAGAAGAAGGGCCAGGAGGTATTTCATGGGAAATCAAACGGGGTTGAAGGCAAAAGATGGCAGCAGATGCGAAGATCGGGAGGAAGTTGATGCTTGACGCTTGCCTATTTACCCGAACAATTCCCTCATGATTCAAGCCGCAGACAATCAGGCCAATCGGGCCGCCTACGAGGTGCAGTTACCCTCGCTTCGGCAGCGCTACCCGCTGGGGCATTTTGCCGTCTTTGCGGATGCCGGTCTGGTGGGCGCCTATCCCAGTTATGGGCAGGCCTTGCGTGAGGGCTATCAACGTGCTGGCAGGGCGGACTTCTTTGTGAAGCAGATCACCTCGAAGGAAGAAACCCAGCATGTGGTGACGCCGCTGGCTGTTGCTTGATCCCATGGTCGTCCCTCTGCTGCACGGACTGCCGCTGGTTGAGGTGCGCATCGGCCATAGCGACGCCTTTCGGGAGCTGTGTGAGCGTAATCTCGATCCTGTCCCGCCGGACATCACGGTCATCGACTCAGCACTCGTGCGCCGGTTGCGCCTGCGGGATCGAGGTGTCTGCCGTGTGCGTGGTTTTGATGGCAGTCTCCACGCCGATCCCGTCGCACGCGAATATCTCAACTACGACATCTCACTCGTCATCTCGGACGCGGAAGGCGTTCCCATCGTCCGCATCGGCGATTTGCAGTCCGTCGGCGCGCCGTTGAACTGCGAGGATTACGAGGTGCTGCTCGGCCTTGATGTTCTGCGCCATTGCACGGTGACCTTGAGCTTCGCCGAAGAGACAGTGGAAATTCTGTCGGCTTGCCGATGATGCTGTGTCCAGAATGAGCATGGATCAGTTTTCAGAGCCGTTCCGCCGCCACTCGGCACCCAGGCGCTGGGCCTTACGCGAAAGCTCGTCGTCAGGCATCATGCCGACTGTGCGCCGCCAGTCCTTTTTCACGGGCTTGATGCCGATCACGCGATTGCGCAGCTCCACGAACTCCTTTTCGAGTTCATCGAGGTGGCCTTGCAAGGTGGAGTTGTCTTGAACAGCTTGGCTCATGATGGACGGATTCGAATCGAAGGCTTTCCGAGGGCCAGTTTGTTTTCCTGTGGGCGTTTGTGGTGACGATGATGGGCGGAACCCTGTTTGGGTTCACTCTTGAGGCGACGAGTGTTTTGTTTGGTGGCCCCAGGGTTCTGCGACCCTGGGCTACATGACACAACCCTTTGGGCTTGGGAGATCAATCCGTCCAGTTAGCGAACTTCAAACTGGGCATCAGTCTTCCGGCGCTTCGTTATCGGTCATCCGCTGCCTGGAGCCATTTGATTTCTTCCAGCGTCTGCCCATCAAAGATTCGAACCTTTTCTCGACCTGACCACCCTTGCCGCACCAGCAGTCGCAAGCCGTTTGACGAAACTTTGGCATCGGAGAGCCAGTCAAGCACACGGACTGACTTCACAGTTTTGAGATCTGGCAGGCTCAATTTGATCACATACCAATCGTGGTGTCCTAGCAGCATGAAGCTCGAGTTGTCGAGAATGACATGGCAGTGGCTGGCATCATTTGAGAGAAGAACGTCTCGAATCTGTGCCTTGCTGTGAAAGCCGCCCAAATACTTTCCATCATCCACGTCGCAACAATCCAGCGAACCGTCATATCCCCAACACAACAAACGTTTCTTATCTGGGGTGATAGTAACGCTCGGCCCTTCCACATCATCATGCTGCCGAAGCGCATAAAGCATTTTCAATGAAGGAAGCTCATGCACCGCCGCTTTTCCTCGCGCGGGCGAGATCAACAGCCGGTTGTCAGGCAGAAATCTGCCAGTCAGGCCATTCTGCGCCTCGAAGCTCTTGCCTATGGGCTTCCCGTTCGAAACATCCCAAAGCTGCAAATGGCCCTTGGGACCGTTTTCGCCAGGACCATCATGCGTGACGGCAAGACTGCTGTCGTCCGAAGTGCTGAAGCCGTAAGAGTAGCCTTCACGATAAGGATGTGACAGTGCTGTGCCGACTGGTTTCCAGCTCTTGGTTTCATAGCGCGTGACCACTCCATGAGTGTCCATGATGAAGCAATAGGCACCATCAGCGGTGAACTTTGTCCGCAGACTGCTTTCGGTGTCGTCACTCGGCTTGGTCTCGCCGTGGAGGCTCTTGAGATTTCTTCCGCTGAGCACATCCAGCACATGAGGCGTGTGAGAGTCATCAAAGAGCACCAAAGATGTTAAATCAGGAGAAAATGCGCCTTCGTCAGCCCATGGCCCGATACTTTCGACGTCCAGCGCAGGCGATAACGCCAAGCCTGTGGTCGCATCATACACCACGGGTTTGTGCTGCTTATATATCGCCACAAAGACCTTGTGGTCGCGATCCAGCAAATAATGGATGCATTCGTGTTCGCTGTTGAGATCGCCTTGAATCGCTGCACCAGTCGCCGTGCTCCACAAGCCAATCCTGCTGTCAGGTCCATGCGTCACAACAACGGAGCCATCGTGATTGAAGTCTGCGGAGTAAACACCCTTCAGCTCGGAGAGCGTTTCGATGTGCTTGTTTTTGTTGTCCTGCGCTAACAAGCCGGATGTTAGAGCGGAGCATGCCAAAAAAAGAAAGGCGATCCTAAGCATGGATGAAAGTCATCTTCATTCCAGTATTCGCAAGTCTTGTCACACCCACAGAGCCTCCAAACGCTTCACGCTGACGGGCTGGGCGGTGCCGAGTTCCTGGGCAAAGACCTGCACGCGGTATTCTTCCATCATCCAACGGAAGGTTTCGTGCTGGGATTTGGGGACGTGGGTTTGCCAGCCGTCGAAGTCGGTGATGAGGAGCGCTTTGTCGGCGTCTTTGGCAGGGTTGGCGAGGTAGCGTTCGTTGCGGACTTGGATGGCTTTTAAATACCGTGGGAGATGCTGAAGCTGCTCGTGGGGCGTGGTGGCGAGGAGGTCGGCGGGGATGAGGCGGGCGAGGTCGTGTTCGAGTCCGGGGTAGCGTTTCGTTGAAGAGAGGAGTTTAGCACGCTGGTCGTGGATCTGGGTGAAGAGCGTCTTCACGCGATGCGTGACGGCGGGGAGTTCGCGCCGGACGGTTTCGCAGAGGGTGAAGAAGCGTTTCTCGGTGAGCGGGAACACGGGCTGCAAGCGCAACATGTGCGCGAGAATGTGCTCGTGGGCCTGGGTGCTGAGATTGGAGGCGGGCGCGGCAGCAGATGTGGGAGCGGCGAGCTGGGAGAGGGCGGCTTGGAAGCTGGCGGGTTGCTGCGGCTTAGCGCCAGGTGCGCTGATGCTGCGGAGTTCTTTGGGGAGCCAGGCGAGGTCTTTGGCGAGCGTGTTCTCGGCGAGCTTGCGAATGGCGGATGGTGTGGAGCGTGCGGCTTCGGCTTGGGTGCGAAAAAGGCGGACGTCGATCTCGTTTTCGCGCAGAACGAGGCCGAGGTAGCCGTGGATGGGCGTGCCGTTGAGTTCCTCGACGAGGATGGTTTCGGGAAGGTCGCCGAAGGACCAGGATTTGAGCGCGAAGCGTTCGACGCGAGGCAAAAGCTTGTCCCAGGCGTCGGAGCGCACGTCCTGCTTTTGCACGCTGCTGCGAATGGCGTCGAGATCGCGGCTGGCGGCGATGACGCTGTTGTTTTTCGGGTCGAGCACTTCGACGCGCGGCTGCAAGTGCGCGGGCAGGCTTTGCGGCGGCCAGTCTTCGGCGCGGACGTGGATGCGGTAGCGGCGTGTGATGAAGTCGGCGAGGGCGGTGAGGAAGTCGTCGCGTCCAGGATCGAAGGCGGCGGCGATTTCGCGTCCTTTGGGGTCGATGGGCATCAACTGGCGACGGATGACCTTCGGCAGCGCACGCAGCATGACGTTGGCGAGTTCTTCGCGGTTGCCGGGCACCATCCACTGCACTTGGCCGCTGGTGAGATGGCCTGCGAGTTGCGCGGGGACTTGCACGGTGACGCCGTCGCTCTCCTCACCGGGTTTGTAGTTGTAGGTGACGGGCAGGGCGGTGTTGCCGAGCGAGACTTTGTCGGGGAACTGCTGCAGATCGCACTCGAAGTCCTCACCGGCGGTGAGATCGGCCTCGGTGGCGCAAAGGAAGTTTGGCTGCTCGTCGAGGTGCTCTTTGACGACGCGGTTGAGGTCGTGAATGGACGAGACGTTTTTGATGCGCTGGTCGTAGAAACGAAAGAGGCGCTCCTCGATGGCATAGACGCGGTTGTTGCGCACACGCGTGAGCATGGTCTCGATCTTCTGCCTGAGCTGGTTGTTGTGCGCGTAGAAGCGCAGCGTGATGGGAACCTCCTGGTTGTCGATGAGAGCGGCGCGGATGAACATCTGCGTGGCAGCGACAGCATCGACCTTGAGGAAGTCGATGTGCTGGCGTTTCACCTCCAGCCCATGAATGAGCGTGCGCTGCGTGACGAGGACGCGGCCGGATTTGAGGTTCCAATGCGGCTCGCTGTATTTATGCGTGCAAAGATGCGCGCCGAGTTCGGCGATCCAGTTCGGATCAATCTTGGCGAGCATGCGGGCGAAGAGCTGCGTGGTCTGTACGATCTCGCCCGCGACGATCCACAACGGCTGGCGGCCTTTGTCCTGGCCGGGTTTGCCTTTGCTGTTCTTCTCGCGGCGTTCGTAGAGATTCGAGCCGGGGAAGACGGTGACTTCGCGATTGCCAGCGGCCTTGTAAAGGTTGCGCTCCTCCTTCATCGCGATGTGACCGAGCTGCGCGGCGAGGATGCAGCGGTGGATGGCGTCATCCAAACTGCCTCCCTTCTCCGCATCCTCTGCTCCTCTGCCCCTCTGCGGCGAATTCGAGCTGCCAGGACGTTCAGTTTGGCCGCAGAGGGGCGGAGAGGCAGAGGGGGCAGGGTTTTGATTTTTTAAATCATCCCTGAAGCAGTCGCAGAGCTGGTTCCAGACGTCGCGCCACTCCTGCATGCGGGTGAAGGAGAGGAAGTTGGATTTGCAGAACTTCCGCAGCGTGTTGCGTGACTTGCCGGTGGTGTCGGGGCAGGCGTTCCAGATCTTGAGCAGCGTGAGGAAGTCGGACTCGGGCGCGGCGAAGGCTTTGTGCGCGGCGTTGGCGAGTTCGCGTTTTTCTTCGGGGCGTTCGCGTGGATCGGGAATGCTGAGGCCGGCAGCGATGATGAGCATCTCGGGCAACGCTTTTTCAATGCGTGCTTGGAGCAGCATGCGGCCAAGCGTGGGATCGAGCGGCAGTCGGGCGAGTTCGCGGCCGAGTGGCGTGAGCTCGTGCGTTTCGTTGAGCGAGCCAAGCTCGTGCAGCAGGTCATAGCCGGCGCGGATGGAGGCGCTGACGGGTGGATTGATGAAAGGGAAGTCCTCGATTTCGCCGAGCTTGAAGGCCTTCATGCGCAGGATGACCTCGGCGAGGTTCGCGCGTTGGATTTCCGGCATGGTGAAGCGGTCGCGCTTTTCGAAATCCTCCTGCGAGTAAAGGCGGATGCAGATGCCGTCCTGTACGCGGCCCGCGCGGCCCGCCCGCTGGTTTGCGCTGCTTTGCGACACGGCCTCGACGGGCAGGCGCTTGGTGCGCGTGCGCGGATTGTAGCGGCTGATGCGGGCGAGACCGGTATCAACGACGTAACGAATGCGCGGGATGGTGATGGACGTCTCGGCGACGTTCGTCGCGATGACGACGCGTCGCTTACGGCCCGGCGAGAAGATGCGCTGCTGCTCAGCGGAAGCCATGCGTCCATAAAGCGCGAGCACCTCGAAACCTGCGCCGAGGCGGCCATCGAGCAGATCGCGTGTATCGCGGATGTCGCGCTCGGTGGGCATGAAAACGAGCACATCGCCGTCGTCGGTCTCGATGAGCGCATTCTCGACGGCGGAGACGGCACCGTCGATGAAACCGAAGTCGTCTTCCTCGGTGACGAGTGGAGCGTAGCGGATTTCGACCGGATAAAGCCGCCCGGAAACCTCGATGATCGGCGCACCGCCGAATGCGGCCGAAAAAGCCTCGGTGTCGATGGTGGCGGAGGTGACGAGAAGTTTGAGATCGGGCCGTTTTTTGAGCAACCCGACGAGATAACCGAGCAGGAAGTCGATGTTGAGCGAGCGCTCGTGTGCTTCATCGAGAATGAGCACGGAATAGGCTCGCAGCAGTGGATCGCTCTGGATTTCGGCCAGCAGGATGCCGTCCGTCATGAACTTGATGCGTGTGTCGCGGCTGGTGTCGTCGCTGAAGCGCATCTTGCAGCCGACTTCGCGGCCCCACGGCACATTCAGCTCCTCCGCCACGCGTTTCGACACACTCATCGCCGCGACGCGACGCGGCTGCGTGCAGCCGATCTGGCCGCGCACGTCGTGCAAGGCTTCGAGGCACATCTTCGGAAGCTGCGTGGTCTTTCCCGAACCGGTTTCGCCCGCGAGGATGACGACCTGATTTTGCCGAATGGCCGCGATGATTTCCTCACGGCGCGGCGTGATGGGAAGATCGGCGGGATAACTGATGTGCGGCATGGGACGGAGCGGGCGCGGATGGTAGGCGGAAAATGGCGAATGACGAATTCCGAATGACGATTGTGCCGGCGATGTATGATCTGGCATGGAATCCACCCGAATCAAAGCACCTCAAGGCGTGTGCGCTGTCACCGGCAAGCCGCATCCGATGTCCAAGCTCATCCTGCTGCGCGCTCTGCGGCCGAGCATCTCGGACACACTGCGGAGGCGGCATCCTGAGCTGACGGAGGAATCGCTGCTGAGCGCGGAGGCGGTGAATGCGGCGCGACTGGAATACGTGCGCAACCTGCTGGAGACGCAGGTGGGTGATCTGACAAAGCTGGATGAGGAGGTGGTGGAAAGCCTGCACAAGCACGAGGTGCTGAGCGAGCGGCCTCTTTCCGAAACGGAGGAGGTGCAGCAGCTCACGTTTGGCCAGCGGGTGGCGGACAAGATCGCGGATTTTGGCGGGAGCTGGACCTTCATCATCTCTTTCTGCCTCGTTTTGGTGTTGTGGATCGTGATCAATGCGGGCGTGCTGCTGTCGCGGCCCTTTGACCCGTATCCGTTCATTCTGCTGAACCTCATGCTGTCGTTCCTGGCTTCGTTGCAGGCGCCTGTGATCATGATGAGCCAGAACCGGCAGGAGGCGCGTGACCGGCAGCACGCAGAGGGCGACTACAAGGTGAACCTCAAGGCGGAACTCGAGATCCGGCACCTGCACGAAAAGATGGACTACCTGCTGCACCAGCACACGACCAAGCTGATGGAGGTGCAGCAGATCCAGATCGACCTGCTGCGCGATCTCGCCCATGGGCGAGGCAAGGTGCAGGCTTGATCAGATCGAACGTGGCAGCGGGCCTTTGGGATGAAGCGTCATGTTGTGCGCGGGCACTTTGGCTCCGACTTTGATCCACTCGCGGAGGATGCCGACTTCGCGCGGGCTGATGGCGTGACCGCTGGGCGGCATGGCACCGGGGACGGTGTCCGGGAAGATGACGACTTGAAAGAAGCGGCTCACTTCGGGTTTGCCTGGCACGATCCAGCTTGTGCCGACCAGCTTCGTCAGCGCATGCGTGTCGTTGATCGGCGGCATGGTGGAGAGGCGGTTGTCACCGTGGCAATGGACGCAGTTGGTTTCGAGCACGGCACGAACTGGGGCGAAAGCGTGCTCTTCCGCTGGATTCGTGGGTGTAGTGCGGCAACTGGCGAGCAGTACGACCAGGCAACAGGCGATGAGGATGGGCGGCTTCATGGCGCAGCATGCCTGCTTTTGATGATTCCGAAATCACAATGCTTGCGCTCGGCTTGGCTCACTCCTCGCCCTTGAAGTAGTCCACCTCGGCCATCTCGAAGACCTTGCGCTGCGGTTTGGTCATCCACTTGCCGGAGTCCGGGTAATGAATCACGTCAGCCTGTGGCTGGTCGGCGATGACGAGGTAGGTGAGGTCTTCGAAACCAGGGTTGATGAGCTGATGCGCCTCGCCGGGCGGAAAGACGAGATAGTCGCCAGCCTTGATCGTCTCCTTGCCCTTTGGGGTGCGCACCTTGCCGCTGCCGGAGAGAATGTAGTAGGCCTCCCATTGGGCAGAGTGCTCATGCAGCGGAAAATTGATCTTTCCCGGCGGGATGCGGTGGATTTCGAGGTCGAAGGGATGGCCGCCGCCCCAGGTGCCGATGTCTTTCTGGCCCCCAGCGGCGATGGAAAGCGACCGACGGGCGAGGCCGAAGGTGCCTTTGGGAGAGTTTTGCAGGGTCCAGGGGAGGTCGTCGGCTTGGGCGCGGGTCATGCGGGAGGAGTAGCATGCCGGGGGCGATTTGGCGTGGGCGGCAGGAAGAATTTTCGGGGGAAATGGCATCCTCCCTTGCCAAAGGAGCGTTTCCAATGCAGTTAGAATCATTCTAATTCTAAATTCACATGCCTCCTTCCCCCTCACGCGCTCCTGCCAAACCCTCCGGTCTGGACTGCCGTCTCGCCGTGCTGGGTTCGGACGTCCGGCTCACCCCGCACCGCCGCGAGGTTTTTGACGTGCTGGCGGGCTCCACGGACCACCCGACCGCCTACGAGATCCTGGACCGGGTGAAAAGCCGTTCCCCGCACATCTCCCTGGCCACGGTTTACAACTGTCTCGATCACCTCACCTCCGCCGGGCTTATCAAGCTCGTCCACCTTGAGCGCGGCCAGTCCCGCTACTGCGCGAACCTCCACGAGCACGTCCACTTCCACTGCGAGACCTGCGGCAAGGTCATCGACGCGCATCCCAACGCCGATTTCGACCCCACAAAGTTCTGGAACCTCCCAAAAGGCACCAGAATCACCCGCACCGACCTCGCCATCCACGGCACCTGCTCGGGCTGCGCCGCGAAGTAGTTCGTCATTCTTTATTCTGAATTCGTCTTTTCCCCTCCCACATGTCCCTCGAAATCAAAGACCTCCACGCCCAAATCCCCGGCCGCGAAATCCTCAAAGGCCTCACTCTCACGATCAACCCCGGTGAAGTCCACGCCATCATGGGCCCGAACGGCTCCGGCAAGAGCACGCTGGCGCACGTGCTCGCCGGCAAGCCCGGCTACACGGTGACGCAGGGCAGCGTGCGCTTCGACGGCAAGGACCTGCTCGCGCTCGAACCTGAAGCGCGCGCCGGCGAAGGCGTGTTCCTCGCCTTCCAGTACCCGCTGGAAATCCCCGGCGTGAACAACGTCTACATGCTCAAGGCCGCGCTGAACGGCATCCGCAAGTACCGCGGCCTGCCGGAAATGGACGCCGTGCAGTTCCTGTCGCTGGTCAAGGC
>DNXB01000615.1 GCA_003506995.1 Verrucomicrobiales bacterium
TCCGTGGAGCAGAGGGTGAGCACTACGGAAAGGGCGAGGTTGGCCCGGGCGAGGTAGGCGATCATGTTCGAGGCCATGCCGCCGGGGCAGCTCGACACGAGGATGATGCCAACGGCGAGTCCGGGCTCGAGTTGCAGCAGGGTCGCCACAAGCCAGCCGCAAAGCGGCATCAGGGTGTACTGCGATCCGAAGCCGAGGGCGACGGCCCCGGGGATGCGGCCGACCGCCCGGAAGTCGGCCGGATTGAGCATCAACCCCATGCCGAGCATCGAGGCCCCCAGTGACCAGAAGATCCACGGCTTGTCGAACCACAGCATCGTTTGCGGCTTGAAGAAGGCGAGCACCGCAAGGCTCACGAGCCACACCGGGTAGAGATTATTGAACCAGTTGAAGAATCGAGTCATGAGAAGGTGGGTTGCCGGGCGGGGCTGGGTGATTTACGCTGGTTTCATGAACTGGCACCAAGTCATCGACGAGCGCAGCTACGAGATGCATCAGGTGATCGCCGACATCTTGCGGCGTTCACCGGGCAAGCTCGCGCTCGTGTCGGCCTGGATCGAGCGCATGATGAGCAACCCGGATTACTCAGTCCATAGCAAGGATGCGTTGCAGGAGTGGGTGGATGTGATCGAAACTGAAGGCGTGGATGGCGTGCTGCGCGTGCTTGATGATCGCGGCGAGGAGGCGACGCGGATGCGGCAGAGCGGCCCCTTTGCCGTGCTGATGCCGCAGGACAAGCGGCTGGAGATTCTGAACAAGTATGAAGCGCTCCGACCTCGAACATCTCTTGCGGGCGTCTAGCGGGACGACGGGCGAGACTGCCCAGTTCATCCGCCCGGTGGAGATCGGGCGGCTGATCGCCACGTTTGCTGACGAGCAGCTTCGCAAGCGTCTCATGGATGCGTTTGCCGTGTGTCGCAGGCCGGAGGCGTGAGTCTGGCATCATGGCTGGGGTGGAGTGTCACGCACGCCATTGAATGCAGGACCGCCCGCGCCGACGTAGCCGTTGCTGCTGCCTTTTTCATCCGACGTGACCCAGAAGGCATACAAGGAACCCGTCGTGAGATGGAAGCGAAATTTCACGCCTCGTCCGACTCGGTCGGACAAGTCTGACCCGTCAGACCAGTCGATCCTCAGCTTCGTTTGGTCACCAGCGGCCACGTTGGAACTGCGGATGACCTTCCCAGCCTCATCTAGCACCTCGACGCGGACTTCGCCGTTCACGTTCACGAAGAGATGCTTGCCTTTGAACTTCACCACACGCGTCGTCAGCTCACCAGGACCATCCATGCTCGCAAAGCCATCGCGGCGCAGCATCGCGAGGCCGATGCTGCCGCCGGTATACATGCCGCGATGGCCGCTCGGCGCGATGCCGCTGGTGCCCATGTAGGGAAAGACGAGCTGGTCATCGAGCACGACGAAGACTCCGGCTGTGCTGTGGAGATAGGCACGATCCCACGAGCCTTCGGCGCGTGAGCCGACGATGAAGCCACGGCGATCCGGGCGATCCCAATGAAAGCCGTCGCGACTGAAGCCGAGTTCGAGGTCCGTGAGCTTGGGGAACTTGCCTTCTTCACAGATCTTGTTGTTCGGCCCGCGATGGATGTAGTGCATGCCGATCATGAGGCTTTCATAGGCCACGGCATTGAGGCTGTAGAGCTGCGACTGCTCGCCCGCACCAGGATAGCGGCCCTGCGGCTCGGGCAGGTCGAGTTTGTCGGTGCTGGTCCAATACACGCTCTTCTCCCAATCCGCGCCTTTGAGGAAGTCGTCGCTCTCGTAGTAGTAGCGGCTGCGACCGCGTGAGGTGCCCTTCTTGATGCTGAAAACCCATTTCTCGCGGAAGGGATTGTAGAAGAACGAGCAGTAATCATCCGCCGCGATGCTCGTGGGCACGGCGTCGGACCACGTTTTGCCATCGGAGACATGCAACGAGTGCATGAAGCCATCGGGACGCTGGTCCTTAGGCACATGCAGCCAGCAGGTGAGGTATTTGATGCGCTCGGCGGGATTCTTCGCGTTCAAATCGAGCCACACGCAGTTGTCAGAGCCGCCGGTGGCGAGCTTGGGTCCGGTCCAGCGCAGGCCTTCTGGCAAAAGCTGACCGTGACGCTTCCAGGTCTTCATGTCCGGGCTGGTGGCGAGCGAGAGCGGCCCGCGCCAACCAGCGACGTAGAACATCTTGAACAGCTTCTCCGACGGATCGTAAAACACGCCGCCTTGGCCGGTGAAGGTGGTGGCTTCCTCGCCTTTCTCACCCTCTGTGGCAGGGCCGAGTTCGCGCTCTGTCTCGGCTTTGAACACCGGATTGCCCTCGAACTTTTTCGCCTGATGAAAGGTGCGTTTGAGCGTGGTTTTCTCGATGAGGAAGTCGTCCACGAAGAGCTGGCGGCCCACATCAATCGGGATCGTCTTCAGGGGGCGCTTCAAATACGGCATCTCCATCGGCTCAGCGGAGTTCGGATCGCGGAAAGGCGGCGGCCAGGGCAGCGACAGCTCAATGCCATTGTAGAGTTTCTCGGGCTTCGGTCCGGTGGCTTTGTTCACGAGCAAAAGCAGCTTCGCGTCCTTCGACACGATCTTGCCAGCGAGCACATCTTCCTCGCGGAACTTCGCCATCAGGATCTCAGCATCGCTGTGGCGGTTCCAATCATAGAGGATATGAATGAGGCCATCGGGCGACTCGAAGCCATCGGGATAGGACACCGCGTTGCGTTCATCGAGCAGCAGGCCGCCTTTCCACGTCTGGCCTTCGTCGTCAGAGAGATAGGCGGACATGTGCGTACGCTTTGGCAAGCGCTCGGCGGGCGAGCCGTTTTTCACGAGCAGGATGCGACCAGACTTCAAGCGGCGCAGGAAGAAGCGAGAACTGACGTTTTGCACCGTCGCGGCAAGGCTTGGTGCGCTCCACGTCGCACCGCCGTCGATGGAAAAACTCTCGTGCGGCTGACCACTCGTGCGAGCGAGCATCCACAGGCGGCCATCGCGCAACTCCACCGTCATGTGCTCGTCGAACTGCCAGTCCGGGAACTGCAAGCTGCCGCGCTCCTTCCACGACGCGCCTTCATCGGTGGAGGCAAACACGCGCGCGGTTTTCTTCTGCCAATCCGACACCGGCAGCAGCCAGTCGCCATTTTTGAGCACCGCCGGTTTGTTCAGCGTGCAACCTTCCGCAAACATCACTGGCTCCGTCCACGCAGGCTCGGCGGCATCTGGATCATCGCAGCGGATAAACCAGTTCGTGATGCGCTCGCGCGAATCGCCGAGCTGCTGATCGAAAAACAACCACAAGCGTCCCTTCGGATCGCTCCACACATTCCCCACCAGCGCTCCGCTGATCTTCTGCGTGAACTCCGTGCGTGCGCCGACAGCCAGACGCGGCTTTGACCATGCGTGACCGCCATCGTCACTGGTCGCGAGCAGAAAGTAGCCGTCCTTCTTGTCACCCGTGCCCGTCCAGCAACCCCAGATGCGGCCCTTCGGCGTACGATCCATGCCGATGATCATCGCGCCGGGCCGCGCCTCATCCTGAAACTCCGCGCCTGGATTCGTGATCACGGCTGGCGCAAAAGGATTCGGCTCCCGCACCTGCACGCCACCGCTCATCACGAGCAGCACCATCTTTCTGAACTTAAGCCGCTCGCCGGGCTTCACCTCTTTGCGGTAAAGGCTCACGCGATTGATCTCGCCAGGAAAAATCTGCACCTCGGGCACATCGACTTTGCTGAAGCCGGCTTTGATCAGCGCGTCATGCTGGCTGGCGGCTTTGGGGCGGATCGTCGGGGTCAGGGCGAAGAGCGTGCCCGCCTTGCTGACTCTCACATCAGTCTTTTCAATACTGGTGCGCAGGAAGGGCAGACCGCGAACCTGTTCAGGCAATTGGCCGATCACATACTCGCGATCCGTGAAAAGCTTCACGCCTGGATTCATGTTCGCCATTTCCCCAGGCAACGGGGGCGGCCATGCGATGCGCTTCCGGCCTGCTTGCGGCTCGAACTGGCCCACGTCCTCCAGCTTGCCGAACATGATGCGATCCTTCAGCGTTCCTTGGGTGACGCTGAGCCAGATCACGCCCTGGTGCTCGTGCAGCGTGGGATACTGGAATGAATACGGTGTCACGAAGCGGTATTTGCGCTCCCAGGTTTTGCCGTCGCGTGAGATGTCGAGATTGAAGATGGTGCGGCGGTCGCCGTTGATCAGTTCGGCATCCTGCCAGCCGAGGTAATAGACATCGCCAAACTTGTCGAAAGTGGGCTTCGAGTTCGAGCCATTCACGAAGGGCATCTCCTTGCCGACGCTCCAGGTTTTGCCATCGGCGCTGGTGGTGAAGTGGTAGTTGCCCTTGTCATTGCGGCAGATGGCCATCCAGGTGCCGTCGGGCAGTTTGTTCACGGCGGATTCGCTGAGCTGCTGGGACTGCGGCTCGTTGTAATGACCGAGCACCTCAAAGGTGACGAGATCGTCGTGGGCCAGCGCAAGCGCGTTCTGCCCGACGGGGAAGTTGTTCAGCGCGACGTAGGTCTTGCCGTCGAATTGCTTGAACGAATCGAAGATAAAAAGACCCGCGTCTCTCGCCGGACGCCGGAACCCCTGCGCCGCAGCATCGGCATGAAAATACTGCGGCTGCATGTCGAAGGTGCCTGCCGCCGTTTTGAGCTTTGCCTTGAAGATGCGGTTCTCGAACGCCGCGCGATCCAGATCGAAGTCGATATACCACATCTGCGACTGCCGCTTGCCGGGATCCTGACTGGTGAAATAACAACGCAGCGTCTTCGCGTCCTTCTGAAGGATGCGAGGCACGAAGCACTGCCCGAACGGCAGCGTTTCGTTATCAAAGACCTGCTCGCTGCGGGCGAAGTCGATGACCTTCTCCACCTCCAGCGTCTTCAGGTTCACGATCGACATCGTGACGTAGATGAAAGGCCACGCGGAGCTTTCCCCGGCGCGCTGATCATTTGCCTCGGTCACGACATAAGCGCGGTCGCCGACACAGATGAACTCCGCATCATGCGCCCCTTTGACGCGTGGCGCGGAGGTGTTCACGAGGCGCTGCATCACGATGTCGCCAGCGAGCGCTGCGTCCCAGCCTGCGGGGACCAATGGCGCGGCTTGAAGCGTGAGTGGCAGAAGAAAAAGAAGGAGTGACTTCATGACGGGGTCTATTTGAGCAGTGAGTCGGTTTCGCTGAGCTTGAAGCGGGTGCTGACGACGCTGTTCTTCTCCGGGCCGTCGGCGTATTTGATATAGGTGGTGGCGATGACCGTGCCCTCTGGGAGGAGTTCGAGATCGGAGTAGCCGCAGTCGGTGTTGCCTTTGCCGGGCGTGTCAGAGCCGCTGCGTGAAGCGTTGTGCAGGAGCTTGATGCGGTATTGCCCCTCGCGGCGGTTTACAATGTCATCAAACGTGCCGACCCAGGCGATGTAATGACCGTAGGTGGCGCTGGTTTTTGCCATGTCACGAAAGGCGACGACGAGGCGGCCATCGAGCGTCGATTTGATGACGTGGCGGTCGCCGGTAAGGGCGGCGGGGAGTTCCAGCGGCTCGCTCCAGGTTTTTGCCTCATCGAGGCTGATGGAGTAGAGCGAGTGATGCTTGCGGCTGTTTTCGCGCAGTAGCATGAGGAGCGTTTTGCCATCGGCGGAGCGCGTGACGGCGGGCTGGCCCCAGCGGGCGGGGATTTTCAGAATGCGGCGCTCGGGTGTCCAAGTGAGGCCGCCATCGCGTGACTCGGACTGCACGACGAACTGCGGCAGATCGGACCACAAGACGAGACGCCTGCCATCGTCGAAGCTGAGAATGGTCTTCGGCGGCACCTCGCCCTTGATGCCATTTGGTTTCATCGGCGTCCAGGTTTTGCCATCGTCCTCGGACACGGCCTGATGCATGGGATAGGGCGGCTCGCCTTTGCGCCGCCAGTCGAGTCCGTCGGCGAAGACGATGAGGCGTGCCCTGCCCTGCGGATCGACGAGGCGATGCATGGCGGGCGTGTTGGCGGTGGTGTGCCAGTTCGCGGGCACGTCCAGCGGCGTGCTCCAGGTGAGACCCGCGTCGTCGCTGCGGGCCAACGGGCCGATGGTGCGCGCATGATTCACCGTCCAGGCGGTGAACATCGTTTTGCCATCCGGCAGCAAAACGGTGTCGCAATGCCCGTGATAAACCTCCGCCGTGCCGCGTGCGATGACGACCTGGCGTTTCGTGTCGCCGGAGATGTCCACGGTGGGAATCGAAACCTCGCGCAGGGTTCCGGGCGTGGGACCGGAATAAATGGGCACATCCTCCGCATGCAGCGCGGACATGCACGCGGCGGTGAGCACAAAAGTGAAGGCGAGGTTGGTCATGTGTCAGCAAACGTGAGGTGCGCGGTGATTTCGTCCGTTGACCGTCTCCTTGGCGTGTTATGCTAACACCATGCCCGAAACCACCTCTGCCACGCTCAAGGACATCGCCCGCGCGGCTGGTGTGTCGATGATGACGGTGTCGCGAGTGCTGCGTGGAGCGCCGAAGGTGTCCGCGGAGAAGCGGGAGCTGGTGCTGCGGGAGGCGAAGCGGCTCGATTACCAGCCGGACCCGCATCTGGCGCGGATGATGCAGGTGGTGCGCGGCAAGAAGGAGACTCGCGTGCGGGCGGTGATCGCGGTGATCCGCGAGCATGTGCCGCAGGATGGGTTGCTGAGCCCGTCGTATCAATATGTGCCCATTGAGGACATCCGTCGGCGTGCGCACGGGCATGGTTACGCGGTGGAGGAGTTTTATCTGGGCAAGGACGGCCTCACGCCGAAGAAGCTGCAAAAGATCCTGCACGCTCGCGGCATTGAGGGCGTGATCGTGTCGCCGCAGAGCATGACGCTGCCTTGCAGCAAGCTCGACTACTCGCCCTTCGCGGCGGTGACGTTTGGGAATGCGATGAGCACGCCCGCGCTGCACATGTGTGCGGGAAACATGACGCTGGGCATTCACACGGCGGCGGAGCAGCTCCATGCGCGCGGCTACCGGCGCATCGGCGTGGCGGTGACGAAGTGGATCGTGAATCGCTCGCAGTTCGGCTACAGCGGCGGCTTGTTTCACTGGCAGCACGGCTTGGCAGCGGAGGATCGCGTGCCGCTGCTGCTCTTTCCGAGCAACGACATCAGCAAGGGCTTCGAGGCCTTTGCGAAATGGATGCGCGAGCACCAGCCCGACGCGTTGATCACCTTCGACACTCATATTCCCGGCTGGCTGAAGCGCCTCGGCCTGCGCGTGCCGCAGGACATCGGCTTCGTGGTGCATGACTGGACGCCGAAGATGACGGACTTCGCCGGGATCTATCAGCAACGCGATCACCTCGCCGCTGCGGCGGTCGATTTGATCGTCACGCAGCTCTCCCAGCACGAGCACGGAGTGCCCGATGTGCCCCGCCAGATCATGATCCCGCCGAGGTGGGTGGATGGGCCGAGTGTGAGGGCGTAGATTCGATTGGCAATCGAAGTCGAATGTCCTTGAAGCACGCGCCATCCGTCGCAGCCTGATTGTAGAGTAGAGAGGGGACGG
>DNXB01000372.1 GCA_003506995.1 Verrucomicrobiales bacterium
TGTGCTTCATCAAGTCGATGCACACAACGCAGGTGAACCACGCGCCTGCGATCACGTTTTTCATGACGGGCAGCGAGCAGGCGGGGCGTCCGGCGATCGGCTCGTGGCTCAGCTACGGCCTGGGCAGCGACGCGGAGGACATGCCTGCCTTTGTGGTGATGACTTCGCGCGACAAGGAGGCGAGCTGCGGCCAGATCTTTTATGACTTCTACTGGGGCAGCGGCTTTCTGCCGTCGAAGTACCAAGGCGTGAAGTTTCGCGGCAGTGGCGATCCCGTTTTGTATCTGAGCAACCCGGACGGCATGAGCCGTGAGATGAAACGCACGATCCTCGACGGCATCGCGGGCCTGAACGAAATGAAGCTGAAGGAGTTCGGCGATCCCGAGATCGCCACGCGCATCGCGCAATACGAGATGTCCTACAAGATGCAGACGAGCGTGCCGGAGCTGACGGATTTCTCCGACGAGCCGAAACACATCCTCGACATGTATGGCCCGGATGTGATGCGGCAGGGCAGCTTCGCCTACAACTGCCTCATGGCGCGTCGTCTCGCCGAGCGTGGTGTGCGTTTCGTGCAGCTCATGCACGCGGGCTGGGACCAGCATCGCAATCTGAACACGCAGCTCAAGATTCAAGCCACCGACACCGATGCGCCGAGCGCGGCGCTGGTGAAGGATCTCAAACAACGCGGTCTGCTGGAGGACACGCTGGTCATCTGGGGTGGCGAATTTGGCCGCACGCCGTTTTTGCAAGGCAAGATCGAGGACACGAAGCAGTGGGGCCGCGATCACCATCCGTATGCGTTCACCCTCTGGATGGCCGGCGGCGGTGTGAAGCCCGGCATGACCTACGGCGAGAGCGATGAGTTCGGCTTCAACGTGGCGAAGGACGGCGTCCACGTTCACGATTTCCAGGCCACGCTGCTGCACCTGCTTGGCATCGACCACGAGCGCTTCACCTTTCGCTTCCAGGGCAGGCAGTTCCGCCTGACCGACGTGCATGGGCATGTGGTGAAGCCGGTGCTGAGTTAGGAGTCCCCGTTTGGAGTCCCGGCTTCAGCCGGAAAAACTCGTGATGCAGAAGGAGCATTCGAATGCGACGCGCATTCGGCCAGTCATGCCTTGCCGCCTGAAGGCGGGACTCCGAACGGGACACCAGACATTCACATCCCGGTTGCATCCCACCGCCGCCGCGTGTTTGGATCGCCAATGCCCATCGTCCGTCTCGTCTCCGCCCTCGCACTGATCGTGTGCGCCGTGGCGTGCGGACGTGAGGTGGGCAAGACCGCTGGAAAGCCGGATGCGGCGGCCTTTGTCTCCGACGGCGCGGGCAACGGCAGCGTGTGGGTGGTGGACGGACCGAAGGGCGGGCGGTTGTTCCTGTGCGGCACGATTCATATCCTGCGCGAGAAGGACTACCCCCTGGCCCCCGCTTACGAAGCGGCCTACATGTATTCGGACAAAATCGTGCTGGAGCTGCCGCCCGGAGCGGCCTCGGGCTCGGAACTGACAAGCCGCATGTCCCAGCTCGGCATGTATTCGGCGGACTCCTCGCTGGAAAAAAATGTGAGCCCGGAAACCTGGACAGCGGTGAAACAATGGTGCTCGAAACGCGGTGTGGATGCCTCCTCAATGAACCGCTACCGCCCGTGGTTCATGGCGCTGCTGATCACCTCCATGGAGTACGCGGCGCTGGGCGCGAAGCCGGACAAAGGGGTGGACACGCACTTCGAGGAACGCGCCAAGAAAGACGGCAAGCCCGGTATCGGCCTCGAAACGGTGGAGTTTCAGATCCAGCTCTTTGCCTCGCTCAGCGACAAGCAGCAGAACGAGCTGCTGGACCAGACGCTGGCCGAGATCAGCAGCGTGGCCGTGGAATTCGAGAAACTGCTCAAAGCCTGGAAGCACGGCGATCTGAAGACGCTGCAAGGAATGCTCTTCAGCGAGGCGGAGAAGTATCCCGAACTCATGAACCTCTTCCTCACCGCCCGGAACCTGGCCTGGGTGGACCCGCTCGACCAGATGCTGAAAAACGGGGAGAAGGTGATGGTGCTCGTCGGCACCGGCCACTTCACCTCGGACACCGGCCTGATCGAGCTGTTGCGCAAGCGCGGCCACCGCGTGCGGCATTACAGCGAGGTGACGGACTTCTAAAAAGTTCAAAGTTTCAGGTTCAAAGTTTCAAGCTGTCACGCGTCGGCCCTTGAAACCTGAAACCTGGAACTTGAAACTCAAACCAGCCGCAGCCGCGTGAGATCCTGCGTATCGACCATGCCGACGGGTTTGCCGGCCTCATCGACGACGACGACATCATCCACGCGAGAGTTTTGCAGCGTGGCGAGCACCTCGGCGGCCAGCTTGCCAGCCAGGATGCTGACTGGACACGGCGTCATGAACTCACGCACGGGCTTTTCGGCGATGGCGTTGTCCTTCTGGAAGGCGCGAACGAAATCGCCGTGGGTGAAGACGCCGGCCAGCGTGCCGTCCGCGTTGGTGACGACCGCCGCGCCGCTGCGCGCCTTCGTCATCGCTTGCAGGCCCTCGCGCACGGTCGTTTCGGGCGTGATGGTCGCGAGCTGCTCGCCCTGGCGCATCACATCGCTCACGCGGGTGAGAAGCGCCCGGCCCAGCGTGCCGCCGGGGTGCAGTTTGGCGAAATCCTCAGCCTGGAAGCCGCGCGCCTCCAGCAGCGCCATCGCCAGCGCGTCGC
>DNXB01000140.1 GCA_003506995.1 Verrucomicrobiales bacterium
CGTCCTTGTAGTGGTTTTCGATGATCAGCGTGATGCCGTGCTCCTGGGCATACGGCAGGCAGGCGTAAATCGAGTCTGCGGCGAGCTTCACACCTTCATCCAGCGTCAACTCAGGCCGCCGCTGGCCGCTGAGCACGCGGCAATACGATCCACCGAGCGTGTGCGTCATATCGATCCAGCGCTTCTGCTTGGCGATCTCCTTGTCACGGAAGGCCGCGTCAGGATGCGTGAAATCCGGCGAGCAGCACATCATCGGGATGACCTTGCCGGTGTCCTCGACCTCCTTGCGAAAGCGCGGCCAGTTTTTCTCATCGGCCATCTCCAGAAATCCCGCATACCATTCAAGGCCTTGCACATCGAGCGTCGAGGCGAGCTTGATCCATTCGGAGACGGTCATCGTCCCTTCTTTGCAAAGGGCGACCATGAATGCTTTCGGAAAGGCGGCGAGTTTGGGCATGGACCGAGCATAACGAAGGCCAGCCCGCTTTCACCACGACAAAGTGTGTGTGAAATGCGACGAAGCCCGAGCGGGGAGATTCGAGGTTGCGCAGATCCACCCCGTGCGGGTGTGATTTTGTGTCCTTCAGCGAAACCGCACGCTAGCTCCGCGGAATTCAAAAAGGCCGTTCGTGTTGTTCACGTTGCCGAGGATGACGTTGCAAGACGTGGCCCCTGCGGGGATGTCGCATTTGACCTCGATCTCGCGCCATGACTTATCGGACAGTGTTTTTGGAGTGTCCGACGACTTTCGCTCCGGGAGGTATTTGCCCGCGGCGTTGAAGAAACGAAATCCTGCATCAGGAAAGGCCATCTTGGCATCTTTTTGATCCGGCTCGCCCCGCACGGTGACCTTGAGGCGTGCTTCCTTTGCCCTGGGCGGCAAATCCAGCACCTGCACGAGACATCCTCTTTGGTTGTCCTTGTAAGTGATGCGCACGATGGCTTTGCTTCCCTCCTGCAACGTCGTGACGGTCATGCCGTCGGGGATCTTTGGTTCCTTTTTTTGCGCATCAATCCACGGAGTTTTGGTGAAGGACCAGCCAGTGGGCAGGCCGGTGCCGACACGCTGCGAGAAGTCGCCATTGACAAGCTCGCCGGGTTTCGCCGGGGCTACGGTCTGCGCGTGGAGACAAGGAATAGGCACGAGGCTAAGGAGGGCGATGGTGGTGAGGATGATGTGTTCCATGGTGTTTTGTTTCTTGGGTTGTGAATGGAGAGTTTCGGATTGGAGCGCGTCGCTCATGGGAGCTTTCTCCCTGCAGCGACGGACGTCGGATGCATGGCCGCTTTGGCATCCCGTAGCGCCTGCACCTGCTTCGCTTCGTCGATCTTGCCAGCTTGGGTGAGTTCTGCGATGTAAACGTCGAGCGCTTTGAGATAGAGATCGAGCAGCGGAGCGGCTTTGGCATCGCGCTCGGTGGTGATTTTGGCTAAAGCACCACGATAGGTGCTGCGCAGAGTTTTGAGCGACTCGGGCGTGCCGTCAGCATCTTCAACGGGAACTCCGCTGCCCTTTTCGATGGCGGCTTTTTCCGAATCCAGTCCAGTGACTTCGGCAAGACTGCCTTTCGCCTGCGCGGCTGCCCGGGCGCGGCTGATGCCGTTGGCGACGTAGCTTTGATTCAGCGTGGCCACAGCGGCGAGGAACGGCTTCTGTGCATCAGACTCGTATCGCGCCCGATAGCCAGCTTCGAGCTGTGCGAGGCGTGGATCGTTCGCGATGAGTGGCGACATTGCCAGCACGGCTCCGCCTGCAGCGCCCGTGCTCGCGCCACCACGCACTGGCGCGACCCGTCCTCCCTCCAACGGTCTGAGCCAGCACGCATGCCATGTCACAGGATCGATGGATTCCAGCGCCGGCCGATCGATGTCCATCTCCACACCCTTTTTCAAGCTCCTTTGCTGGCGCTTGCTGCTCAAATCGCTGACCGGCCCCTGATAGCGGAAGAGCGGCTGGTTTTCCAAGGTGACGCCGATGTCTGCGTTCGCGTCCTTGAGCGTCACTTGGATGCGTGCGCGGTAGTGTTTGCCGTCCTCTAGCCGCTGCGGCACGCGGGTGGGATTTCCCTGGTCGCGCGTATTCATGCCGCGAACGTGAGCCAGTCCCGCGAAGGGACTAAACTCCTGCAAAAACGCGGTGACGATCCGATCGCCATCCAGCGGCAACACCACACTGACCGTGCCTGCCGGCCCGTGACGAGTGAACTCGAGCTCCAGCTCGTAGCTCCCCGTCACCGTCGCGGGCAATGCCAGCAACAGATGACCCTGGGCGGCCTCGTCCTGGCTGCAGATGAGGCCCGCGCCCTCACTCCGCCAGAGGCCGACGTCGGCGTCCTTTTCCGGGTCAGCGATCGCCATGAGATCCATCCAGCCGGGACCGGCGGGCGCGGAGGACGGAGGCGGAACAGCCGGCATCGTCGTCGCTGACGGTGCCGATTTGACCGCCGCCACGACCACGCCGCCCGGCGGTCGCAGCTCGGCCTTATGGAAGGTCGTGATCGTATTGAAGCAGGCGATGCCGGGATGCCTGGCGTCGGGCAGGGTGAATCTCTCCTCGCTGGTGAAGCGCTTGAAGTCGCCGCTCCATTTCACGATCTCCTTGCCGTCGAGCAGGGCGCGCAGGGAGCCTTTTCGCACCTCCACGAGACTGCGGTGACGCTGCCCCTTCTGGAAAGGGGCGACCTTGGCCACGGCCTCGGTGCGCCCAGACTCACTGAAACCCTTGCCATCGAGCTCCGGCCCGAAGCCGCACACGGTGTGGTCGCTAGGAGTCGGCACCCGCATTCTCCAGAGGAACGCGCCATTTGGCGAGGGCAGCACCTGCATCACGTCCAGGTTGCCGTCACCCAGCGTGAACTCGATCTCGAAGTCGTATTCCTCGGGCGCTGACTGGTTGAAGCCCAGAACCTGAACCGGCTGCAGCTTGCCATCGATCTTGTCAGTCTTAGCCTGAAGTCCATCCGGCCGAGTGAGCCACTTTCCTTGCACCGCGTCCCTGTTCACATCCACGAGGGCGAGGAGGTTCACTGCTTTCGTGAGAGGCAGGGCGGCGGCGGTCGTGGGCGTGGGCGTGAGTTTGAAATCCGACGGTTTGGACACCGATTTGGAGTCGGCAGACTTGGGTTTGGGTGCCGCCGGCTTTGTTTCTGTCTGCGGAGACTCTGGTTTGGCCGCCGCCGTGGTGACGGGATCGGCCACGGGCGCTTTCTTTCCGCCCGAGAACGCGATAAGCGCTCCGGCAATGACCACGATGGCAGCAGCGATGCCGTAGATCATCCCAGCATTGGACTTTTTCGGCAGGTGGATCTGAATGGCCTCGTTCTTCTGCTGCGGAGCGCCAGGCCCTTTGCCCACGGCTTTTTGCGGAAGGGATTGCTTGGGCACGGCGGACCGGGCCTCCCCGCCGGACTTGATCTGAGGTGTGGTGAGGATCACGTCCAGGTCACGCCGCAGATCCAGCGCGGTCTGGTAGCGCAGCTCGCGGTCCATCTCCATGGCCTTGCCGATGATCTTGTCGAAGCGAGCGTCAGTGGGCAGTGTGGTGCTCGGCATGCGGAAGGCACCGCGTGGTATGGTGCCGGTGAGCATGTTGTAGAGCATCACACCAACAGCGTAGAGATCCGCACGGCCATCCAGCGGCACGCCAGGCATCAGCGCCTCAGGCGAGACGAAATCGGGCGTGCCCATGGCCATGTTTGTCTTCGTCAGACCCATCTGGCCGGGGTCGGTGGCCTTCGCGAGGCCGAAGTCGGCCACTTTGACCTGGCCTTCCATGTTGATGAGCACGTTGGCCGGT
>DNXB01000313.1 GCA_003506995.1 Verrucomicrobiales bacterium
CGGGGCGCGGGAAGGACATGAAGCTGCGGCTGTCGGTGAGCATGCCGATGAAGCGGCTGAGCAGGCCGAGATTGCTCAGGGCGTTAATCTGCCACTCCATGCCTTCTTTCTGGTCCACAAACCACCAGCCCGATCCAAACTGCACCTTCCCCGGCGTGGTGCCGTCGGCAAAGTTTCCGGCCATGGTGCCAAAGACGTAGTTGGCTGTCGGGTTGACGTTGTAGAGCACGGTTTTCGGCAGCGCGTTCTCGGTGTCGAGCCGGTCGAGGAAGCGGGAGAGCGGCTCCGCCTGCGGCCAGTCGCCGATGCTGTCGCAGCCCACATCCGCGCCGATCTCGCGGGCCAGACGGCTGTTGTTGTTGCGCACCGGGCCGAGATGGAGCTGCATCGTCCAGCCTTTGGCGGCGTTCAGGCGTCCGATGTGCAGCATGACATTGCTGGCGAACTCGTCGTGTTCCTGCTCGCTGGCCGCCTTGCCACGCCGCGCCTTGCTGAAGATGTTGTCCGCGCGGATTTCGGGAATGAAACGACTGTGCGCCGTGTTGAGGCCGTGGTCGGAGAGCCGGCATCCAATGCTGTGAAAATAATCATGCCGCTTTTCGAGCGCGCGCAGCAGAGAGTCGTAATTCTTCACCTCGATGCCGCTGGCGGCGCTGAGCTTGTCACACCACGCGTTCCAGGCCTCGGGCTGATGCACCGCCAGCGCCTTGTCCGGGCGGAAGGTCGGAAACACGCCGACCTCAAAACCGTCGGCAGCGCACTTTTTGTGCCAGGCGAGGTCGTCGATGGGGTCGTCCGTGGTGCAGAGCGCCTTCACCTTTTGTGTGCGCAGGATGCCTCGTGCGCTCATGTCCTTCTGCGCGAGCATGGCCTCGGTCTGCTCCCAGATCGCGGGCGCGGTCTCCTCGTTGAGCAGCGTGTCGATGCCGAAGTAGCGCTTCAGCTCGAGGTGCGTCCAGTGGTAGAGCGGATTGCGCAGCGTGTGCGGCACGGTCTTGGCCCAGGCCATGAACTTGTCACGCGGACTGGCCTTGCCGGTGATGAACTCCTCCGGCACGCCGTTGCAGCGCAGCGCGCGCCATTTGTAGTGGTCGCCTTCGAGCCAGATCTCAAACAGGTTCTTAAACTGCCGGTTCTGCGCGATGTCTTTCGGCGGCAGATGATTGTGATAGTCCAGGATCGGCTCGTCCTTGGCAAAGGTGTGGTACAGGCGGCTCGCGGCCTTGGTGCTGAGCAGGAAATCGTCGTGGATAAAGGACATTGCGGTTTGCGGTTGGGAATGAGCCGCTAAACTGGAGCGATGATGATCGCACGCAACTGGTTCGCGCTCCTCCCGGCCCTGCTGGTGTGCTCGTGCGGCACCCTCAAGTTTTACACCCAGGCCGCAGGCGGGCAGATGGAAATCTGGCGCAAATCGCGGTCCAATGCCAAGGTGCTGGCCGACGCCAGCGTGGCAGACCGCGTGAAGCAGCGCCTGCGGCTCATCGAGGAGCTGCGCGCCTTTGCCGCCAGCGACCTGCGGCTGCCCACCAAGAGCTTCGGCAAGTACTGTGACCTGAAGCGGCCCTATGTCGTGTGGGTGGTGTTTGCCGCGCCGGAGTTTTCCGTCGAGGCCAGGCACTGGTGGTATCCCTTCGTCGGAAGCCTGAAGTATCGCGGCTTCTTCGCGGAACAAGACGCGCGGGAGGAAGGCGAGCGCCTGCGCCAGCAGGGACTTGATGTCTTCGTCGGCGGCGTCGAGGCCTACTCCACGCTCGGCTACTTCAAAGACCCCGTGCTGAACACCTTCCTGCACCGCAGCGACCACGAGCTGGCCGAGCTCATCTTCCACGAGCTGACCCACGCCAAAGTCTTCATTCCAGGCGACACCGATTTCAACGAAGCCTTCGCCACCGCCAACGCCGAGGACGGCGTGCGCCGCTGGCTGCGCTCGAAGAACGACCTCGCCGGCCTGCGCACCTATGAGGCCAGTTTGCAGCGCAGTCGCAAGACCATCAAGCTGCTGCTCGACACGCGTGACCGCCTCAAAGAGGTCTATGCAAGCGATCATGCCAGCACGGAAGCCGAGCGTCTCGCCAAACAGCGCGTGTTCGAGGATATGCTGCGCCGCGCCGGAGCCCAAGGCCCGCAGACCAAGGTCCGCAGCCAAAGCGGCCCGCGCTCATGGAACAACGCCCGCCTCAACACCATCGCCACCTACTACACCCTCGTCCCCGGCTTTGAGCGGCTGCTCCAAAAGCACCACGGCGACCTCGAGGCCTTTCACCGTGAGGTGGCCTCCATGCGGAAGCTCAGCGACGAGGAACGGCTCCGGCGTTTGCAATGATCCGGCATTGCCTGCCTCCAGCTCAATGAGGCGTGGCAACGCCTGATGCAGGCACCTCGTCGGGCCGCAGGAAGCAGAGGCCGCCTGCGTTTCGGCCCATCCACACGGCCCGGCGGCACGATATACCAGAAAAGAAAGCCGATGAAAGCCGAGCCCATCGAACCGAAGCATGGCGGATTCCTGTCTTTCCTCGAGCGCACCTACTGGACCGGCCGGCAATACAATGCCATGCGGATGGACCAGCCCCAGTTGCGCCAGGAGCAGCAAAACCGCCTGCGAAACCTGCTCACCATCGCCCGCACCCGTTCCCCCTTTTACCGGAACAAGTTCTGCCACCTTGATGCCAGTTGCGTCGATCTCGCGCAATTCCCCGTCACCACCAAGGCGGAGATGATGGCGAACTTTGACCAGGTGGTCACGGACCCGGCCGTCACCCGCGCCGGGGTCGAGCGGTTCATCGAGGACATCCGCAACGTCCAAGAGCCTTTCCTCGGCAAATACTGCGTCTCTCACACCTCCGGCAGCCAGGGCCAGCCCGCCTTGATCGTGCAAAACCAGCTCGTGCTCGATCTGTTCTTTGCCTTTCAAATGACCCGCGGCAACCCCGACTTCCGAGGGCTCAAACGCTTCACCCAGGCAGCGGGCAATCTCCTGCGGCCGACGCGGCTGGCCGTCATCATCAGCCAGCAGGGCTTTTTCCCCTCCGCCTGGGTGTGGCAGCGGCTGCCCGGTTACATGCGCCGTTTCATGCGCTTCCTGTTTCTGCCCGCCAATGATCCTGATCTGGTGGCCAGGCTCAATGACTTCAGCCCCACCGTGCTCACCGCCACGCCGACCACGCTCGACCTGCTTTCATTGAAGACCGGCCAGCTCCGTTTCCCCCGCCTGCGTCAGGTCGTCACCTGGAGCGAAACACTCACTGAACCGGCGCGGCGGCGGATTGGCGGGGCTTTTGGCGTGCCCGTGATGGACAACTACGCCATGGGCGAGTGCATGTTCCTGACCAACGGCTGCCCCGCCACCACCGGCGCCCACGTCAATGCTGACTGGGTCATTCTGGAGGTCGTGGACGAGCAGAACCAGCCCGTGCCGCCCGGTCAACTGGGGCACAAAATCCTGATGACCAACCTCGCCAACACCGTCCAGCCCTTCATTCGCTATGAAATTGGCGACCGCCTCGTGATGGCCACCGAGCCCTGCGGCTCTGCGGCAATCACCTGCCCCGCATTGAAAAGCTCCTGGGACGGGCGGCCGATGTCTTCTGGGTGCGCACCCCCGCCGGCTTCCGCCCCCTCACCGCCTACCCCTTCCAGCACGCCTTCGATTACCTGCGCGATGTGCGGGAATGGCAGGCGGAGCAGGTGGAACGCCATCGCGTCATCGTCCGTTTGGAGCCCACCCCGGGCGCGTCGCCTGACCTCAAGACCGCCAGGAGCCGTCTCGATGAGCGCCTGACGCTGACGGGTCTGCGGCCGGAACTCGACATCACCCTCCAGACCGTCCCCCATCTGAAAACCGACGAGCACACCGCCAAGTTCCGCCGCATGATCAGCCGCGTCGGCGTGCCGGACGACCTGGACCCCTCGCTCAAAACCATCGCCGGAGATTTCGCGCTGTTTCAAGTGTGAGGCTCGTTTTCGCCCGCCACCCTGGAGGCGCTGACGGGCGCCGGATTGGACCTGCGGAACACCAGGAATTCACGGAACCCAGTCCCAATCTCTGGCATTCCGTGTGTTCCGTGGGCACTCCTGTCCTGGATGCCAGCCCGCCCTGAAAAGTCGCTGCCAAGAGAACCTCCAACGTGATCCAACTCATCACTGAAGGCACCTGCGACGCACCGTCCAAGGCGGCAGCACAGATCAATAAACTTCTCAAGACCGTCCGTCCCAATCGTGACACCACTGAGGTCGCCAAAACCCTCGCAGAACTCATGGTTGATCTTCCCGACGGCACGCCATCGCCATCCAATAATCCTCATTCATCGGCTATTCGGCACTCCGCGTTCACACCCAAGGGTTAGGGAGACACTGATTAAAGACTCACAGCAAAGCACCGGAACGCCGGGCGGGAGTGTGGAACAGGGAGTAACTTCAGGATGCATCCACAGATGACGCAGATTTCACCGATTGAAGCCCATCTGCGAAATCGGTGGATCAAAATTCAAGTAAGTCAGGAGATTGGAACGCCGCAGAGGCTTCATTCAACATGCCTTTCTCTGCGGCATTCCTGCGGTGTAAATCAGTGTTTCCCTGATGAACCCGTGGACGGTGTTGAAGGGCGCATCCAGGTAGGGATGCCAGCCCGCTGCTTCGCCAAGGAAATGCTGATTGATTCGACGCACGCTTCAATCCTACTCCTCCTCTTACTCGAACTCGTGCCTTGGGGGAGGAAGAGGAGGATGAACGCCGCTTTTTGATTTATTCAGCGTTTCCCCAGCATCGTTTGCACCCGCATCTCATCCGCCTAGTCTGGCGGCGAATGTCCCAACGTCTCTTCCTCCTCGACGGCATGGCGCTGCTTTACCGCGCGCACTTCGCCTTCATCAAAGCCCCCATCCGCACCAGCGATGGGCTGAACACCTCCGCGCTCTACGGCTTCGCCAACACGCTGCTCGACATCCTCAAAAATCAGCAGCCCACGCATCTCGCTGTCGCTTTGGACACCTCCGCGCCGACGCCGCGTCATGAGATGTTCCCTGCCTACAAAGCACAGCGCGAGGAGATGCCGGAGGACATCAGCATGGCAATCCCGCAGATCAAACGCCTCATGGAGGCCATGAACGTGCCCATCCTCGTGCGTGACGGCTACGAGGCCGACGACATCA
>DNXB01000494.1:0-2698 GCA_003506995.1 Verrucomicrobiales bacterium
GCGACAGATCCATGGTGATCAGGCGACGCACAGGCTTGCCGATGGGGCCGAGTGGCTGGTTGATTGCATCGGCGCGATCTTGCAGCTCGCGACGCAACTCAAGGATCTCACGCACGGTCAGGGGAGCCGTCTGCTCGATGGCTTCTTGCTTCAGGTCGGCCGGCGCACGGGTAGCCGCAACCGAGCCGGCGGGCATCGGCGTCGGCATGGGCGCGCCCGGCACGAACTGCTGAGCGGGGCCTGGTGGGCGGATACCACTTTCAGGGGTGCCAATGTTCGGCGCCGGAAGAGGCCTGACTGCCTCAGGCTGGGCCCGCTGGGTTCCCTGTGCCATGGCCATCAAGGGAGCCATGACGGCAACTGCGAGGAAAAGGTTGGTCTTTTTCATTTCGGCGCTCAGAAGTGACGGCCAGTGAGGATTGCCATCTGCTGGCGGAACAACATCACCCCGACAACAAGTCCCGCAACAAACTCCGTCGGTGCGGACTCAAGCAGGAAGTCCAGATCCGCCCGCGCCGCGGTCATCGGATCGCGATCCTCATACTCGGCATACCAATCGGGGTACTGCTCCTTGACGACCAGCATCTGCTTCTGCAGCGTCGCGAGAAGGTTCATGCCCGAGTCCAGGATGGGTTTGGTTGAATTGCTCATTTGAGGCGGTTCTCGATCAAGTTGCAGAGCCGGGGCGCACGTTGATCTGCGAAATCCCCACACCACGAACAGATTCTTCAAGGGGAATTCGCTCCATGACCAGGTCAACCACGTAGGTGGCCGGCGCCATGCGCTCTTTGGACCCGTCCCGGTAGATGGTGATCCGCGTCTGTACGACCCAGGTGAACACACCCTTTGGCTTGGCCGTGTTGACAATGGCCGCCGGCTCGGTGGACACCGACATGACCATGCGCCGCTCTTTGATGTCGGCCAGCAGGGGTTCGATTGCAGCGTCGAAGCCGCGCGCACCGCTGGAGGTGAAGCAATCTTTGGCTTCCGACACCGTCCTGCGGTAATTGCGGAAGTCGTGACTGAACGCCTGCCCGACACACTCCTGGGCAAAACTGACGATTCGCGGATCACCCAGGTACGGTTGATCCAGTGGCACCAGGGGGATGATTCGCCCGGTATCGCTCACGCCAAACGTCAGGGGTCGCTTGTTGGCGGCCATGACGGCCGTGGCAATCATTCCAATGGTCAGGCACGCCACAGCAATGGACAGGATCACGTTGGTGCGGACCAACTTGGGGATGATCTCCTTGCGGATCTGCTCAAGGTCGGTATCAGGACTCACGATCGGGGCCTTTGTTGATTGGTGATGGAAATGGGAGCCGTTGCCGGCTCGGATGACTGGTGTCCAAGCGCGGCGCCGCCCGTTGAACCGATTGCCTTGAGTCCGCCTGAGGGCTTGGCGCCTTCGATACGGACCTTGGTGATGGCCGTGTTGAAGCAGGCATCAAAGCGCTCGCGGTAGGCCCGCATCGCATGGGTCTGGGAAACGTCGGGGAGCTGCTCGTTCACGGCACTCCATCCACCCAAGAGCTGAATGGCCGTGACAAGAATGGGGTCGTCCAGTTGCGGGACGGAGTACGGACCAACGGACCCCACCAGTGCCGCGAGTCGATTGAAGGCCACATCCGGATTGATGGACAAATCAAGATGCTTCGTGGCATCGCTGGGCTGAGGGGCGTAGGGTGATGTCGCGTAGTGGTGCGACAAGAAGGCGAGAAAATTCGCACGGGGAACCGCCTGGATGATTCGCATCCAGGCGTCCGCTTCAAACGTCGTCATCTCGTAGCGCCGCGCACTCATCACATCCTCGAGCGCCTGCAGCTGCTCTTCAAACGCCTCGTCAGCCACAGTGAGCCTCCCGCAAGCCGGCACGCTCGGCAGCCGCAGCCAGCACAGAACCGTTGTGCGCCTGCGCGGCCACACCGGCAGAGCCGAAGCGATTGGCGCGTGAGCCGGCCTGAGGGCCTGCGTGCAGCGGACGCAGCCGTCGACTGGGCAGATTCATCACGTTCTCCTTGAGAACGAAGTTCCTGAAGGAGTCATCCCAGCGCGAGCGCAGCTCACCGGTGGCGCGGTAGTGGGACATGAACTTCTCGGTCACAAACTCGATGTCCTCAGGAGCGGTGTAATCCTTGGAGCGCAACCAGGACATCAAATCGGGGGAGACTTTCCAGGTGTTGGGCAGCTTCGTTCGGCCTTTGGTCTGGGGAGCAACCTCCTCCGCCACCAGCTCGAACTCCTCAGGGGCCTGCATCACAGCAGCACCCTGATCGGCCAGCTTGCTCAGCACATCCCCGTATCGCGCGGATACACGCTCGCAAACCGCATACATCGGCAAAAACCGCATGCGGCCGTCGATGAGCTCCCATCCTTGGAACAGATCGTCATGGTTCTCACCAAGGTCTTGCTCCGATAGGCCGGTGATGCTTGCGAGCGCCTTGAAACCGGCAGGCACCGTCCCTGCCGGAACCGCGGCCCAAGCATAGGAAAGCAGGTTCAGGCAAGCCCGAACAACCTGCGGGTTTGACGAGTGGAATGCAGGCGACTCCGCGATCCACTGGGGGTCCAGCGGCACGTAGGGCATTCCTCGCATGTTCAAAGGTTCGCTCATGTGGTGAAGGATAGCGGACTTTGGTCAAAAAATCATTTTTATGCTTTGCGGCAATCATACACCGCAAAACGGGTTTGCGCAAAA
>DNXB01000494.1:2707-3148 GCA_003506995.1 Verrucomicrobiales bacterium
TCCAGTCCTCCCACATGGATTCGGGGAGCATTCTTCTGGCCGGACTGACCATCCACATGGAAAACGCAGTTGCCATTCGCCCCAATGACCTGGTGGTAGTTGATGCCCATCTGGATGAGGCCGGCGCATGGCGCGGCCGTCTGGACAAGCATCTGCACAACCCGGTTCTGAACCCGACGGCTGAGCGCTTGGTACCCAGCCGCCCCCCCCTGCCAGAATCCGGCCAGTTTGGGCTGACCGATGCTGGGCAGACGCTCACCCCAGAGCAGGACGCGGCCGAGGCTGCCCGTCGCCGAGAAGCGCGCACCGAGCGACAGGAGCAGGCTGCTTCTGCCACCCCTGCTCCTCAGCCGGCAAGCAGTCCTGCGCAAGCAGCGCCGGCCGCATCGAGCCGCGCCGGCATGTCCACCGGTCGCGCGCCATCGCCTGCAGCTGCTCCAA
>DNXB01000123.1 GCA_003506995.1 Verrucomicrobiales bacterium
AAGGTGGCCGAGTTGGTGGCCGAGGAGGGCAATCCCGACCTGAAACTGCGCGTGTTCGTGCAGGGTGGCGGATGCTCCGGTTTCCAGTACGGCTTCACTTTTGACGAAGTGGTCAACGAAGACGACACCACCATGTCGAAAAACGGCGTGTCTCTGCTGATCGACGCCATGAGCTACCAGTACCTGGTGGGCGCCGAGATCGACTACAAGGAAGACTTGGAAGGCGAACAGTTCGTGATCAAGAACCCGAACGCCCAGACCACCTGCGGCTGCGGTTCCTCGTTCTCGGTCTGAGCGGCGAATCCGGCTCTGCCAAAAAAGGACTCCTTGCGAGTCCTTTTTTTATTGCCGCCGTGGGCTGGACGAGTCGGAATGGCCGACCCTGCTGGGCTTGGCCCGCATAGTGCGTATAATTTCCCCCTCTGGCCGGGAGATTGGCGTCAATAGGATACGATGAGCAAGCAATTGGATACCCAGAAGTTGCACTTGCCGGTGCCGGGGCGGCTGGCCCTCGGCGTTGAAATGCCTGCTGGCGGCGCGCTGCGTGATGAAGCCCTGGCAGGCTTCCTGGCGCAGGGGGCCAAGGACACGGCGGCCATTGAGGCCTGGGTCAGACAAGGGGCTGCCGTCATGGCGGAATTGCCGCGGCTGAGCGGGGAAGAGAAACTCTCGCCGAGGCAGAAGATCTACGATCGCTACTTCGACCTTGTCCGTCATGGCGGATCATCGGCTTCGCTCACTTTCGCACTCGGCCAGGTACTGGCGGAAATTTCCCGCGAACTGCAGTTGGGCTCCACCCTGGATGAACAAGAGATGAGTCGCCTGCTCGATGGGCTGGCTGCCGTAATGGAGGCAGCCAGTGAATGTTGAGCAGGCCATGTCGCGCTGGCGTGCGGGACACCATGCCTTCTTCGTGCTGCTGCAGGGCATCATCCTTGCGCATCGCCGCCTGGAAACGGCCATGATTGCCGGCGACATGCCTGCGGCCAGACGCGCGCTGGGGCAGGCGACGCGCATGCTCGACGGCTCGGCCGCCGCCATGCGCTTTGCCGGGGACATGCCGGCCGAGCGCTACGTGTCCGTGCGTGAAAGCATGACGCCGCCCAATGTGCCGGCCAAATTCTCCGGACTCTGGTCCATCGATCACTGCGCAATGATTGATGGGATGAAATCGCTGCGAAAGCAGCTGGACAACAATTGGGATGCCCTGGAAGCCGAGCTGAAAACCTGGCATGGCGCCATCGACAGGGTCTATGCGGCGCATGCCCTCGTGTGCGAGTACTTCGTCGGCGATGGCCCCAGCCTGGCGATGCGCTCGGAAACCAGCAAATGCACGCGCACCGCACTGGAAAACATCGAGGCCTTTCGCAAACGCACGCTTGCGCTTGTGACGCCCGGAGAAACAGACGTCGAGGAAACCGCAGATGTTGAGAATACCTGAGCCCGAATTGATGCTCGATCAGGATCAGGCCATTGCCTACGCCGAGGCCGATTTTTCCGCATCGGATGACCGTTTTGTGGAGCGCTTCAAGGAGCTGTTCGGTGCGCTCGATTCCGGCGAGATCATCGACCTGGGCTGCGGCCCCGGCAACATCGCGCTGCGCATGGCGGCGGCGTTTCCGGGATGCATGGTCACCGGGGTCGATGGCGCGGCGGCGATGCTGGACATTGCGCGTGCACGCGCGGTGGCCATGGGAGGCGCCGCTTCAAGAGCCCGTTTCGTGGAAACCGTGCTGCCGAGCGCCGTGCTGCCAATGGGCCGGGCGACCGCCGTGGTGAGCAACAGCCTGTTGCATCACTTGCATGAGCCGGCCGGCTTGTGGATCACGCTCAGGCAGGTGGCCGCGCGCAACGCCGCTGTGCTGATCGTGGATTTGCGCAGGCCGGAGACCGCGGCTGGTGCGCAGCAGATCGTCGACACCTACGCGCGCGGTGCGCCGGAAATCCTGCGTCAGGATTTCTACAATTCGCTGCTGGCCGCGTTCGAGGTGGATGAAGTGAAGGGCCAGCTGGAGGCGGCCGGGCTTTACGGCCTGCAGGTTCAGGCGGTGGGCGATCGATATCTGGAAGTGTCCGGCCGCATGCCGGGCTGAAGGAGCGGCCGGCAGATGAATCAGAAAGAAACGCAGACGGTCTCGGGCGGAGTCGCCAGGATCGGCGAATACCGCGACGAGCTGCACGCCGAGAATCTGGACGACATCCAGGTGGGCGAGTACGGCTACAAATACCGCACGATCGAGGGCGTGATGCTGCCACCCTACGTGACGCCCGACCGCTATGCCGTGTCGCGCAGCGTCGAGACGCGCCCGAACGATGTCTGCTACTGTTCCTTTCCCAAGTCCGGCTCGACCTGGCTGTCCAATGTGCTGTATCTGATCCTGCACAACGGCGAAGTGCCCGAGGGCAAGACCCTGCGCGGCTGCCTGCACTGGATGGAAAGCTCCTGGCCTTATCCGCGCAGCCGCGAGGAGGTGGATGCGCTGCCTTCGCCGCGCATCTTCAAGAGCCACATGCCCTATCGCATGGCCCTGGCGGGCGGGCCGGAGCAGAGCCCGTGCAAGTATATCTACATCGCGCGCAACCCCAAGGACGTCTGCGTTTCCTATTTTCATTTCGAGAGCGGCAAGGCCTGGTCGGGTGGTTACAGCGGCCCCTGGGAGCACTGGCTCAAGCTGTTCATGGAAGGACG
>DNXB01000251.1 GCA_003506995.1 Verrucomicrobiales bacterium
AACCACGAATGGAAGCACGACGCCAGCCTCGACTGGCATCTCTTCCTCGGCGAGGAGCACAGCGGCCTGCAAAAGCTCGTCAAAGACCTCAATCATCTCTACACCACGCGCCCCTCGCTCCACACGAAGGACCACGAGGCCGGCGGTTTCTCGTGGCTGGACGCGAACGACGCTGAGAACAGCATCTTCGCCTTCGCCCGCAGCTCACCCGACGGCGACAAGGTCTATGTGCTCGTCAATGCCACGCCCGTGCCACGCAAAGCCTACCGTGTGGGTGTTTCTGAAGCAGGCAGCTACCGCGAACTGCTCAACAGCGACGCGGCGATCTACGCGGGCACCGGCCTGAGCGCTGGAGCAGGATTCCAGGCGCAGGAAAAAGCCCATCAGGGCCAGCCCTGGAGCGTGGTCGTCGATCTGCCGCCGCTGGGCGTGCTGGTGCTGGGAAGATGAGAGCCATGGGAAGAATGAGAGCGACGGGCGGGCTGGCGCAATAGCGGTGGGGCTGGGAGCGTTCATGCTGTCCCTATGAAACTGCTCACCCTCGCCTCCACCCTTCTTGCCGCCGCCGCGCTTTGCGCCGCGGACGCCCCCAAGTCGCTTTATGACATTCCGTTGAAGAACATCGACGGCAAAGACACCTCCCTGAAGGATTATCAGGGCAAGGTGATGCTCATCGTGAACGTGGCCTCCAAATGCGGCAAGACACCGCAGTACACACAGCTCGAAGCGCTCAACCAGGAGTTCCAGAAGGACGGGCTGGCCGTGCTGGGCTTTCCCTGCAACGACTTCAAGAACCAGGAGCCAGGAACCAATGATGAGATCAAGGAGTTCTGCTCTGTGAAGTACAAAGTGACCTTTCCGATGTTCGACAAAGTCGTCGTCAAGGGCGAGGACAAGCATCCGCTCTATCAGGTGCTCAGCGGCCCGCAGTCGCCCTATCCGGGTGATGTGAAGTGGAACTTCGGCAAGTTCCTCGTCAGCCGTGACGGCAAGATCCTGAAGCGCTTCGAGCCAGGCGTGAAGCCGGACGCGCCTGAAGTGGTGGACGCCATCAAGGCGGCGCTCGCGGCGAAGTAATCGTTTTCCAAAGTTCAAAACAAAGCGGCGATGGCTCCGGGAGTCATCGCCGCTTTTTTGTATCGAATGGGAAAAGGCTCAGGCCGAGGTGCCGCGTGCCTGGGGGCGGGGCTGGGTGGCGTCATTGCCGCCTTCACGCGGCGCGGGGTTTCTTGGCGGGCCTTCGCCGCCAGGGCCGGGACGAACCTCGATGCGGAGACCGTTGCCTGCACCGTCCATCATGCGCAGCTTGTCGCGGAACTCTTCCGGCACGGCTTTGCGTTCTTCGTCCGTGTTCACGGGCCAGCTTTGCTCTTTGCCGCCGTTGGGACGGACGGTGAAGGTGGTTTTGCCGTCCTCGCGCTTGATGGAGTATTCGCCAGCCTCATCGCGGCGGGTCACGTTCATCGCCTCGTGGGACTCGCTGAAGTTGAAGCGCTGCACGTTGCCATCTCGCGGAGAGGGGGCGGGCTGGCGCTCGGTGTTTCCCCGGTGCTGCTCCCGGCGCGGCTGGTGCTCCGGCATGTTGAACATCGGTGCCTGGGGCATGGGCGTGCTTTTGTCTCCCTTCATCCAGTTTTGCAGGCGCTCCTGGAACTCGCGCATCTCGTTTTGGAAGCGCTCCATCTGCTCGCGCTGTTCGCCGCCCATGTCACGCATGCCGCGCTGCATCTGCTCCATCTCACGCCCGCCAAAGGGCATGCCCGTCTGCGGCCAGCCGCCGAAGCCATACATTGGCCGACGCTCGTTCACGGCCACCATGCGCTCGCCGAGCGTGACGGGCACCTGTGTTTCCCTGCCGCCTGTGATGACGGTGAGCTGGGCGGCCTCGCCTTTCTTCTTGGAGCGCACCAGGGCCATGAGCTGCTCCATGTTCACCAGCCGCTGGTCTTCGAACTTCACCAGGATGTCATGCGTCTTCAATCCGGCCTCCTTGGCGGGGGATTCCGGCATCACTTCATCCACCATCAGGCCAAAGCCTTCCGGCAGGGAGAATTGGGTGCGCAGTTCGGCAGGCACCTCACGCGTGAGCACGCCGATGTAGGCCACGGGCTTCAATTCCTCGTTGGGTGCGTTGGGGTTGCGTGTCGGCTGCGGTGCGCGTGGTTTGACCTCGGCAGGGGCCGTCTCGGCGGGTTTGGGCGCGTTATTTTCCTCCGACTGCTGCGCTTGCAGCAGCACCGCGCCCAGGCAGGCGATGAGGAAGCTGTGTTTGAGTTTCATGATCGGGTGGGATTCAGGTTGGGGAAAAATCATTGGAAGGAGACCGGCAGCACGAGCTTCTGCTGGCGCGGGTATTCCACGGTCATCTGCGCCCCGTCACGCGGATCGATCCAGGTCTGGCGCTCGCGTGAAATGACGGTCATGTGCTGTTCTGGCAGACGTTCGGCGCTGTAATGAATGCCGTCGTTTTGCACATTCTCCCACTCGCGGATGGTGGCGACGGGCAGCACGGCGGGAGTCGTCGCCAGCGTCGTGTTCGAGGCGGGCTGCGGCAGGAAGCTCATCACCGCCACGGCTGCAGCAGCACCTAGGGAGGCCCAGCTTGCGGAGGCGAACCAGCGCGTCTCGCGGCGCTGCTTGGTGGCGCTGCCGAGCCAGCTCATGTCGAGCTTTAGTTCTTCATCGACCCGCTGCGCGAGGGCAGGGGAGGCTGTGGCAGGCGCAAGGCCGCGCAGCAGGTTTTCGAGGTGGGAGTCGTTCAGGTCGTCGTTCATGAGAGGGCCTCCTGGGGGGATGAAAAGTGCAGGATGCTGGGGGCGGGGGTGCGGGTCTCGCCGAGCAGGTCTGCTTTGAGCGGTGCAAGCTTTCGCTGCATGGCCTGCAAGGCGTAGCGGTAGCGGCCGGCGATGGTGTTGATGGATTCGCCGTTCATGGCGGCGATTTCGTTGAAGGTGAGGTCTCCCCAGAGCTTGAGCGTCACGACTTCGCGCTGCTCCTGCGGCAGGGCTTGGAGGGCTTGTTGGACGATCTCGGCGATTTCTTTCTGCCCCGGCTGGGGATCAAAGCAGGGGGCGTTTTCACCGGCGACGGCGATGTCGGACTTCGCCTCGCGATTGACGCGTCGGTTATCTGAGCGGCGTTGGTCGAGGGCGATGGTGCGGACGGCGGCGTAGAGCAGCGGGATGTGGTTGTTGTCGCCTTCAGGGAAGCGCCGCCACCAGCGCACGAAGGCCATTTGCACGACGTCCTCGGCGTCGGACTTCGAATCGACGAGCTGACGCGCATACAGCACGAGCTGCGGGGCGAGCTGCTCAAAGGTTCGTTTCCAGTCAAAAGAGGGTTCCATGCGTGGGCAGGTGTTCGACCAGCCTAACGCCTCCGGGTTCGCCTTTTGTGTGAGGAAACGCGAAAATCAGGCTGGCTGCGCCGTCCCGGGCGGCGATTTGCCCCATTTCAGGCCGTAGCCGATGAACAAGCCGCCGACGATGAACATGAAGGTGGAGAAGAACTGGCCCTTCGTCAGGCCCAGAATCATCTCCGAGCCGCTGTCTGGCTGCCGCACAAACTCCAGCGCGATGCGGGCGATGGCGTAAAGGATGAAGAACAGCCCCGTGACGATGCCCTGGGGCAGACGCGGGAAGCGGAGGCGGATGAAGATCAAAATGGCGCTGAGGATGAGCCCTTCGCCCAGCGCCTCATAAAGCTGCGAGGGATGTCGCGGATGCAGCACGGACTCCAGCTCGGCACGCCCGCCGCGAAACTTCTCAAAGTGGGCGATGATGTCCGGGCTGTGCTGCAATCCCTCGGGAATCAGCCCCGGCTGGCCGCCTTGGCGGTAAAAATCCTCGTGCAGCATCTCCGTGGGGAATTTCACCGCCCACGGCACGTTCGTCACCCGGCCAAACAGCTCGCCATTGATGAAGTTCGCGATGCGTCCCAGGAAAACGCCCAGCGGTGCGCCGCAGACGATCGAGTCGCCGATGCCCGCCCAGGAAATCTTGTGCTTCCAGGCATACCAGCCACAAAACAGCGTGGTGCCAGCGATGCCGCCATGACTGGCCATGCCGCCTTGATTGAGCATGAAGAAAATCCACGGCGCACGGATGAACTCGTCAAAGTTATACAGCAGCAGGTAGCCCAGCCGACCGCCGAGGACGAGGCCGAAGATCGACACCATCGTGATGAAGTCTGCCACCGCTTCCTCCTTGATCTCCGACAGCCCCCGCCGCGCCAGGAAGCGCATCACGAGGTAGGTCAGGTAGAAACCCAGCACATACGACAGCCCGTACCAATGCACGGCGATCTTCTCCGTGATTTTGATCAGATGCGGGCTGAGATCGTGCAGGTAGTAGGCGAGGGTCATGGGCGGGGAGGCCGTCATGATGGCGAGTCAGTCCGGTTTCGCGACGGGAAAAGTGTGACGTGCCGTACCCGTTATCACGATTGACTTGCCCTTTGCCCCGCCTTAATCCAGCGCACCTATGAGACACTTGTTTTGCCTGATGGTGGCCGGTTTGGGACTCGCTTTGACCACGAGTGCGCATGCCGCGCCGAAGCTTTCCGGCTCGGCCCCGTATCAGTTCGGCGCTGGCAACGCCACTGTCAGCCTCGGCTGCGACGCCATCACCAACAGCAGCGCTGAAAACGCCACCGGCACCATTCAGGTGCAGTTGTGGGCGCTCAAACAGAAATACGTCAGCGGCCGGATCAGCGGGCATGTCATCGCCGGTTTCAAGCTGGAGGGGCTTGCGGGTGGCAGGCGGTATAATGGCATCAAGAAGACCCTGAATGCCAGCATGCCCGCCAATCGGGGCAGCTACTTCCTCTGCCTCACCGTGTCCGAGTTCCGCAGCGGCGGCTACGTCATCACCGATTTCCGAAACTACACCAACGCTGTCACGCTTGGACCGCTCAAGACCTTCACCCTGCTCGGCCCCTGGAGCTGGCAGACGAACCCCGAGGGCGGCACGATCAGCATGAAGGTGAAAAAGATCAGCCACACCCGCGCCAGCAACACCGGCTCCCTCAAGCTCAGCGTCTGGGCCACCACCAAGCCCGGCTTCAGCAACAAGGCCGGCGGCACCTACTTTGAGCTGGGCAGCGTGGTGAAAAAAGCGCTCGCGGCCGGTTACACTTACACCGACGTGGAAAACACCGCGAAGTACAAGCGCCCGCCCTCCGGCACCTACTACCTCTGGCTCGTGCTCTTGGAGTTCAACGGCAAAGAATACGTCACCATGGCCACACTCGGCTCCGAGAAGCCCTACACCTTCAAGTGAGCCGGAAGACTTGTCCCTTCCGGCGCTTCTGCGCTGGCCCCGTCGTCTCTTTCGGATGTGCGACGCTTGATTCCACCGGTTTCGTCCGTGGACAGGCTCAATGATGATGGATGATCGGTTCCGGCAGAAGCATGAGCAGCAAGGCACTCGCGCACAAGGCGCAGGCATTCGTCTGCGTTGGCGGGCATCGGCAGGCTGAGGGGCTGGGCGTGGACGCGGAGGTGGCGCAGCTCGCCCTCCCGACGAACGTGGGTGACTTCGATGCCATGGGAGGCAAAGAAGCGCGTGACTTCCTGATTGCTGGCGTATCGGCTCATGGCTGGATGCTGGATGCTGGATGGGCGAAAGAAAAGACAAACGCGGAGGGATTGGGACTCAGCGGCTCACCGAGGCGTGAGAACACCCTGATCAAATCCGGGTTTTCTCAGGTATCGCCTGACGACCTGAGCAGGGCTGGCTCGGGTTGTGAGCGGCAAGCGGTCTTGTAGTGGTTATCCATGAAAACACTTCACACCTACCCTGTCACATCATCCAGCCAGGACACGCAAGCGCTTGATGAAGACCTGATGTGCGCCATCCAAAAGCACGATCCATTGGCGATGGACATCCTCTTTCAGCGCTACCGATTGCTGCTCAAAAGTGTGATCCTTCGCATCGTTCCCGACTCTGCGGCTGCAGACGACGTCCTGCAGGAATGCATCCTGGAGATATGGAACCATGCCGGTCACTTTTCTGCTGCGAAAGGCAGGCCCCTGGGCTGGATCATCACACTTGTCCGGCGCCGGGCTATTGACCATCTGCGACGGTCCCAGGCGTATAACCATGCCAGAGAGCGGCTGGAGGATGAGACCAAGCTGCGCCCCCTCGCCCAGAATGCGGCTGTCGAATGCGAACAGGCCGACATTGGCCGGGTGCTTCGCCAACATCTCCGCCGGCTGCCCGCGCACCAGCAGCAGGTCATTCAACTCGCCTTCCTCAAGGGCATGAGCCAGCGCGAGGTCGCGCAAGCCACGCACACGCCGCTCGGCACGGTGAAAACACGGCTGGAACTCGGCTTGAAGAAACTGCGTTCGGCATTCCGAACCCGCAGTGCGATCCACAGCCTGCAATACGCCTGATCATAGGCACCTGTCTTTCAGGGCAGGCATGAGGCAGAGTCCCAGGCAGAACAAAAAAACCCGCCTCCATCGAGGCGGG
>DNXB01000292.1 GCA_003506995.1 Verrucomicrobiales bacterium
GGTCGCGACCACTGGCCGAACTGCTGGACCGTGAACTTCGCCGGCGGCGGCGTGAAAGGCGGCGAAGTCATCGGCAAGTCCGACGACATCGGCGGCTACCCCACCGAGCGCCCCGTCGCACCCAAAGAAATCGTCGCCACCATCTACCAAGCCCTCGGCGTCGATCTCCACACCGAACTCCCCGGCCCGCAGGGCAGACCCTATCCCGTCGTCGATTTCGGCACGCAGGCGATCAAGGAGCTGTTTGCGTAACACAAAGGAGCGCGGGTGCCCTCACCCGCTTTCACCAAAACAACGGCACGCCGTAAGCCGGAAACTCCGAGTCACACGCCACCAAATGAAACCCGCCCACCAACGCCTGAGCAATGATCATCCGGTCGAAAGGATCGCGATGATGCATGGGCAGGCTGTCGAGCTTCAGGATGTCGTCGTAGCTGATCGAGAGCAGGCGAAGACGGTTCACGCGGGTTTCTTGCTCGATCAAATCGGCCAACGGAGCGTTCAGTTTCAGTTTGCCGAGCTGGATCTTGATTTGCAGCTCCCACACGCTCGCATGGCTCAGCCATATTTGGTTCGAGCGGTCACTGAGCGTCTGCCTGACATGCGCGGGCAGCCTGGGGCTGTTTTCGTTCCACCAGATGAAGGCGTGCGTGTCGAGCAGGTAGTTCATGCGTCGCGGCCAAGCCAGAATTCGTCAGGCAGTGGCGCATCGAAGTCTTCTGCCACCTGCCACTTGCCCTTGCCGAGGCCGGAAACACGCGGGCCTTCGACGTTGGCATGGCTTTCGACCGAAAGCTCCGCCTTGAGCCAGCTCAGCAGCGAACGCTTCTCCGCCGCCGGTAATCCCGCCGCCGCGATTTCGATTTCAGCCAGTGTGCTCATGCTGGCATCTTAATTTCCGTCCCTGATTCATGCAACTCCGCATCTCCAGCCTCCTTTTCGCACTCTTGGCCGCTACCTCGGCTGCCGCCGAAGCCCCGTCTTTCCGCAACACCATCCAGCCGATCCTCACGCGCTACGGTTGCGCGATGGGCGCCTGCCATGGTGCGGCTGCCGGTCAGGGTGGCTTCCGCCTTTCATTGCGTGGCTTCGATGACGAGGGCGATTGGATCTCGATCACGCGCAGCGCGAATGGGCGCAGGCTCACGATGGAAGACCCGGCGCGCAGTTTGTTCCTGCTCAAATCGACCAAGCTGGTGCCTCACAAGGGCGACAAGCGCTTCGAGGTGAACTCGCCGGAATACAAAGCCATCTCCGACTGGATCGCCGCAGGTGCGCCGGGGCCGAAGGCGGATGATCCGCGCATCGTGTCGCTGGAGGTCTCTCATCCGCATCTTGTCACGCAGGCGGGCAAATCGGTGCAACTCAAGGTCACGGCGAAGTTCAGCGACGGCCACAGCGAGGACGTCACGCGCTGGACCAAATACAACGCCACCAATGCCAGCGTCGCCACCGTCAATGACAACGGCCTCATCAAAACCACCGGCAGCGGCGAAGGCAGCGTCAGCGCGTGGTATCTGAGCCGCCTCGCGCTCGCCACCATCACGATTCCGAACGCCAGCAACGTCGATCCCGCCGCCTTCGCCGCGCTGAAGCCACGCAACTTCATCGACGAACTCACGCTGAAAAAACTGCGCGAGCTGAACATCCCGCCATCCGTCCGCGCCGAGGATCACGAGTTCCTGCGCCGCGCGTTTCTCGACACCATTGGCGTTTTGCCCACGCTCGATGAAACCCGCGCTTTCCTCGCCGAGAAAGATGACCACGCCCTAGCGGGCGCGGCTACCAAACGCGACCGCCTCATCGACTCGCTGCTGCAGCGCCCCGAGTTCGTCGATTACTGGTCGCATCGCTGGAGCGATCTGCTGCTCGTCAATGGCGACAAACTCATGCCGGAGGCGATGTGGTCGTATTACAACTGGATCCGCCGCCACGTCGCCGCGAACACGCCGTGGGACGCCATGGTGCGCGATCTCCTCACCGCGACTGGCAGCACGCTGGAGCATGGTGGCGTGAATTTCTTCGTCCTCAACGACGAACCCACCAAGTGCGCCGAAACCGTCAGCATCGCCTTCCTCGGCACTTCCATCGGCTGCGCGAAATGCCACAACCACCCAATGGAGAAATGGACCAACGAGCAATACTACGGCTTCGCGAATCTATTCGCCCGCGTCCGCACCAAGAACGGCACGCAGGCCGATGAGCGCGTGCTGTTCTCCGACACGCAGGGCGATCTCGTCGCTCCGCTCACCGGCAAACCGCCGCCGCCGCGTCCGCTCGATGTCACCACGCCCATCTCGATGACCTCCACTGAGGATCGCCGCATCGTGCTCGCCAACTGGCTCACCGGTGCCGACAACAAACTTTTCCAACGCGCCATCGTGAACCGCGTCTGGGCAAACTTCTTCGGCGCCGGCCTCGTCGAAGCCGTCGATGACCTCCGCGTCACCAACGCCGCCAGCAACGAAGAACTGTTCGCCACCGCCTGCGCGCATCTCGTGCAGCACAAATTCGATTTGAAGGCCCTCATGCGCACCATCCTGCAAAGCGAGACCTACCAGCGCAGCAGCATCACGTTGCCCGAAAACATCACCGACCTCCGCTACGGCTCGCACTACGTCCCGCGTCGTCTCAAGGCCGAAATCCTGCTCGACACCATCTCGCAGGTCACCGCCGCGCCCACGACGTTCAAGATCGACAAACGCAACGCCAACAAAGGCACCAGCGAAAGCTACCCCATGGGCTTCCGCGCGTTGCAACTCCCCGACAGCAACATCGCCAGCTACTTCCTCAAGAGCTTCGGCCGCGCCGACCGTGTCGCCACCTGCGAATGCGAGCGCACCAACGAACCCAGCATGGCCCAGGCCCTCCACATCGCCAACGGCGAGACCCTGAACCTCAAACTCTCGCAGAAAGACAACCGTCTCGACGCCCTCCTCGCCAGCAAGCAGCCCGACGCCAAGATCATCGAGGAAGCCTATCTCGTGACGCTCACTCGCGAACCCACCGAACGCGAAAAAACGAAAGCCACCCAACTCCTCGCCACCGCCAAACCCGAAGACCGCCGCACCACGCTCGAAGACATCTTCTGGAGCCTGATGGGATCGAAGGAGTTTTTGTTTAATCACTAGCGTTCAATCGCGTCACGAAATGAGACCTGCATTTCAATGGGCACTTCGAGTGACAGGATTCCTGGCCGGAATGGCTGGAACCTTGATCTCATATCTCAGGCATAGGTCGGGCGAGGATGCGATGGTCACTTTGCTGATCGCGTGGGCGCTGGGCTTTCTGTTGTTGTTTCGCTCACGAGAAGCGGGCGGTCCTGCTTTGTTTTTGGTTCCGTGGCTGTGTGCAGTGGCCCTTGCCTGCGCTGCTTTTTTCTATTGCTGGCCTCGCGCGTCTTTAGCCATGGGCGCTCTCGCTGGAATCTCCAGTGTTGTTCTGATGAGAAGACAATTCAGCGGTCCCGCGCGAAGCGTGCTGATCTTTGGTGTCATCGTTGCCTTTTCTCAGTGGATCGTATTCGTCGCAGATCATGTTTTGCTTGGTGGACGGTTCGCAGCGTTCAAATGGTCGCATATTGAGCATCCATTTTTTGGGACTCCGTACGAAATCCGGCCAACGGAACGCAGCGGACGAAAGGCGATTTACGTTTTCGACAGGAATGGTGCTGATCCAGCAGCCGTTGCTCTAGTTTGGGGCTGGAGTCTTTTCCCAAAGTTCATCGATTTGGACGAGGCACGACCAGAAGGTTCAATGATGCACTTGCCAGAGATTCAGGAGGTGATCCGATGAAGGGAACCTGTCAACTTCTCCAAGCCCAAAGGGCTTGCGTCACACAGCCCAGGGTTGGCAGAACCCTGGGTATCGAGTCACCCCACGCCCCCATCCCGTCCAACCCCAACAGGATTCCGTATCTTGCGCGAGGGCGATGCATGGTCGTCAAAGCGAACCTTTCCCGAACCAGATACGCAACCCCGTTGGGGTTGGTCCTGGATGACTCGAATGGTTTATCCTCCTACCCAGGGTTGTGCCAACCCTGGGCTATGATCCGCAAGCCNNTTGGCAACTCGCTCAAAATATCGGCAACAAGCGGGAGCAACTCGTCCATGTCGTTGCTTCGGGCATGAAGAACCACCAAGCCGATGGCGAAAGACGCGACATGCTGCTGGTAGATCATGTTCCCGTCGATGGTGACGAGCGCCTCAAACTCAGCCTGTGCGCGAGTGATCAAATGACCGTTCTTGATCCCGTTCCAGCCCATTTCCTGGACCGTCAGCACCGTGTGCGGACGCAGATGGCGTTTCAGCCCGCGCGGCAGGTTCTCATCAAGCAGCAAGCGCATGATCGGAGACAATCGCCAGGGCTTTATCTTCACCCATATCCAGCAGTGCCAACGCTTGCTCGCGGCTCACGGACGGGAAGTCATCCAGAAACTCTTCAAGCCGGTCCCCCTTGCTTAGATAAGCATCCAACGTGCTTATCGGCACACGAGTTCCTGTGAAACAAGGCGTCCCACTCATTCGCTCCGGGTCTATCCAAACAATCTGATCTGCATTCATGAAACCATTATCTACTCTCCGAATTCTGATTCAAGCGCTGCTTTGCCTCGCCGCCACCGCCCACGCCCAAAGCGTCGATTACACAAAGCAGATCGCCCCGCTTTGGGACACTTACTGCATCGACTGCCACAGCGCCGACGACGCGGATGGTGAATTCGTCTTGGACACCTTCGCGGCGCTGATGAAGGGCGGGAAGGAAGGCATCGCCATCGTCGCGGGCAAAAGCAGCGAGAGCATGCTCGTGAAATTCCTCGAAGGCCGCTCCGGTCGCGGCGGGAAGAACGAATTCATGCCGCCGGGCAAGCGCGAGAAGCTGAAGCCGGAGGAGATCGCGCTGATCAAGGCGTGGATCGATGCGGGTGCGAAAGGTCCGATCATTGCTGAAGGCAAACCGATGCCGAAGGAGGTCATCACTCCCAAGATCATGCCCACGGTGCCGCCGAAACGCTCGATCCAAGCCGTGGCGTTTTCGCCGAAGGTGCAGCTCATCGCGGTGGGACGCTATGGCGAGGTGGAACTGCTCAATCCGGTCACGCGGGGGGTGATTCGCAAACTCACCGGCATCAAGGGCAAGGCCAACGCGGTCGCGTTTTCGCCGGATGGCGACGCTGTGTATGCCGCAGGCGGCGAGGCGGGCATCGTGGGCGAGGTGAAACGCTGGAAGACGAGCGACGGCACCTTGCAGCAGTCGTTTGATGGTCATCTCGATGCCGCGTATGCGCTCGCCGTTTCGTCCGATGGCAAACTGATCGCCACGGGAGCCTACGATCAAAAAATCCGCCTCTGGGACACGGCGACGGGCAAGGAAGTCGCCCTGCTCAAAGGGCACAACGGCGCGGTGAACGGCCTCTCGTTCCGTCCCGATGGCAAGGTGCTCGCCAGCGCCAGCGCGGACCGCACGGTGAAGCTGTGGGCTATTCCGACAGGCCAGCGTCTCGACACACTCTCGCAGCCGACGAAGGAGCAGACGAGCGTCGTTTTCAGCGCCGATGGCAAACAGCTTTTCGCCGCCGGTTCCGACAATCGCATCCGCCTCTGGAACATCAGCGCCGATGCCAAGGAAGGCACGAACAAGATCGTCACCAGCCGCTTCGCGCATGAAGGCGGCATCCTGCGGCTCGCGTTGTCACTCGATGGTAAACTGCTCGCGTCCACCTCGACCGACAAATCGCTCAAGCTCTGGAGCACCGCCGATCTCACAGAAAAACTCCCGCTCGAAAAACAACCCGACTGGTCCTCCGCGCTCGCCTTCACCGACAAAGCCCAACTCGTCGCCGGTCGCATCGACGGCAGCCTCAGCGTCTATGAGTCCACCACCGGCAAGTCCGTGATGGCTCCCGCGCCTGCCAAACCCGTGACGGCCGCCAAAGCGATCAAGCCCGAACTCACGCGCATCACGCCCCGCGCCGCGCACATTGGCGGCGAGATGGTGGTGACGCTGGCTGGCAAGAACTTCACCGAAGACACGAGCGCGATGGTCTCACATCCGGGAATCAAAGCGCAGCTCGTCAAAAGCTCGATCAAAGCGACGAGCGCAAGGTTGAAGATCACCGCCAGCGCCGATGTGCCGCGCGGAGCTTATGATGTCTGGCTCAAAAGCCCCGGCGGTGAATCCGCGAAACTGAAAGTGTATGCCGATGACCTCGCGCCCACCGTCACGAAGGCGGCGGATTTCAAAGAAGCCCCGGTCGCCATCGCGAAACTGCCTGCGAGCGTTTGGGGCACGCTCACGGAGATCGGTCAGCACGACGCGTATCGTTTCACTGCGAAGGCGGGTGAAGAACTCGTGCTCGATCTCGCCGTCGCACAGGTCGGCAGCACGGCGAAATCGCCCACGCTGGAGATCATGGACACGAACCGCACCGTCCTCGCCGTGAATCGCGGCCTCGACAGCGGCAGCGATCCTTTCCTCGCCTGGAAAGCGCCTGCAGATGGCGATTACATCGTGCTCGTGAGCAACACGACGATGGATGGCAGTGCGGATCATGCGTATCGCCTCACCATCGGCGCGCTGCCGTATGTCACAGCGTGGTCGCCGCTCGCCGCGCAGATCGGCCAGGACACGAAAGTCACTCTCATCGGCCACCACCTCGGCGGCAAAGCCAGCGTGATGATGAAGGCTGACAAAGAAGGCCTGATGAATGTGCCGCTCGATGCGAAGACGCTGCGTTTCCGCTCCATGCCGGTGTTGCGTGTGAGTGGATTGGCGCAAGCGAGCGAAGTCGAAGGCAACGACGATCTCGCGAAGGCCCAGGTCGTGACTTTGCCCGCTAATGTGAATGGCATGCTCGCCAAATCGAAAGTCGGCGACACCGACCACTTCGCCTTCGATGCGAAGAAAGGCCAGACGTGGATCATCGAGACGCTCGCTGCCCAAGCCGGTTCTCCTGCCGACACAAAGCTCGACATCCTCGACGCGAAAGGACAGCCCGTGCCGCGTGTGATGCTCCAGGCCGTGCGCGACAGCTACAACAACTTTCGCAGCGTCGATGCCAACAACCCGGACATCCGCCTGCAAAACTGGGAGGAGATGGAACTCAACGAGTTCGTCTATTTCAATGGCGACGTGATGAAGATCGTGCGCATGCCGCGCGGGCCGGATGGCGGCTGCTTCTTCTACATCAACGGCGGCAAACGCCGCGCCTACTTCGACACCAGCGCCACCTCCCACTCACTCGACGAGCCCTGCTACGTCGTCGAGCCACGGCCCATCGGCAGCCAGATCGTGCCCAACGGCCTGCCCGTCTTCACCTTGAACTACGCGAACGACGACAGCGGCGACCGCAAGCTCGGCAGCGACTCGCGCCTCACCTTCACCGCGCATGCGGACGGTCGTTATATCGTCAAAGTCACTGACACGCGCGGCTGGAGCGGCGAGCGTTTTGTCTATGCCCTCACCATCCGCGAGCCGAAGCCCGATTTCAGTGTCAAGCTCGCTGGTGCGAACCCCACCGTCATGCCCGGAGCCTCCATCGGCTTCTCCTTCCGCGCGGATCGAGTCGATGATTTCGACGATCCCATCCAGATCGACATCACCGGCCTGCCACCAGGTTTTTTCGCCTCCTCGCCGCTCATTATTGAAGCCGGACACGATTTGATCAGCGGCTCACTCCGCGCCGCGCCCGATGATGCCAAAGCGGATGCCGATTGGAGCCAGCTCAAGATCACCGCGACAGCCAAGGGCATCACGCATGACGCCGGAACCTTCGGCAAAGTCACGCTCGGTGCCGCGCCAAAGTTCATCATCGTCATGGAGCCCGACAACGGCGGCAAAGCCGTCATGCGCGAGATCAAAGACGAAACCAAGCCCCTCGAAATCACCCTCGTCCCCGGCCAGACGGTGAAGGCCTGGATTCGCGCCGTGCGCCAGGGCAACGACGGCCTCATCAACCTCGACGTGCATGGCCTGCCGCACGGCGTCATCGTCGATGACATCGGCCTCAACGGCGTGCAGATCCGCGAGAAGGAAAACGAGCGCCCCATCTTCTTCCGCGCTGCGAACTGGGTGAAGGATCAGGAGACCCTCATCCACGCCGCCCTCAGCTCCGCCCGCAGCGAACACGACAGCGCCACCTTGCAGACGAGCTTCCCGATGCTGATGAAGATTCGGAAAGCGGCGGGTGTGGCGGTGAAGTGAGACTACTGATTCCTATGCACAAAATCAGCCTGTTGGTCACGCTTTTACTGATCGGATGCGCATCGAAGCACCCTCTTCCACCGCCTCTGCTTGGGAACACCCAATTGGAAGAGGCGGAAAAAGCCAGGGCTGATTATGCCAAGGAGCATACCGAGTTCAGATGCGAGAAAACTGCTATTCCAACCAAATTTGTGGTGTTCCCATTTGATCAAGGCAAATCCACGACATTGATGGTGTCGCCGAGTCTTCGACTGCGTTTGAAGCTTGGTAAATTCATCGACATCCCTGGCACATACACTCGACGTTCCGAGTCCAACTATATTCTCTCTTCGGCATCGGGAAACGAACTCGGATTGGCAGAGAGCATGATGTGCAAAGTCGATGATGGCATCGGCTTCGGCGAAATTCGCGTCGTTCTAAACCCACTCGAAAACAGTGTGATAATTGAAGAGGCCACTGGAGGAGCAGGTGCCTGCACGCGCCATATCGTTTTCGTGCCGAAACCTGGTTCAAATGTTAGAAATGGTGGCCGCAAGGAAGATTGGCAGACCTTTCATGTGTCTTTGCCCATCAGGAGCGTCGGTCCGGGTTACGAAGGGGACAGCATCGGCCGAGTTTTCGGACTTTCTGGACGAAAGATTTATCTGGAAATGGATGGAGTCTTTTATGCCTTCCCACTTGAGAAAGTTGTGACTACTGAGTTGGGCGTCTCTACAGGCTAGTTCGGTCATCGTTCTAGGACAGACCTGCTTCCGCCTGATTTGATGCACTCGCCGCTATCGCGGTCAATCCAGCTCGCCAAGCTCAAGCAAAAGGTGGCGTTGATTGAGGTTGTCTGCATCGTTGAAGCGCAGCAGCCAGGCTGTGGTGCGGCCCACATCGGTGTGGCCGAGGATGAAAGCGCCATCACGACGAAAGTGGTCCTCCCAGCGGTCTTTCCTGGGGTGATACAAACGCGTCAGCTCACCGGAATCAGGATCGAGACTGGCGAGATTCGGGCCTTTGATCGCATTGCACCAGGAACAGGCCAAAGCGAGGTTTTCAAGGTCATGGGTGCCGCCGTGCTGCTGTGCGATGACGTGCTCGACATGAAACGGGTTCTCCTCCTCATGCTGCTGACGCAGGCGGCAGTATTCGCAGCGATTGCCCGCACGGTTGCGCACCTCAAGCCGCGTCGTGTGGTCCATGCATCAAGCGGCCTGGCGTTTCAGGAACAGTCGTGCCTGGAGTTTCAGGATCGACATCATCTTGCCTGCGTAGATGTAGCTCCAGTATTCGGATTCTTCATCGCGGGTGAGTCGGCCTTCATTTGCCCTGGCTGCGAGTTCTTCCATCCGGGCCGTTTTGGCAGAGTCGGGCTCGATTTGTATGATGTTCGCCGCCGTTTCCGGTGTGAAGCACGGGCGGGCGGGGTCGAGCATCTTTTCGAGGCTGGAAAAGGCGTTCATAGCGTTAGGAGTCTGCCATACAGCGCGCCTGACCGCAACCAAGGTGTGTGATTCGCGAGAGAGCGAGGATCTTCGCCACGTTCAAACTGGCTCCATGAACCGCCGCCATTTCCTCCAGCAATCTCTCGCCGCCTCTGCCTACGTTTCCGCGCCTGCCATCCTGAGCGCGAAGTCGCCGAACTCGATGTTTCAGGTGGCTTCGATTGGAGTCGGAGGGATGGGCGGGAACACGATGATGAGCGTGCTGCAGCATCCCAAGGTGCGGATCGTGGGGATGTGCGATGTGGATGCGAAGACGCTCGCACTTGCCACCAAGGGCATGTCATCACGGCGGAAAGAGCACCAAGACCCGGAGGCGGCTAAGCGTCTCGAGGACACGGCGGTGTTTCGGGATTATCGCGAGATGATCGCGAACCTGGGCAACACGGTGGACGCGATCACCATCGGCACGCCGGATCACATGCACGCGGCGCAGGCGGTGAGCGCGTTGCGGGCGAAGAAGCACGTCTATTTGCAAAAGCCGCTCACGCATCACATCCACGAGGCGCGGATTCTCGGTGCGGAGGCGGCGAAGGCCGGTGTGACGACGCAAATGGGCACGCAGGGGCATTCGAGCATCGAGACCTCGCTCGCGGTCGATCTCATCAAGAGCGGGGCCATCGGCAAGGTGAAGGAGGTCATCTGCTGGGAGAACAAGAAGGCCAATTGGTGGCCGAAAGTCACGGAACGCAAAGCGCAGGCCGATCCGGTGCCTGAGCACATCGACTGGAACCTCTGGCTGGGCGTCGCCAATGAAGTGCCGTTTCTCGAAGGCGCGTATCATCCGTCGATGTGGCGCTCGTGGGTGGATTTCGGCGTCGGCATGATGGGCGACATGGGCTGTCACTACTTCGATGTCGTCTTCGCCTGTCTCGGCCTCGCCGCACCGACGCGCGTGCGCTGTCTCGACGAGGGCAGCAAGGGCGACCTGTATGCGCAGAAACGCCATCTGGAGCTCGAATTCCCCGGCACGCCGCTCACGGCGGGCGACACGATCAAGATGACCTGGAGCGACGGCGGTTATCCGTATGACAGCCGAGTCATCAAGCCGAGCGTGCTCACGAAAGACACACCGAGCGGCATTTTCTTCATCGGCGAAAACGGCGGCATCTTCAAGCCGCACAGCCAGCGCCCCTGGCTCGTGCCTGAGGAAAAATTCACCGGTCACACCTATCCAAAGACACGCATTGCCAATCACTACACCGACTGGGTCGATGCCTGCATGAAAGGCGCGAAAGCCAGCACCGATCTGCCGACCTACGGCTGCCCCGTCACCGAAGCAGTGCTCCTCGGCGTCCTCGCCGAGCGCAATCCCGGCGATTGGATCGAATGGGATGCGGCGGCTGGCAAAGTGACCAACAAGCCGGAGCTGAATGCCCAGCTCACGCGGAAGTATCGCGATGGCTGGAGTGTGGAGGGTTTGGGCTGAGTGACTCAGGGACGTTCGGCGGAAGGCTGATGCCATCCGCTACGGTAGCGGCGGGCATGAGCACGCCTCCTGCGCGACTGCTTAACATCCGCAACGCAACGGCAAAATTCAGCGCAAGTTTGGCATTGCCGGGGTTGCGCATGGCGGAGCGCACCGTAGCATGCGCGGTTTCATGAGCGCGCACGAGCACAAACCAGACTCACGTCTGAAGCAGGCGGAAAAGATCGCCACCCATCCCGAGCAGTACAAAGTCTGCGAAGGCTGCGGCTCCATCGTGGTCACCCGTGCCGTGACCTGCCCGAGCTGCCATGCCTACATGTTCGACAACACGCCCGTGCGTGTGATCGCGCAGGCGAAAGAATTGGCGCTGCGTGCCGCGAACTCGGTGCTGGCGTCGGACTTGTCGTAGGACGGGTGTGGCGAAAGCCCGCCCGTCTTGTTGTGAGTTCGAACTGGTAACGCCCCCAGAAAGACGACCGGGCTATCGCCACAGTCGTCCTACTGCATCATCGCTCCTGCCTCACCGGCCATTCCTCAGAAACCTCGCCACGCAGCAGTTTGCTGATCATGCCGGTGAGCCAAAGATAATGATCATTCGGCAGATCTGGCTCGGCGAGGAATGAACTCGCGCCAAGGGGCGGATGGTTTTCGGTTTTGAAAATGGCCGTGGCCTCGTCCAGTTCGTCAAACATGGCGATGTAGAGCATCCGGGAGCCGGCTTGTTTCGCAGCCACGGCTTGTGACCAGAGGAACTGGCCGCCAAGACGTGGGATGGCATTAAACTTCGCTTCCTGACCGCGTGATTTGGAGAGGTTCTGCCAGCTAAAGCCGGGGAAGATCACGGGCAGGTAGTCGAGCTTGCGTTCTGCGCACCACGCTACGTCTGGCTTCAAGGTTTTCTCGACTCGATTGGCCGCGTCCTGCGGCGTGCCGAGTCTTCCCACGGCCCACGGGCTGACGATTTCGGCACGGGCAATGAGTTCGTGGAGCTTGGCGTCTTTGATGCAGTCGCGATCGAGGGTGCGCCAGTAGTAGGGCACGCCGAGCATGATCGCGCAGCCGTCATCGTGCAAAAACGTGATCAGGCGTGACCATTCATCGAGCATCGGCGCACGGTCGTTGAAACCGAGGCCCCAGAGGGCGACGAGCGGCTTGCCGTGATGTTTGAAATAGGCGGAGCCATCGCGGTCGAGGCGTTTTTCGGTGATGAGGCGCTTCCAGTCGTCGATCACGAGCTGGATGCCGTCTTCTTTGATGCCGCTGAGGTCATACATGAGCGTCCAGCCGCGTCCGTTGGCCTTGGCGGCGGTTTGGCAGTGCGCGAGGACTTGATCCATCGGTTCGCGAAAGCGTTTGTCGCGTGTGGTGGTGGCGAAGCGCTGCACGAAGGCCCCGTCGATGCCGTAGTCGCGCATCCATTTGAAATGAAGCTGCACGACGGACTCGCGCACGGAGCTGAAGACCTCGGCAGTGCGTCCGTCGGCATGCTTGAACGGCGTGGCGAAGCGGTCCTGCGGCGGCAGTTCGCTCACATCCGGCCACATCTCGATGTGCGCGTGTCCGGGTTCGAATTTTCCACCCGCCGCGTAGTGATGCCAGCCGTTGTTGCTGCCGTCGCCCTCGCAGCGGAACCAGCCCTGATAGCCGCAGACGACTTTGCCGATGAGCGTGCTGGTATCGACGACTTGGGCGTGAACGCAGCAGGTGAGCAAAGAAAACAGCGCGAGGGATTTGATCATGCGGATGTTTTCATTGACGGACGGGAGGCGTCAAGGTGTGATGCTGCCCGTATGAAACGACGCGCTTTTGTGGGTTCGCTGGCCGCATGGCCGGTCTTTGCGGCCACGCCGGAGCAATCCGAGGCGGCAACGATTCGCGGCATCGCGGAGGGATTTCTTCGAGAGCACGGCATCCAGGGCATGAGCATCGCCTTTGGTCGTGATGGGAAGATCGAATTCGAGCAGGGCTATGGCTTTGCGGATGCAGCAGGCAAGGAAGTGGTCACGCCGGAGCACCGCTTCCGCATTGCCAGCATCTCCAAGCCGATCACGGCCACGGCGGTGATGATGTGCATCGAAAAGGGGCTGCTCAAACTCGACAGCAAGGTTTTCGGCCCGCAGGGCATCTTCGGTGGCGATCACAGCGGAGATGTGGCCGCGATCACGGTCGATCATCTGCTCACGCACACCAGCGGCGGCTGGGCGAATGACAAGAACGACCCCATGTTCAAGAACACGGTGATGAAACACGATGAACTCATCGCGTGGACGCTGGAGAACCAAAAGAAGACGCACAAGTCGGGCGAGCACTACGCGTATTCGAACTTTGGCTACTGCCTGCTAGGTCGTGTGCTCGAAAAAGTCACCCAGTTGCCTTATGAGACGCTGATCACGCAGCAGGTGCTGTCGAAATGCGGCATCACGAGCATGAAGATCGCTGGAAACTCGCTGGCGGAGCGCCAGGCGAAGGAAGTGATGTATCTCACCGAAAAACCCGGTGCGGCCTACAACATGAATGTGGCCCGCATGGATTCACACGGCGGCTGGGTCGCCACAGCGGGCGATCTGGTGCGCTTTGCATCGCAATTGCCCAAGCTGCTCAAACCGGAGTCGATTCGCACGATGACTACGGCGGGTGTGAGTGAAGGCTATGCGCGCGGCTGGAGCGTGAACAAGGTGCCGAACTGGTGGCATGGCGGTTCATTGCCCGGCACGAGCACGATCATGGTGCATACGGCGAGGGAGATGTGCTGGGCGGGTTTGCTCAATGGTCGCAAGGAAGGCCTCGGCCTCGCGCTGGACAAGCTGATGTGGCAGATGGGACGCGTGGCGAAGGCTGGGGGAATTTGAATGCGGTGATTTGCCAGTTTTCGTTTTCCAAATCGTATTCTGCATCCACTTCTCATTCCCAACTATGACTCCTCAGCAAAAAGCAGAATCCCTCGGTCTCAACTTCGCGAAACAAGCCCCCGGCTACCTGAACCTCTGCATCCGCAGCGGCACCCAGCTCATCACCTCCGGTCACGTCAGCGATCTCAAGGGCAAGCTCGGCGCGGGTGTTTCGACGGAAGACGGCTACAAGGCGGCGAAGAACTGCGCCGAGAAGGTGCTGCGCTCCGTCTGGGATACGCACGGCACGTTGGATGGCCTGAAAGTCATCAAGGTGCTCGGCTGCGTGAACTCGACGCTGGAATACAGCGACCAGCATCTTGTGATCAACGGCTGCTCCGACCTGCNNCAGCTTCCGACCGGTGCGGCGGTGGAGGTCGAGGCGATCTTTGAGATCAAGGCTTAAACGTCTGCAAAAAGCTCGCTGAGCTTCACGCGGAATTCTGGCAACACCGCGCTGGTCGCGACATCGGTCATGATGTCGTGGCTGGCATAGCCGGAAGAAGATGGCTGTGTGAAGACTTCGATGCTGCGGCTCTCTGGCAGCACCAGCCAGTATTCTTTGACGCCGGCTTCGGCATACACCGCCGCTTTCGAGCGGTCAGTGTCCTCGGTGGAAACAGACACCTCGATGATCAGTTCAGCGGTGCGGGGATGCTCGTCAGCGAAGTCGGCCTCCTGGCCTCGAATCAGGGCAAGATCAGGCTCCGGTTCTGAATCGACGCAGGTAATGGGGTCTTCCTTTTGTAGCAGAAAGTCGGCGGGGAGCTGCAGGCGAAGCCATTGCTCCAGAAGCCGCACGAGGCGGACGTGAAGACGTGATTTGGGCATCTTTTCAAAAATCACGCCCCGGAGCAGTTCTGAGCGCTCCGGGATCATCCCGCGCGCACCGAGCTCATGATAAGCCGCCACGCTCAAAGGCAGAACGCGTTCACGGGCTTGAGGAGAATCCAGGACGGCAGACATGG
>DNXB01000558.1 GCA_003506995.1 Verrucomicrobiales bacterium
TCGTGTAGCCCGGCAGCATCGCATTCCCCGCGACGGCGATCACTCCCGGCTGGCCGCCGAAATGATGCGCGATCTCCTCACACTGCGATTGGGTGGAAGTGTCGCACCACAATTTCGCCGGACGCACCGGTTGGTCGTCCGCGCCGAGCGCCACGAGGCCGTGCTGCTGGCCGCTGACACCGATGCCTGCAATTTCTCTCCGGTCCTTGCCTATCATGTCCAAACACTGCTGCAAACAATCTTCTACCGCATAAATCCACGACTGTGGATCTTGTTCGAGATGCCCCGGCGGCAGTCCTTCGATCAAATCATAGGTGCTGTGGCCGGTGGCGATGATGTTGCCGCTGTCGAGGTCCAGGACGATGGCCTTGGTNNTGCGTGCCGCTGTCGATGCCGAGGAAATACATGGGGAGGGGATGGGGTTGGGAGGCGCGGAAGGTTTTCGGCCAGTTGGTTCAAAGTTCAAGGTTCAATCCTTCGACTGGATGTTCCCGGACTTGCGGATGGCGCGCATGAGACGCCAGCCGAGGAAAAGCGAGATGGCGTAGCCGATGGCACCGAAAATGGAGACGCCGTAGAGCAGGGGCGCGGCCTGGCGGCTCCACAGTTCGCTGGAGCCGAGAAAAACGGCGGCGGTGAGGATGCCGAGCACGAGGCGGTTCACGATGGGATCGAGATGGCGGTGGTCGAGATGCACGGTGAGCGATCCGTCGCGAAAACGGGCCAGCAGGTCGGTCAGATCACGCGGCAGCGCGGTGAGCAGCCGGTCCCACACGCGGAAGGTGCGCCGGGCGCGTTTGGCGATGCGGCTTGGCGACAAGCGCCGCAGCATCAGGCGCGAGCAATACGGCTGCATCAGCTCGGTGAGGCTCACGTCCGGGCTGAAACGGCGCGAGGTGCCCTCCAGCACGATGATGGTCTTTAAAAGAAGCGCCAAGGCCGGCGGCAGCACGATGTGATGACCGCGGATTATCTCCACAAGGTTGCTCAAGGCCGCGCCGACATGGATTTCGTTCAGCGGATGGCCGGTGTAGTCCGCCATGAAGTCCTGCAAGTCTGCGCGGAGTTTTTCACGCGCGCAATCAGGCGGCACCGCGCCGAGACGAAGCACCTGCTCGGACACGAGGTTGGAATCGTTTTCCACGATGCCGAGCAGCAGCGCCTCCACTTCATCGCGCAGGTCCTCGTCAATACGGCCGACCATGCCGCAGTCGATGACACCGACGACATTGCCGGGCAGCAGCATGAGATTTCCAGGATGCGGATCGGCGTGGTAGAAGCCGTCGCGGAAGACCATTTCGAGGTACATGTTGGCCCCGCGCTTGGCGAACTCGCCCAGGTCTTCGCCAGATCGCTGCAATGCCTCGGTGTCAGCGCCGATGATGCCGTCCAGGTGCTCCATCGTCACGACCTGATGCGAGCAAAGATCACTGAAGACCTCCGGGATGCACACAGTCGGGTCGTCGGCGAAGTTGCGGGTGAATTCTTCCAGGTTTTGCCGTTCATAGCTGAAATCGAGCTCGCGCAGCAGCGTGCGGCGGAACTGGCGCACGACGGCGAGCGGCTGGTAGGCGCGCAGGGCAGGGGAGNNGGGAGTGCTTCTCCAAGAGTTCGGCGAGCGCCTGCACGATCTCCAGATCCGTCGCGGCCTGCTCGGCCACGCCCGCGCGGCGCACTTTCACCACCACGCTTTGTCCGGTGTGCAGCAATGCCGCGTGAACCTGCGCCACGGAGGCGGCGGCGAGCGGTTCGTCGTCGAACTGCGCAAAAAGCTCGTCGATGGGATGCCCCAGCTCTTTTTCAATCGTGGCGCGGGCCACAGAAGCGGCATCGGGCGGCACGTTGGCCTGCAATTGGGAGAGTTCCTCGGTCAGCTCAGGGCCGAGCAAGTCAGCGCGGGTGCTGAGCATCTGCCCCAGCTTGATGAAGGTGGTGCCCAGCTCGGTGAGCGCCATACGCGCCCGGGCGGCCTGCGTCACGCCCTCGGTGAGCGACTGGCCGTCCGCGCTTTTGAACCGGTCCTGAAGCCAGGCGTATTTGAAACCACCGAACAGGTCCGCCAGCCCGTATTTGCCGAGCACGGCGGCGATTTCCGCGATGCGCTTCGCGTAACGTTCCAGTCGGGCCAGTGCGTCGATCTTCATGATGGCCGCCACTCTCTGCGGGAACGTGGCGGCTGACAAGGCGGTTCGCTCTTCTCAGCTTGCGGCCGGCACTCTGCCCAGAGATCGTTGCAACCGCGCCAGCGTGCCGGTCTGGCGTTTTTGGGTCAGGGCGCATTCCCAGATGCGCAGCACTTTCCAGCCCGCTTTGCGCAATGCGAGGGTCACATGGCGGTCGCGGGTCTGGTTGCGCTCGATTTTGGCGTCCCAGAACTTCCGGTTGCTCTTCGGACGACGATAATGACGCGGACAGCCGTGCCAATAGCAGCCATCCACAAACACGGCCGTGCGTTCGCGTCGAAACACGAAATCAGGCCGCACTTTGATCCGCCCGGCGGTGGACGGATGGGCGATCAGCGCCACCTGCCGCCGCCAGCCGGTGATGCGGTGCTCGCGCATCAGCTTCACCAGCCGCAGCTCCGTCGCCGCGTTGCCGTGCGAGCGAATCAGGCTCATCACCTCGCTGCGCTTGGCCTTGGTGAAGACATCGGGCATGACGCACCTTCCTACGTCTTGGTCTTCGCCTGGCCGCGCAAACGTTCGGATTTCATCGGCGTGCCGGGCTTGGTGCTGCGGGCAAACTCGATGTGCATGATGCGCGGCGCCCGTGTCTGGGTGGCGAGGATATGCTTGCGCAACGCGGCCTTGCCGGCCTCGATCTCGCGCCAGACCTCCTGGGCCTCAGGAGAGGATTGCGGGAGATCGGCGAAACGCGCGTAGAGCAGGTCCATGGCCTCCTTCCAGTCTCGCATCGGAGTCAGAAGCTTGGTCAGCTCTGCCAGCTCCTTGCGGGCGGTCTTGATGGCGCGCACCAGCTCAGCCTGCTGGGCGGCGTGCTGGCGGGCTTGCTTCAGCGTATCTTGATGAGCGTGGATGCTGGCGTTGAGGCTTTCAGCCTCGGCGCGGAGGGTGGTTGCGCGGGCTTCGAGGTCGCTGAGTCGCTGCTGCGCGGCAGCAGTCTCGACCGCGAGTTTCTGCGCCAGGTGTTCCTGCTCGGCCAGCCGCGCCGCTCCTGCGGAGAGCGCGGTGAGCTGCTCTCGGACCTGGACGAGCTGTTCTCCGGCGGAGGCAAGCTCCTGGCATTGCGCGTCAATGCTGGCGCGGCGCATGGTGGCCTCGTCGAGGCTGGCGGCGGCTTCGGTGAGGCGCCGCGTGGTGTCCGCAAGACCGGCCTGCTTTTCTTCAAGAAGGCGGGTGGTGGCGGCGAGATCGTCTTCGCGTTTGACGATCTCGGCCTGGAGGTCGCCGNNCGCAGTGAGTCCTCGGCACGCTGCTGGGCGGCCTGCGTGTCGGCGGCGGCCGTGACCGCCTGTCGTTCGGCATCCTGAAGGCCGGTCAGGCGGGCCTGGGCCTCGCTGAGCGCGACTTCCATGCGATGCAGCTCGTCGTTGAGCGTGGCATGCCGTGTTTCGACCTTCTGGGCGCGGGCCAGGGCTTGCGCGAGCTGTTCCTCGCCGGCACGCACCTGCCCGGTGATGGCAGAGGCCTGCTTTTGCAGTGATTGCTCACGCTGTTCGCTTTCAGCGATCTGCTTTCGCAGATCATTGAGGCGGGCTGTCTCGCGCTCGCCATCCTGGCGAAGCTGGCCGAGGCGGGCGCTTTCCTGCTCCAGTTCCGTCTTGAACGCGTCGATTTTGCCTTTGGCGGCGGTTTCGGCGTCAACGATCTGCCTGCGGATTTCATCAAGGCGGGCCGTCTCATGTCCACCGTCCTTGCGCAGTTGCTCAAGACGGGCGCTTTCCTGCTCTTGTTGCGTGGCGATGGCTTGCAGCCGGTCTTTCGCGGCGGTTTCAGCCTCGGCGGCCTGCTGGCGCAGATCGTCAACACGGGCCGCCTCTCGCTCGCCATCCTTGAGGCATTGATCAAGGCGGGCGCTTTCTTCCTGCTGCTGCGCGGCCAGGGCTTCGAGTCTGGCCTTCGCGGCCGCTTCATCGTCAGCGAGCTTCTGTAAACCGGCTGATTTTTCCTCGTGCTCGGCGGCGAGCGTGTGAATGGCCGCGAGCCATTCGCCATGGGTCGTTTCAGCGTGCTTCGCGGCGGCCTGCAGCGGCAGCATGCGTTCCTCCGCCGCGCGCAGGGTGCGCAGGCGGCTTTCGTGGGCGGAGCGTTCTTGCTCAGCCCTCAGCCGCCACTCGGCCAGCTCCTGCCGGACGGCCTCCACCTCGTCTTGCAAATTCTGCTGCTCCTCCGATGGAGCCTTGGTGTCATTGGTGACGGCAGGCTCCTTCTTTTTTTCCTCAGCCGGGGCTTCCGCGCCTTCGAGGTCGAGCAGCGCTGTCAGCGGGCCGAATGAAAGCTTGTCGCCATGGCGGAGAATGCGGCTCTCGACGCTTTCACCATTCACCAGCGTGCCGGAGGTAGAGCCCAGATCCAGCACCTCAACGCGTCCGTCAGGATGGCAGATCACTTCGGCGTGGTGCTTGGAAAGGCGCTCGTCATCCACGACCACGTCGTTGTCCTCGGCACGACCGAGGGTGAGGCGATCCGCGAGCGGAACCTCCTCGTGTCCGTCTTCGAGAACGAATGTGAGTTTTGCCATGGGGTAGTGCCGTTTGCGGCGGAATCACAGACGCATCAACCGCTTTTTTCAGCAATCCGGCAATCGCCACGCGGCATTCGTCACCGCATTCAAGATGCGAGAGGCATGTTCGTCTCGCGGGCGGTGGTGAATTCGGCGCGTAGCTCGGCAAGCTGGAGCTTCAGGGTGGCGATTTTTTCGCGGTGGTTTTGCTCCTCGACGGCGGCGCGTTTGACCTTGGCCTCGACCATGGCGAGCTGCTCCTGGGCGAGGCGGATTTTGGACTCCTGCTCACGCAGGGCGGGATCGATGGCGGGGCGGGTGCGCGCGCGCAGTTCCTGACGCTCGCGCTCCTGGCGCAGGAACTCCAGGCGGCTTTCCTCACGCTGCATGGTCTCGCGCAGGCGGTTGAGGCGGGCATTGAGGGCCGCCTCAAGGCCCGTGCCGGATGCCGAAGCGGACTGGGGTGCCGACATGGAGCGTGCGCGGCCCTGGGGGACGCAGGAAAGCAGGTGGCGAAGCCCGGCCATGGCCATTTCGATTTCGTTGCGCAGATTGCGCGCCTCCAGGGAGTCTGGCGGCAGGGGGGCAAGGCGCATGTTGCACTGGTCCATGCGCTCTTTCCAGTCGCGTAGCGGCAGGAGACGCGCCTCGAGTTCCGCGAGTTCCTGCCGGACAGCGGCGGTGTTACGGTTCATCTCCTCCTCACGGGCCAGCCGCTCTTTTTCCGCCTCCTCGGCGATGGAGCGTGTCTCCTCGTAGCGGGCGCGTTCGGTGCGCTCTGCCGCGCCGAGGCGTTGCAGGCCGGAGCGCAGATCGCGTTCCTGCGTGTTGAGGTTTTCGATGCGTGTCCTGGTCGCTTCTTCTTCGACTCTGAGACTGTCGAGAGCGCCCTGAAAAGTGGCGATCCTGGCTTCTCCGAGAGAAACCACCGCCTGAACTTCCGCCTGCCGGGTTTCCGAGGCGGCGGTCTGCTGCTGCTGGGAGGCAAGCTGTTCCCCGGCCTTGAGAAGTTCCTCGTTTTTTGCAAGGAGAGCCTGGCGGGTGTCGCGGAGCTGGCGTGAGTGAGTGCGCAGCGACTGTTCGGTGACGGCCAGGGCATCCCGTGAGTCATCGAGTTGCGCCTCACTGGCCGCCAGATGTCGGGAGGTGAGAATGATGTCTTCTTCGGTGCGGCCCAGGTGTTCAAGGGCTGCGGTGAGCTTCTGCCGGGTCGTCGCGAGCTTTTCCTCAGTGCTGGCGAGAGCCTGGGAGCATGCCTGGAGCTCCTGCTCGGTGGTGGCAAGCCGGGCGGAGGCATCAGTGTGCCGCTGCTCGGTGGCACCGAGGTTTTGCCGTGTGTCCTGAAGCGCCTGCGTGGTGCTGGCAAGAGCGGTCTCGGCGACAGTCAGTTGCCGCCGTGTGTCACTGAGCAGGTCTTGACGGGTGGCGAGTTCTTCCTCCGTGGCGGCGAGAGCCTGGGCTGAAAAATCAAAGCGCTGTCCGGTGGTGGCGAGTTTTTCCTCCACCGAGGCCAGACTCAGTTCTGCGGCGGCCAGCGTGTGCTCCGTGGCGCTGAGTCTGGTTGTGGCGATGTCGAGAGACTGGTTGGCGCTGGCAAGCTCTTGCCGTCTGGCATCGAGATCTAATTCTGTGGCGGAGAGTTTCTCATTCGTGGTGTCAAGCCGGGCCTGGGTGGCGGCATGCTCTGCTTGCGTGCTGGCGAGACGGTCCTGATGAACCTTCAAATCCGCCTGAACGCCACGCCGGTCCGTTTCGGCATGCTGTTGCGCGGCACGGGCCTCCAGGGTGTTGCCGACGGCCTGCTGGTACTCGCCTCGGAGCCGGTCAATGCGGGATTCCAGTTCATGGACCACGGCCGCGCTCTGCTGTCGCTGCTCAGCAAAAATACGGACGGCGGCGGACAATTCCTGGTAACGGGCCGTCTCCTCCTCGCACTGGGTGCGGGCATGGCGCAGCTTTTCCTCGGTGTCTGCAAGTTCGCGACCGCGGGTTTGGAGTTCGGCTTTGATCCCGTCACGGCTCAGTTCGAGCTGCCCGAGTTCGTGGGTGGTGTCTTTGATCCGGGCTTCGTGGAATTCCGCCGCCTCCATGCCTGCCTGGCAGCGCTCTTGCAGCACGCTGATTTCCCGTTCGAGCGCCTCGGCCCGGACTTGGTTGAGAGCGCATCTGCCGCTGAGTTCTTGGAACTGCGTTAGCGTTTGGTCCTGTCTGGCGGTCAGCGATTCGAGTTCGCTCCGGGCGGCGGCCTCCGCCGCCTGGAGCCGGCTGACCTCGCTGCATTTGGTCTCGTGCAGCCCGGTGATCACCCGCAGCGCCTCGGCTTTTTGCTGGTGTTCGGCGCACAACAGCCGCAAGGACTCCTGCCACTGCTGGTTTGCCGTCTGGGCATCCTCCACTGCTGCGGTCACTTCAGCCAGATGCCCGAGGGGCATGTCTCCCGCCAGAGGAACCAGCACCTCTCGCCCGCCATCGAGTACAAATGCCAGTCGGGTCATCGGGAGTGAATTCTACAAGGGTGGAAACAAGAGTTGCTCGTTAACCTATCAGCCAACTTGGCTTATTACGCTTAATCAAATGGAGTGTTGCTTCAGAGTGCAAAAAAAAGCCTGATGGGCCATGTCATGCATGCCGTAGCACGCTTCTCTGCTCAGGGAGGAGATGGAGCATCCTTTTTCGCCTTCTTCATCACGCGGTCGAGGGCGGCCTCGTAGTTTTTGAGTTCGGTCTGGGCGAGGTCTGCCTGCTGGCGCAGGCTGCTGCGCTGGCGCTCGGCCTCGGTGATGTCGGCGCGCAGCTCGGCGAGTTTGCGCTCCATGTCGGCGAGTCTTTCGCGCCGCTTCTCCTCCTCGGCCTGGGAAGCCTCGATATTGTGCAGCAAGGCATGGTGGCGCTCCTCTTCCTGGCGGATTTTGGTTTCGAGGTGCCGGCTCTGCTCGCGCATCATGGCGTCGGCGGCGGGGCTGGGGCGCGGGTGGGTTTCATGGCGGGCGCGTTCGAGGCGAAGTTGATCGAGGCGGGATTCCTCGCGCTGCACGTTTTCACGCAGATGGGCAAGGCGGGACCGAAGCGTCGTTTCTTGCGCGGTGCCGGGGATCATCACGCTGCCGGTGGCCGTGCGCGGTCTTTCGGCTTTCATCGGGGCGGCCTGGGGAGCATTGAGCCGGGCTGCTTCGGGCGCACCGGAGCTTGCCTGGGTGCGCGCGGTGGTGATGAGATCAAGAAGCCCGGACTTTTCTTTTTCGATCTCATGCCAGAGATCGCGCGCCTCGGGGGAATCCTGCGGCAGGGTGGCGAGGCGTGCGTAAAGCTGGTCCATGGCCTCCTTCCAATCGCGCAACGGAGTCAGTTTGGAGACGAGATCCGCCAGATCGCCGCGGGAGGCATCAATGTTGGAGGCGAGCTTCTGAGCCTGCGCGGCGTGCTCCTTCTCCGCCTCGGCGGCGAGCTGGCGGACCTCCTCAAAACGCGCACGTTCGGCGCGTTCGGCGGTGGAGAGCTTGGAGAGTTCCGCCCGCAGGTCATTCTCGCGCGCGTGCAGGACTTCGGTGCGGCCTTTCGCGGCGCCTTCCTCACCTTCAAGACTTTGGATGGAGGATTTCAAGCCGGCGATCTGCCCCTCAGATGCTGTGATGGCGGCCCGCAGTTCCACGAGCTGTGTCTCAGCGGCCGCAAGCTGCTGCCGCACTCCGGCTAGTTTCTGCCCGGTGCCGTCAAGCTCATGGCACTGCTTCTCGATTTCAGCCCGGCGCGTCTTCGTTTCCTCCAGACGCTGTGTTTCCTGGGCAAGCTCGGCGCCGCGGGAGGCCAGATCCTTTTCGCAAGTGGCGAGCCCGCCCTGGATGCGATGCAGGGATTCCTCCGTGCGCTGCCTGCTGGCGAGGGCTTCTTCCGTGGCGGTGGATGCCTGCTGGCGGGCTTTCTGAAGCACCGTGATGCGGGACTCCAGATCTTTGAGCAAAGCCTCGGCGCGCTGCTGCTCTTGAGCGAGCGTGGCAATGGCGGCGACAAGCGCGGCTTGGGTTGCTTCAGACTCACGACAGCGGGCAAGAGCCTGCGCGAGCCGCTCCTCCGTGCCGCTGAGCTCCTTGATGCGCGCCTCGATCTGGACGCGGCTTCGGGCGAGCTGGTCGAGTTTTTTCTCAGCCGCCTTCACCTGATCCTCGCGTGCTTCGGCGAGTTCCCGGCTTTCCTGGCTGCGTTCTTCAAGCTCGGTGATTTGCCGGCGCTTCTCATCAAGCAAGATCTCGTCATGCGCGCATTCGGCGCGGATCTGCTGGAGGTGGGCGAGCTCCTGGTCCCGGTGCGTCGCGAGGCTGGCAATCTCGCTTCGGACGGCGGCCTCGTCGGCGCTGAGACGCTGCAGATCGGCGGCTTTCTCGTCATATTGGGCGGCAATGCCTTGCAATGCGGCCGTTTTTTCCGCGTGCTCGTGGGCGAGAGCCTGGATGGACTGGACCCATTCACCATGCACGGTCTCGGCCTCATGCACTGCGGCCTGCATGGGGGCAAGGCGCTCCGCCTCGGCGCGGAGGGATTCCACGCGGGTGTTATGCATGCCGCGCTCTTTTTCGGACCGCTCCTGCCAGTCGCGCAGATCCTTTTGCGCGGCGTCCGCCTCGCCTTGCAGCCGTGTTTTCTCCGCGTCGAGCCTTGCGGCAGTTTCCTGGTCTTCACGGAGACGATGAGCCAGGAGTTCCAGCTCGGTTTGCAACTGTGTTTTCTCCTCCTCAAGCCGCGTGGCAGTTTCCAAGTGTTCCGCCTGAAGCCTTGCCAGGAGTTCTTCGTGCGGCAGGGCGGTCGAGTTTTCTGCGCTGGTGTCCCGTTTTGTGGTTCGGTCCTTCTTGCGCCCGCCGATCTTGCCCGCCATGACCGGCCTGCCGTTCGCGGCTCTCAGGCCGTTCTCGGGCGCCACGGTCTTGCCGTTGGCGGCATGCTCTTCGAGATCGAGAACGGCGGTCAACGGCCCGAAGGCCAGACAGTCACCGTGGCGGATGGTCTGGCTGCGCACGCGCTCGCCATTGACGTAGGTGCCGGCGGTGGAGTTTGAATCAAAGACCTGAATGCTGCCGTCCGCGTTGAGCACCAGCTCGGCATGACGCTTCGAGATGCGGTCGTCATCGACGACCACATCATTGTCTTCCGCCCGACCAAGGGTGACACGCTCCGAAAGAGGCACCACGATTTCCTGACCATCTTCAAGAACAAAGGTGAGTTTTGCCATTTTGCAGGGTTTCTAGGCTGCGGGAGTTTGATACCAAACTCGATTTCGCGTACCGAATCAAACACGCATTTTTTTTGATTTTCACCCGTCCAACACGTCACCGGGATGCGATGGCGGTTTTTCCCCGGCGCTTGTGCCTGGTGCGGAAACAGGCAGGATGCCCACCATGCACGCCGAAGCCGAAGCCCGCCTCTCCCAATGCTGCCCTGTCATGCGCCGCCTGATCAAGACGCATGGTCCCTGCGGCCTCGTGCCGCAAAAACGCTCGCCTTACGAGGCGCTGGTCAGCGCCGTGGCGCATCAGCAACTCCACGCGAACGCCGCCGAGGCCATCCTGCGCCGTTTCAAGGCGCTGTTCCCCAAAACGCGTTTCCCGAAGCCGGAACAGGTTCTGGATGCGAGCGACGAAGCGTTGCGTGGCTGCGGCTTCTCCATGGGCAAGCTGCTCGCCATCCGCGACATTGCCGCCAAAACACTCAGCGGCCACATACCCACACGCGCAGCCGCCACGAAGCTGGATGACGACGAATTGATCGCCCGCCTTGTCGAAGTGCGTGGTGTCGGCCGCTGGACGGTCGAGATGCTGCTCATCTTCACGTTGGGCCGCATGGATGTGTTTCCCAGCGACGACTACGGCGTGCGCAACGGCTGGCGCATCGCCAAAAAGCTCGATGAGCTGCCCAAGCCAAAGGAATTCCGCCTGCTGGCCGCGTGCTGGCAGCCACACCGCACGCTGGCCGCGTGGTATCTGTGGCGTGCCGCGGACGCCGCCAAGTAGCCCGGTTCCGCCGCAACTGGAGCACTGAAACCCCTCGCAAGTTGCCTCACGCACGCGTATGGGCGTGCAATGCCTTTTAAAGCCCTCGGTCTCGACCCCCACATCCTCCAAGCCATTCAAGAAGCCGGTTACACGGAACCCACGCCGATCCAGTCGGCGGCCATTCCAGTGGTCATTCAAGGCGGGGACGTGATTGGCATCGCGCAGACCGGCACCGGCAAGACCGCCGCCTTCACCCTGCCGATCCTCACACGCCTGACAGCGCATCCTGTGCCGCAGGGCCAGCGCCGCCGCACCCGTGTGCTTGTGCTTGCTCCCACGCGTGAGCTCGTGGCGCAGATCGAGGAAAACGTGCTCGCCTACGCCAGGCATCTGCCGCTGAAAATTGCCAAAGTGTACGGCGGTGTCGGCGAAAAGCCGCAGAAGGACGCCCTGCGCGCCGGCAGCGACATCGTCGTCGCCTGCCCTGGGCGTTTGCTGGATTTGATGGGACAGGGCTGCGCGGATTTTTCCCAGCTCGAATACCTCGTGCTCGATGAGGCCGACCGCATNNCTTCCTGCCCGACATCCGCCGCATCCTCCAGCAACTGCCGAAGAAGCGCCAGACGCTGATGTTCTCCGCCACGCTCTCGAAAGAGATCGAAAGCCTCACGCATGAGTTCCAGCGCGCGCCGAAGATCGTGCAGATCGGCAAACGCGCCAATCCGGCCGAAACGGTGACGCAGCTCGTCTATGAAGTGCATAAGCACCTCAAAATGCCGTTGCTCACGCATCTGCTTGAAGATGACAAACTGCAGATGGTGCTCGTGTTCAGCCGCACGAAGCACGGCGCGGACAAGATCGCCAAAAAGCTCGAACAAACCGGTGTGAAGTGCGCCACGCTGCATGCCAACCGCTCGCAAAACCAGCGCCTGCGCGCGTTGGACGACTTCAAAACGGGCAAGGTGCGTGTGCTCGTCGCCACCGACATCGCCGCGCGTGGCATTGACGTGGACGGCATCTCCCACGTCGTGAATTTCGACTTTCCGCACATCGTCGAGGATTACGTCCACCGCATCGGCCGCACCGGCCGCGCGCACGCAATTGGTGATGCGATCAGCTTTGTCTCCCCGGATGAACAGGACGACGTGCGCAAACTGGAGCGCTTCATCGGCCGCGGTCTCGTGCGCAAAAAAGCCGAAGGCTTCAATTACAACGCCGCTCCCCAGCCGATCAGCGATGACCGTCCCGAGCGCCGTAATCAGCGCCCGTTCCAGCAACAGCAGCGCCGCCCGCAAGGCCAAGGCGGCGGTCGTCCAGAAGGCCAGCGCCGTGACAACAGGCGTCCTTCCGCCGGCCAGTCGTCCCCCAGACCCCAAAACCAGCCCCAGCGCGACGCACAATCGCCCTCCGGCGCACGGACTTTGTGGAACCGGCTGACTGGCAAGAAGTAACCCGGTTGCGCTGCGAATGACATCGCCGCAGGCAGGTGTGTGTTTTTGGCTAACTGACAGGGGATGCATCCGCCACCTCCCCGTTTGACTTTCCTTCCGCTGTGCGCCTCTTTTCGCGGTCACTCCGTGACTCGTATGGCTAAACACGGCCAGCACCAGCAGGGAACCTCCGCGAACGATGCCAAGTCGTCATGCGGTGGACGGCAAATCGTCGTCGAGCTGTGTGAGGTTTCCGCCTGCGGCCTGGTGTTCTGGTCACGTCGCCGTTTTGACATCGGGGCCGAGGTGCAGGTGCGCATCCGGCGTTCCTCCCTGCCGCTGCATTCACAGATGGTGGTCGATTCGGACAGCCCTTGGGTCATGCTGAAGGGACTGGTCGTCGCCTGTCCGGCCCTGCGGCGTGAGGACGGCTCTTCCGGCTTTGAAGTCTCGCTGCTCACTGAGCAGTTGCCGAAAATCAGGTCAAAAATGCGCTGGTTTAAACCTCGGCTGCCTGGGTTGCGGCGTTTCGGACTGAACTGAGCTGCCTATATGAATTCTACGCCGAAAAAATCGAGCATCACCTGCCGATAGACCGTGCGCTTGAACTTCGGCACCCAGTCCATCTGAAACTCGGACGGCTTGATCCAGCGAAAGCTGGCGAATTCCTGGTGGGTGGCGGCCAGATTGAAGTCGGTGTCCTGGCCCAGGAAGCGGCACAAGAAGTACGTCTGCTCCTGCCCGCCGTAGATGCCGTACTTCAGCCGCCCTTTGGCAAACGCGTAGCGGTAGCCGTCGCGGCGCTGCAGGATCTTCAGCAGGCCGCGCCTCACGCCGATTTCCTCCTCGATCTCGCGAAACATCGCCTGCTCCGCGTCCTCGCCCTCATCAATGCCGCCCTGCGGGAACTGCCAGGCGCCTTTGATGTTGATGCGCTCGGCCACAAAGATGTCCCCGTTCTCACGCTGGAGGATGGCGGCGACGTTCGGACGGTAAACGATGGCTTCGGCGGGGATCATGGTTTGAAAATCATCAAAGGCCGGAAGGATGCCTCATGGAATACCCCTTCGTGGGCCGTGAACGGCTGCTCCAGCGCGGGCCGTCGCTGTCGGCGTCACTGTAACCTGTGTCGAGTCGTAATCCGGCCACTTCCAGAAACACATGTCCCTTGCGCGCATACACCGTGATCCATTTGCCCTTGCCGCTGCGGCCATAGCTCCGAAAAGCCGACGAAACGGTCGGTTCATCCAGCTCGCCCGCCGCATGCAGCACATACGACACGGTGCCGGAGCAGTCATACGCGCTGTCCTCGAATTTCGCATGTCCGCCGCCACGTCGATACGGCTTCGTACAGATGCGATTGCCCGCCGAAATGGCCCGCAACACATCCGCTGGGGCGTTGGCAGGCGGCACCGCCCTGCCGCCGATGATGACCGCCGTCTTGCCCGGCGCAAACTTGTACTCCCAGCGATTTCCTGCGCTGGAGCCGCACTGGCAGAGCAGCGCGCAGAGCGGTGGCAGCAGGAGATTCAAAAGAAAGCGCGTCATGGGGCGCCATGGTACGCATGACCTGTGAAATGACAAGGCGTGCAACACTGCCTTGCCTTGTTTTCAAACTTCCGCCAGTATCGCCCGCCATGCTGAAAAAACTCGCCGCACCGCTCCTCCTCGCCGCCGCTGTCTGCGCCGTGGCGTTTGCCGCCGCGCCCGCCAAGCGCAAAATTTTGTTCTTCACGAAATCCAGCGGCTTTGAGCACAACGTCATCTCGTGGAAGAACGGCCAGCCCAGCCATGCGGAAAAGGTGCTGCTGGAGATTGGCGCGAAGAACGGCTGGGACTTCGAGTTCTCCAAAGACGGCTCCAAGTTCAGCAAGGACTACCTCGCCCGGTTCGACGCGGTCTTTTTCTACACCACCGGCGATCTTTGCAGCGAAGGCACCGACAAGCAGCCGCCGATGTCTCCCGAGGGCAAGCAGGCGTTGTTTGATTATGTGAAGGCGGGCAAAGGCTTCATCGGCACGCATTCCGCCAGCGACACCTTCCACACCGACAACGAGTCCCAAAAAGGCCCCGAGCGTTATTTGAACCACGGTGACAAGGCTGATCCCTATGTGCGCTTCATCGGCGCGGAGTTCATCAAGCACGGTGCGCAGCAGGTCGCCAAAAACACCGTCACCAATCCCAAATTCCCCGGCTTTGAGAATGTCGGTGCCGAATACGGCTTCCAGGAGGAGTGGTACTCGCTCAAAGACTTCACGCCAGACATCCATGTGCTCAGCGTGATCGACTCCCCGGCCATGACCGGCAAAGAATACGAGCGCCCCGCCTTTCCTAGCACCTGGGCGCGCAAAGAAGGCGATGGCCGCGTCTGGTACACTGCCATGGGCCATCGCGAGGACGTTTGGACCAATCCCACCTTCCAAAACATCCTCGTCGGCGGCGTGAAATGGGCGCTCGGCGACGTTCAAGCGGACGTTCCGCCGAATCTCAAGGAAACCGCCCCCGGAGCGCTCACCAATCCGCCCTACGTCGAGCCGCCGGCAAAAAAGTGATCGTCAGGTCAGGTCCGCGCGGGCAGGGGAGGCAGCGGCGCCTCCAGCACGCCGCGCACCTTCGGCCAGATCAGCATGGCCTCGATGGCCATCCAGATTTCCAGCGCCAGCACGATGATGCTCACGGCCACCAGCAGATGGCTGCCGCCGTCGAACCATTTCTGGACATCAATCAGCAGCGCCCAGGCAGGAATGATCATCATGAAGATCATCGGGATGGCGGCGAACCAGGTGGGCAGCCCGCGGCGCAGCAGCCAGAAGCTGATGACCATGAATGACAGTCCGGCGAGAAGCTGGTTGGTGGCGCCAAACAGCGGCCACAGCATCAGCCCGCCGGTGCCGATGGTCTCCCAGCTCCAGTCTTTCCCAGGGGCGGGGAACAGCGCCAGCAGGAAGGCGGTGCTCACCGCGAAAAGCGTGGCCCCGTGCGTGTTTGTCAGCCACACCAGCGGGTTCAGGCTGAAGCCCTTCCGCACCTGGCCGCGCTCAAACTCGGTGTCATAGCCTTCCGCCGCCATCGCGGTGGGGGAGACGCGCGGCGCGAAGGTCGCCGCGAGTTCCTGCACCACATAGCGCTGAAGACGCGTGGCCGTGTCCAGCGTGGTTCCGGCAAAACTGGCCACCAGCACGCCCATCAGCGCCTTGGCCATCGTGGCCTCGATGCCCAGCGCCTGCACGAAGTTGCCGGAGCCGACCACGAATGCGGCGATGGCCTTGCCGCCGGTCACGCCTTTCCAGTCGGCATAAACCTGACCCCACAGAGCGCTGCCGTTGGCACCGGGGAAAGCGTCCCACCCGAGGCCGATGCCGGCGCCGGTCGCCAAGATCACCAGCGTCGCCAGGAAGCCTTCCAGCAGCATCGAGCCGTAGCCGACGAACTGCGCGTCGTTCTCGCTCTTGATCTGTTTGGACGAAGTGCCGCTGGAGACCAGACAGTGAAAGCCGCTCACCGCTCCGCAGGCGATGGTGACGAAAAGGAAGGGGAAGATCGGCGGTGCATTCAGCGGCGAGGCATTGAATGCGGGAGCCACCATCTCCAGCGTTTGAGGCGCTGAGCCGCTGCCAAACCCGAAGACGGCCGCCACCAGCAGGCC
>DNXB01000126.1 GCA_003506995.1 Verrucomicrobiales bacterium
CGACGAAGCGGTCGAGGTTGGTGCGCACGGTCACACGGGCACGCACACGCAGGGAGATGCCATCTTTCGCCACAGCGTCGATCTTGCCACCACGGCCCATGTCCGGGTGCGGACAGTCGATGACCTTGGGATTGATGCTGGTGCGCACGGCTTCGAGGACGGTCTTGCCGGTGCCTTTGCAGGCGAGATCGATGGCGCAGGCACGATTGTAGTCCAGCGGGATGCCAGCCTTGTCCGCAGCGATGAGGGCCAGGACGACATGCGTGACCTCGCCACCGGCCAGGAAGTGCGCCTCAAGCGGGTCGGTGTCGATGGGGATGCCCGCCTTGGCGGCCGTGATGCGCGTATCGACGATCATGGCGTTCGGCACGCCGCGCAGCCACATGGCGAGCAGGGTGGTGAAGCTGACCGGCGCGTTCGCAATGCGCGCGCGCAGCCAGAGATTGAAGAATTTGGCGACGATCAGGAACAGGATGAGCGCGAGGACGATCACGACTCCGGTGATGAAGATTTCGAGGGTGGACATGGCTGTGGGTGCGGGGGTTGGGGGTGATTAAAGATGAATCAGACTGTGCGGACGAGCAAATTCCCTGGTTCGGCGGCGATGACTTCCACCTGCGCCCCGGCGGCGGCAAGGCCGCCCTGGCAGCGCACATCGTAGCGCTTGCCGGCGATCTCAACGCGCCCCAGCGGCCGCAGTTCCGTCAATGCAACGCCCTGTTTGCCGACCGGGACATCGGAGACCGGGGCGCCGCCCACCGTGGCGGAGAGAGTCAGCGAGCGGTGGAAAAACTTCACGGCAAACCAGCGCAGCCAGGCCATCAAAACAGCGGCGGAAAACACCACGATCCCGAGGGCCAGCGCCAGCCGCCATCCTGAGGACCAGCCCGCCAGCTCTTCTGAAAACAAGGTGATGCCCACGGCGGCAAGAATGGACACCGTGCCCAAAACGCCCGCCACCCCTCCTGGCAAAAAAGTTTCCAGCATGAGGAGAAAAACACCGAACAACGTGAGAATGGCGATGCTGGCGATCATGCCTCCATGCTGAACGCGACGCGAGAAGGCGTCAACCTGTGATGTGCGCACGTTCTCCGCATGTTTCAGGGCCCGCGCAGGGGCATCATCGTCTGCGTCCAGTCTTTGGCTCCGGGCGGGATGTCCCCGAGGTTGAGAAACGTCGGCGAGGCAGGGCTGGCAAAGCTGGTTCGTGCGAGGCGGGAGGGATCCGCTGTGGCCGAGGCTTCCAGCAAACTTTTGGAGAGGGGCTTGAGCGCCGCTCCGAGCGGCGCGCGCGTCAGAATGGGATCGCCGCCCAGTTCGGTGCGCGGCTCAATGCGTGTCCAGGTGTTCGCCGACCAGTAGTCCCCTTTCCAGGCACGGTTGGCGCTGACCGGCACATAGAGGGCGAAGCGGTCAAACAGCACCTCAGGCACATAGCGGCTGCCCACGCGGCTGGCCAGTGGCGGATCGGTCGGATCAGGACGGCTTTCCGTGGATTCGATGAGGTATTCCTTGTCGTCGATCTTCACCACGCACCAGGCATGACCGCCGAGGTCACCATAGCGGCCCAGGGCCACCCGCACCTGGAAGCCTCGGGACATGAGCCAGTCAGCCAGGAAAATCGAGGAATCCTCGCAGTCTCCCCGCTGCAGCCGCTGCGTTTCATCGGCGAACTGCCAACTGTCAATCTGGTCTTTTTTGGCAAAGCTGCTGCCAGCCTTCGCCCCAGGATCGTTGGCGTAACGGCAGTTGGCGTTCACAGCGGACCAGATGGTGAAAAGCTGCTGCACCCGCGATTGGTTTTTGGGGAAGACCGAGGGCGGCGCGTAGCCGGTCAGAAACTCATTCACATAGCGGAATTTGCCAGCGCTGTCGGCGGCGATCACGGCATATTTGCGGCGGCACTTGGGGCACTCCAGCGCCATGCTGCGGCGGGCGTTGGACAGCTTCATGAAATGCGGCTGACGGCAATGGACGCAACTGCTGAAAAACGGCTCATCCCCCGATGTTGACAACGCCTCGGGAGTGAATTCCCGCAGCCGCTGCCCCATGACGAGGAGCGCCTCATGCATCAGCCCGCTGGCGCGGGGACGGAGCGCCACAGCCATGTGGGTCATTTCCGGCTGGGCACGATGCGCGTACTCATGGAAGCGCTGCAGGAGCTCCCGCAGGCTGGGGCTGCTCGCGGAGCAGACAGACACGCGATAATATCGTGGCATGCCGTTCTGCACCTGCTCCGTGACCTTGTTCAGGTCCGAGGTGTCGATCTGGGGAAACTCACGTTCCAGCCAGGCCTCCATCTCGGGATCCACCCGCAGCATGGGCGTTTTCTCGGCCATGCGGGCGTAGTTGAACTGGTCCACGAGGTCAATGCGAAACCTAGGCGCCGAATACTGTGAAGCCGGGCTGGCCGTCATTTCTGAGAGACGCATCTTCCAGCCATCCAACCAGCCCTCCTTCATCACGGCCACGCCCCCGGCCAACAGGACGGCAGAGGCGATGGACCATGAGATGATTCGTCTGTTCATGTGGCGAAATTATAGTTTTTATAACCCTCTGCGCAACAAAAACCCCTTCCATGACAAAGTCCTTACGATTGAGCCCGGCCAGCCTGCTTCGCCGCCAAAAGCGCCTACTTTTTAAGGCTGAATGGAATGCGTGGCTTGTACGGCCACAACTTCGGGGCGCTCAGTCCGATAGCTCCAAACAGAGTTCCCGGGCTTTCATCGATCTCGTCCTTGGGATCGCCAAACCAGACGGCCTGCGGATTGCCTGCGGCATTGGAGACAAAAATACCGCCATCCTCAGAGCGGCCGATCAGAACACCCAGAGTGCGCAGACGCTTCGGCGCTTTGTAATAGGTGCCTTCTGCGGAAGCCACCTCGGCCTTGTATTCACCGGCAGGGAACAAAATCCGCCCCTGGCCACACTCACGCTCCTCATCCTGGGACACCACAATGCTCGGAGCGTTTGAGGGGGCCATTTCAACGGAACCACAGGCGGCGAGCAGCAACGGCAGGATCAAGGCGGGGAGCGTGGAGGAGAGTTTCATGAGTAATTAAGCTTAGTGCTGCATGGGGTAGCAGAACACAAGCCAGCAGAGAAACACAAAATGCTTCAGGCATCAGTTTGTCTCATTGTCTATCAGCCCCCTCAGAGACGCCCCTCAAAGACGCTCTTGACCCTCCGGCAAAAGCCACTACCATCCGCGCCCCACGCCCCGCCGAAAGCAGCCTCATGCGCCTCGTCTGGTCACGTGGCCTCCAACATCATGAAAGCTGACATCCACCCCAAGACCTCCGAGACGACGATCACCTGCACCTGCGGTGCTGTGTATAACACGATCTCCACCGTGCCAAACCTCCGCATCGGCATCTGCTCCGCCTGCCACCCTTACTTCACTGGTGAGCAGCGCTTCATCGACACCGCCGGTCGCGTGGACAAGTTCGCCCAGCGCTACGGCTCCACCCGCGCCCGCCGCACCGCTCCGAAGATCGAAGCCGCCGCTCCTGCCGTTGCCGAAGTCGCCGCCGAAGCCTAGCTCTCCAACCTCTCACTTTAGACCAACGGTGCCCACGCTTTCGTGCTGGGCACCGTTTTTCTTTGCCCGTTTCTGCCCCCTCCGCTCTAAGCCCTCCGCCCTCCGCTTCTCATGGACTACTCCGCCGTCATCGCCGGCAAACGCACCCGCTTCGCCGACCTCGAAGACATCATCGGCCGCCCCAATTTCTACGACGACGCCAAAAAGGCCGGCGACATGCTGCGTGAGCACCGCAGCCTGCAAAACCTCCTCACCCACTGGGATGCTTTCGAGAAAACGCAGGTCGAGCTGGCCGAGAACCGCGTCATGGCCAAGTCCCAGGAAGACAAAGAACTCGCCGAGATGGCCGCTGCCGAAATCCCCGTGCTGGAGCAGCGCCTCGTCGAT
>DNXB01000506.1 GCA_003506995.1 Verrucomicrobiales bacterium
GCGGACTCGGTTCCCGATGCCCGCAGCGGTTTTGCGGACACTCCGCCGCCACCGGTTCCGGTGCTTTGGGACTGCGAGAGCCTGGTGCCGGACGACGTGCGCCTCATCATCGACCAATCGCTCGCCCAGCAGCCGCAACCGGCGTATCACGATGACAGTGATCGCGAGTATGCGACGGAGATCGCCGGTTGGCGGGTGAAGTGGGCCGCGACAACCGATGGGGCGAGAGTGAAGTCGTGCGAACGGGTGGCTTGAGACGCCCGACAGGCCAAAAACGTGTCGCGGTCGAACGAAGTGATGGGTTTCGACTGTATTGAATGTCGGTCATATGTCTCCGAGCCAGGTTCATCATCACTCCGCAAGACGTCGGCCATATTCGATGTCGTGTGTGGGCGTGTTCGTCATGGGAACCGTTTTGAGCATCTCACAACTCATGGCGGCGGAGGCGCAGACTCCCGCGCAGGCTTTGTTTGCCCAACATTGCGAGAAGTGCCACTCCGGTACGAAACCCAAAGGCCGCTTTGCCGTCGCAAGTCTGTCGGACGATTTCACCGACAAGAAGAACCGCGAGCATTGGTTGACCGTGCTCGAGCAACTCAAGAACGGCGACATGCCGCCGAAGGAGAAGCCGCGCCCGCCTGAAAAGGACCTGCAAAGCTTGATGGAGTGGATCAGCACGCGCGCGGCAGCGGCGGAGACTGCCAGGCGGGAAACTGAGGGGCGTGTGGTGATGCGGCGGCTGAATCGCGCCGAGTATGCGAACACCGTGCGCGATCTGCTCGGCGTAGAGGTTGATTTGGCCGACCTGTTGCCACCCGACACCTCGACGAACGGTTTCGACAACAACGCGGAGCTGCTGCACACCTCGTCGTATCTCATGCGCAGCTACCTCGATGCCGCCGATCGCGTGCTCGATGAAGCCATCGCGAACGAGCCGCAGCCGTGGATCTTGAAGAAGCGTTTCGACATCAGGGAAGAACGCTCCGTGAAAGCCAAGGGCAGTGTTTACCGGCACACCGACGACGGCGTGGCGATCTTCGCTGCATGGGAGTCGGCCAACATCCGCGTGACGATGTGGAACTTCCGCAGCCATGTGCGCGGCAGGTATCGCTTCCGCATTTCCGGCTACGGTTTTCAGAGCGAAGGCAAACCGATCACCTTCCGCGTCACCGCCGGCACGCTCAAAGAAGTGACCGAGGAGCATCTCATCGACTACTTCGCCGTTCCAGCCGACAAGCCGACCGTGATCGAATTCACCGAACAACTCGAACCCGAGAACCGCATTCGCATTCTCGCCACGGGTCTGCCCGCACTACCACCGGCCGTTGAGAAAGTCGGTGCGGAGAACTACAAAGGCCCCGGCCTCGTGATCCAGTGGGTTGATGTCGAGGGACCAATCCTTGAGTCCTGGCCACCGCCGAGCCACAAGGCGATCTTTGGTGATCTGAAACAAGAGCGCATCGCACCCGAACGCTTCGAAGTCGTCTCGCTACAGCCCATGATCGATGCCGAGCGCATCCTGCGCGAGTTCGCACGGCGGGCGTTTCGCCGCAACGTGACCGATGACGATATCAAACCCTTCCTCGCTCGCGTGAAGGCGAAGCTGGATCAAAAATACACCTTCGAGCAAGCCATGCGTGTCGGCCTCAAAGGCGTGCTGGTTTCGCCCGACTTCCTCTTTCTCCAGGAGAAAGCGCCCAAGCTCGATGACTTCGCGCTCGCCAGCCGCCTCTCGTATTTCCTGTGGAGTTCGATGCCCGACGAGACGCTGTTCAAGCTCGCCGCTGCGAACAAGCTGCATGAGCCGGACGTGCTGCACCAGCAGGTCGAGCGCCTCTTGCGCGATCCCAAAGCCAAGGCATTCAACACGAACTTTACCGGCCAATGGCTCAGCCTCCGCGCCATCGACGCCACCTTGCCCGACCGCACGCTCTACCCCGAGTATGACGACATCCTCAAGACGGCGATGCTCAAGGAGACCTCGTTGTTCTTCGACGAAGTGTTGAAGAATGATCTGCCGCTCATGAACTTTGTCAGTTCCGACTACACCTTCCTCAATGCCCGCCTCGCGAAGCATTACGGCATCCCCGGCATCGAAGGCATGGAAATGCGCAAGGTCGCGCTGCCGCCGGGCAGTCATCGTGGCGGGCTGCTCACCATGGGCAGCGTGTTAAAGGTCACCGCCAACGGCACCACGACCTCGCCCATCATTCGCGGTGCCTGGGTGTTGGAGCGCATCCTCGGCACCCCGCCGCCGAAACCGCCGCCCGATGTCGAGGCCATCGAGCCCGACATCCGCGGTGCCACGACAATCCGCGATCAACTCGCGAAGCATCGCAACGTCGAAAGCTGCGCGAGCTGCCACAAGAAGATCGATCCGCCCGGCTTCGCACTCGAGAACTTCGATGTCATCGGCGGCTGGCGCGATCACTACCGCGCCCTCACCAACGGCGGCGAAAAAGACGCTCAAGGCCGCCGGGTCCGCCCTGGCCCTGCGGTGGACCCCGGCGATGCTTTGCCCGACGGGCGACGTTTCCGAAACATCGACGACTACAAGAAGCTCATCCTCGAAGACAAAGACCAACTCGCCCGCAACCTCACCGAAAAACTCCTCGCCTACGGCACCGGCGCAACGCCGACGACCGCCGACAAGCCCCAGATCGAGACCATCGTCAGCCACATCCGCGACAACAAATACGGCTTCAAAGCGTTGATCCACGAGGTCGTGCAGAGCACCCTGTTTCAGAGCAAGTGATAGCCATGCAGAGTTCACACCTCAATCACAAGCCATTGTTACTCATTGCAGCGCTTTGGGTCATGACGGCAGCAATCCCCATGTTCTCGGAGGTCTTGCCGCACGATGCTGTGAGCCGTGGATGGTCCGAGGCCAGGACAGCGTTGGGAGATGGAGCGGACCGCCAAGTCATTGCCGAACGGCTGGCATCGGTGGTGGCAAAACACCCGGAGAGCTGGTGGCATGATCGCGCTAAGGCGCTGGTCGTTTCTTTGAATGGCTCCGCGCAGGAAGTGGCTCGGCTCAAAACTGCGGGGATAACAGCAAAGAATTCGCCTTCGCTCTGGCTGGCAGAATCCAAGATGCCGCTTCACATCGTTGCTTATCAGCCGGCAAATCAAGAGTCACTGACCGCCTTCGTGCAAAGGCACCCAGATGACCCTGCAAGCATGGTCTTGTCACAGGGACGAGAGATCATACCGCGCCTGATGCCGCTTTTGGAGGATATGGGATCCACGAGGGCTACACATCAAATCATCACGGATGAGACCGCACTTGTTCGGGTCTGCGATCTGGCCTTGGCCATCATCGAGCTAAAATCAGGATGCTCATTCTGCGAGCGGATGTTCTCGTTCGGGTGGTTCAGCAATCAAAGCGCGATCATCCGGCAAAGCACCCGCAAAGCTGTCGAAGCGTGGTGGGCTGATGCCGGAACGGTGACCTATGAACACGGCATTCGCATTGGCATGAAGGGTGCCGGGTTCTATGGCAAGGTGCGCATGGCCGCGCTGCTGATGGACTCCAAACTGCCTGAGGACCGTGCGTTTGCAGTGCAAACCCTGCGAAACTTGGTGAACCTGGACGGAGGAAACCTTCAGATGGCAGTCCATGCTGGAGAAGTGCTCGAAGCACATGGCGATGACTACTGCCGCAAGGCTGTCGTGCAGAGGCTAAAAGAAGCTTTCTCGAAAAGTGCGACCTCATTTGATCCCGATTCATCTGCCATCTTTTTCCTCGCTGAACATGGCGGGAAGGAGGAGTGGAGCCTGCTGACCCAATGCGCCGAGGCGCAATTGCTTGCTGGAGAGGCGGGCGGGGGCCACTTCATCCTGCCAACGCTGATGAACTCCAATCAAGTGGCGACATCGAAATTTGCCATTCCAGCGCTCGCGCTGGCTCTACGAGCCAAACAGGTTGGTCCCAAGGTGTTCTATGGCAGTGAGGATCGACTGCGCGAGAAGGTGTGGAAGGCAATGGTGAATATGCAAACGCTCACTGGAGAGTCGTTTGGCGTGACACCGATTATGCCAGATGCCAGCGAGTCACCGCACAGATTGAAGATTGGTGGAATCGCACCGGGAAACTCAAATTCACCTTTGAACGAATCGCGGAGATGGAACAGCAGCGATGAGCACGTCCGCGCTGTGCCCTGTGGCACACGCAGTCTATACAATTACAACCTCTAACCCGAGACTTTCGTCATGAACATTCACCGCCGCCATTTCATCCGCTCCACCGGCATCTCGCTCGCGCTCCCATGGCTCGACATCTTTGCTGATGATACGAAACGCGCCGCAGCCAGCAAACAACCGCCACGTCGCATGATCTGCATCTGTGCGCCGCTCGGACTACATCCCGACAACTTCTTCCCCTCGCAATCCGGCAAGGACTACGCGCTTTCGCCCTATCTCGACATCCTCAAGGACTTCCGCGACGAGTTCACGGTCATCTCCGGTTTGACCCATGCAGGCATGGGCTCCAGTTTCGCGCACCAGGCCTCCGCTAGCTTCCTCACGGGTGCTCCTGGCGCAGGCAGGCCCGGATTCCGCAACGCGATCTCCCTCGACCAATTCGCTGCCGATCACATCGGCACGCAGACACGATTCCCCAGCCTCGCCTTGTCGGGAGAAGGATCGGGCGGCCTCTCGTGGACTCGAACTGGTGCCTTGATTCCTGCCGACAACTCACCCTCCAAAGTCTTCGCCCGCCTGTTCCTCGAAGGTCGCGCTGATGATGTGCAGGACCAACTGCGTCGCCTCGAAGACGGTCGCAGCATTCTCGATGATGTGCGCGACCAGGCGAAGTCCCTGCGCACCAATCTCGGCAGCGAAGACCGCGACAAACTCGACGAATACCTCACCAGCGTCCGCGAACTGGAGCAGCGCATGGTCAATGACGAAAGCTGGGCGAAGAAACCCAAGCCCAAGGTCAACGTCGAGCCACCCAAGGACATCCCCAACGCCGCCGATCTCATCGGTCGCACTCGCCTGATCTTTGACCTCAGTCATCTCGCGCTGCACACCGACTCCACGCGGCTCATCACCATCATGCTCGCCGGTTCCACTTTCGCTCCGCCCATCGAAGGCGTGTCACTCGGCCATCACGACCTCTCGCATCACGGCAAGGATCCCAGCAAGCTCGCGCAGCTCAAGATCGTCGAAGTGGAAACCATGAAGACCGTGCGCGACCTCCTCTCCAAGCTCAAGCAATCGCAGGAAGGCGGCACCAACCTGCTCGACTGCACCACGGTCTTCCTCGGCAGCAATCTTGGCGACGGCAGCAGCCACTCCACCAAGAACCTGCCCGTCCTGCTCGCTGGCGGCGGCTTCCAGCACGGCCAGCATCTGCCCTTCGAGCCCAACAACCCGCCGCCCTTGTGNNACATGCTGCAACGCCTCGGCATCGAAACCGACAAGTTCGGCACGAGCACCGGGACGCTGACGGGACTGGAGATGAAGCGAGGATGAAATGCAGGCCTTCGGAGAGAACAGTAACAACATCGCAGTGGGGATGCGCATGCCTTCTTACTGGTGTATTTGAGGGTGACCTACTCACCGAACATTTTTTGTCACCACTTGGCGTGATCCGACCACTGGGAGAGTGACCATGACAACTACATCCCTCCTCTCTAAAACCACCGATGACGCGCAACTCGTCGAGCGCAGCCTGAGCGGCGACGCCAAGGCATTCGGCAGCATCGTGGAGCGTCATCAATCCCTTGTCTGCGGGCTGGCCTACAGCGCCTGCGGCAATGTGCATGTGAGCGAAGACCTCGCGCAGGAGACCTTCATCACCGCGTGGCAGCAACTGCGCACACTGCGTGAGAAGACCAACCTGCGTGGCTGGCTCTGCGGCATTGCCCGCAATGTGATTCACAATTTTCTGCGAAAGCAGCAGAGCACGCCGACGGCCAAGGCGGCCGATCTGGATGAGATGATCGATGCGAGTTCCGAGGAACCTTCGCCAGCCGACAGCGCAATCAACGAGCAGGAAGCGGCGATCCTGTGGCGCACGCTGGAGTCGCTGCCGGCCAATTACCGTGAGCCGATGGTGCTGTACTATCGTCAGGATCAATCCGTCGGAGCCGTCGCGGAGTCGCTCGGCTTGTCCGAGGACGCGGTGAAGCAGCGGCTGGCGCGTGGCCGCGTGATGCTGACGGAGCATGTCGAAAGACTGCTCGGGAGCACGCTGCGCAAGACGGCTCCGACTGCCGCCTTCACCTTCGCTGTTCTGGCGGCACTCCCGCTCGCCACGACTTCGGCTTCGGCGGCCACCGCGGGCGTGGCTCTCGCCAAAGGCAGCACAGGCACCAAGGCGCTCACACTGACTGCCTGCAATGCGGTGCTGGCGCCTCTCCTCGCGATCGTGGCTGCCTGCGTGGGTTACAAGGTGAGCATGGACAGCGCCAAATCCGAGGAGGAGTGCGTGCTGATCAAAAAATTCTACCAAGTGGTGGCGGTGTGCGGTGGAATCTTTGGAGCGACACTGATCGCGCTCTTGTTTGCCGGAGACTGGCTCGCCCAATCGCATCCAGCGGCTTTCACCATGGCATTGATTGGATTGATCGCGATGAACCTGCTCTTCGGGATTGGCGGACTGCTCTGGGCGCAGCGGCAGAACCGCAAACTTCCCCTGTGTGAAACGAATCAAGAATCCGCCAAAGATCTGCCTGTTGGGAAGTGGGGCGTGCCGTTCCTGGAATATCGCAGCAAGCTCAGCCTCCTCGGCCTGCCGCTCGTTCACATGCGCTTCGGCAGAAAACGCGGCGAACCTGTCCGGGCCGTGAATGCCTGGTTCGCGGCGGGCGATTTCGCCATCGGTGTGATCGGTGCGTTTGGTGCCATGACCATTGCCCCGATCAGCATCGGTGGCTGTGCAGTTGGGCTGCTCTCACTCGGCGGACTGGCCGCCGGTGTGGCATGTTGGGGTGGCATTGGATTCGGCGTGTGGGTCATTGGCGGTTGCGCCCTCGGGTGGTCGGCCTTCGGAGGATGCGCTGTCGGCTGGCATGCGGCCGAAGGTGGGTTGGCAGTGGCCCGCGATTTTGCCCTCGGCAGCTCGGCGGTGGCGGATCACGCCAACGATGCGATCGCGAAGGCCGCCATGAAGCAAGACACGTTCTTCCAAATCGCGCGAGCCGCCATGAACTACGCGATCTGGATCAACGTGATCTGGTTCCTGCCGCTGCTCCTGATGTGGCGAAAAGCCCGCCAGATGAAGCGGCAGGGTTCGCTGAGCTGAGCAAGGCGCGATGGAAACCGCCCGCCTTCGACGTTCTGCCATAGGCGCAGGTGATCCTCGGGATCCCTTTTTGCCACAACCCAAACGCCTTCTCGCAGTTTCTTCCGCCGTGAAACGCATCGCCATCCTGTTGTTCGCCTGTGCCGCCAATGTCGGGGCACAGGATTTTTCGAAGACGTTGCAGCCGGCGCTCAAGACCTACTGCCTCGACTGCCACAACGAGAAGAAACAAGAGGGCGAGCTGAATCTGGCGCGTTTCGGCACCGAAGCCACCGTGCTCGCGGAGCGCAAGGTGTGGAGGCGTGTTTGGGAAATGCTGCACAATCGCGAGATGCCGCCACCGGACGAGGAACAGCCCGGTGAAGACCAGCGGCTGGCGTTGACGGACTGGATCGAGCAGATGCTGGCGCGACCGATGGAAGGTGGTGCGCCTGACCCCGGGCATGTGCCGCCACGCCGGCTCACGGCGAGGCAATACAATGCCACGGTGGCCGATTTGTTTGGCGTTCAGCGGCGGGTGGCGTTTTACGATCCACAGCGCAAAGGCGGCGGGATGCCCGAGATGGTCCGTTTCGTCCTGCACCGGCAGTTTCAGGAGCCGCTCGTGCATCTGCCGCCCGATCCGGCGGCGCACGGTTTCGATTCGATGGCGGAGTCACTGAACCTGCCGCCATTCCTGATGGAGAAGTATCTCGACGCGGCGGAAAAACTTACCGCGCGCGAAGATATACAGCAGGCGTTTTTTCGTCGCACGGGTCGTCAGCAACGTGGCGGCGATTCGGCGGGGACCGACCGTGGGATCATCGCGGATGTGTTGAAACGTGCCTTTCGCCGTCCACCGGAGGAAAGCGAGGTGACGCGCTACACGGGCTTCTACAATCTGGCGATCAAGAACGGCGAAGATCGCGGCGGAGCGATGGCCGTGGCCATGCGCGCGATTCTGGTGGCGCCGCAATTCTTGTTTCGCCTCGAATCCGGCGTCGCCAGCGAGGAAAAGGGCGGTGTGCGGCCTCTGACGGATCACGAACTGGCCACGCGACTCTCCTATTTTCTCTGGGACACGATTCCCGATCCTGAACTGACCCATGCGGCGGATGAGGGCACGCTGCGTGATCCCGAAGTGCTCGCCACGCAGGCCCGGCGCATGCTCAGGCATTCACGCGCGGAGGAGTTCATTCGTGATTTCAGCCTGCAATGGTTGCGCATTCAAAACATCAGCAGCCACGCGCCGGATCCGTCCGTGCTCGGCGCGTTCAATGGCCGGCTGAAGCACTTCAATGAGGCGCTCGCGTCTGAAATCCTGCTGCTATTCGCCACGGTGATGGCGGAGGATCGCAGCGTGCTCGACCTCGTTGATCCTGACTTCACCTGGCTGAATCTCACGCTGTGCAATGTGTATGGCATCGAGAACAGGCCATTCACAGGTGTGGCGAAACCGAGCAGCCTGGAATGGCTGCGTTACCCGATCACGGACCGTCGCCGTGGCGGAATCATCACCGCCGGGGCCATCTTGATGGTGAACTCGAATCCCACGCACACGAATCCGATCAAACGCGGCAAGTGGCTGCTGGAGACGGTGCTGGGTCAGGAGCCGCCGCCGCCCTTGCCAAATGTCCCGAATCTCGATGCAACTCCCGTGGTGCAAGGCGGCCTGCCAATCCGCGAGAAACTGGCGCGGCACAGCACCGATGCGGCCTGCGCCTCATGCCACGCGAGGCTCGATCCTCCCGGGCTGGCGCTGGAAAATTACGATGCGATCGGTGTCTGGCGCGACACCGAAGGCCGGGCGGAGATCGATCCTTCCGGCACTTTGAAGGACGGAACTAAGTTCAACGGTCCCATCGGGCTCAAGGACATGCTGCGCGGCCCCAAGCGGAACGAATTCGTGCGCTGCCTGACCGAGCATCTCTTCACCTACGCGCTCGGCCGGCCGGTGCAGCATTATGACATCGCCACCATTCACGGCATTGTGAAGAAGGCCGAGGCCGATGACTATCGCTTCTCCACGCTCATCACTGAAATCGTGAAGAGTTATCCTTTCCGCCATCTGAAAACCAAATCGGACACCTTGTGACATGAATATTCTCCACAAACGCACTCTCTCACGCCGCACGTTGCTTCGCGGCGCTGGTTCCATGCTCGCGCTGCCCTGGCTGGAGATCATGTCCGCGCCGGCCAAGGCGGCCCCCCTGCGCTCCGTCTTCATGTTTGTGCCGGGAGGCGTGAATCACGACGAATGGCTGCCAAAGACCGAGGGCGCGGATTATCAACCTGGCAAGACGCTCGCCGCTCTCGCGCCCGCGCGGCAGCATGTGCTGGTCTTGAGCGGCCTGAATGCACGGCATGGTGAGGTCGGCGCGAACGGCCATCCGCTCGGAACAGCCCCGTGGCTCAGCAGCGCTCCGCTGAATGACAAGGATCGCGGCGGTTACTGCACCGACATTTCCGTGGATCAGCTCATCGCCAATCAAGTCGGCAAAGACACGCGGCTGCCATCTCTGGAACTCGGCTGCGATTCGGACAGCCGCAGCATGCACGAGACCAACATCTCCTGGCGCGGCCCCGCATCGCCGATGGGCAAGGAATTCAACCCGCAGGACATCTACAACCGTCTCTTTGCCGACCCCAAGGCCGACGTATATCGCACCAGCATTCTCGATGCGGTGCGTGAAGATGCGAAACGGCTCAGCAGCCAGTTGGGCGGCATCGACAAGGAGAAGATCGACGAATACTTCGAAGCTGTCCGCTCCATCGAACGCCGGATCGACTTCGCCTCCCGCCATCAATTGGAGAATCCGCCCGAGATCAAGCTGCCTTCAGGCGTGCCGGTCGATTACCTGGAGCATGCCCACCTGCTGACCGACCTGCTGGTGCTCGCGCTGCGCACGGACACAACGCGCGTGTCCACCTTCATGCTCAACAACGAACCGGGACGAGCCAGTTGGAATGAGATCGGCATCCGCGAGCATCATCACGGCCTGGCACATCTCGATCCCCGCACCGCCGAA
>DNXB01000574.1 GCA_003506995.1 Verrucomicrobiales bacterium
CTCACCGGCACCGCCGCCGAGGTCATCGCCGCCGTGCAGTATGACCGCCGCCCGATTGGCGATGGAACGCCCGGCAAGCTCACCAACGATTTGATCGTGCGCTTCAAAGCGCTGGCCAACAGCACCGGCACGCCGGTGCCTTACGCCTGACCCGGTCATTTTTTGCCCGATTTCTTGCTGGAAAATTGGCGCGAACGTTGCAGCCTGACACCGCATGATTCTCTCACGACTTCTTGCCTTCTTGCTGCCATTGCACGCGGTCATTGGCATCAGCAGTTGTTCCACAGCCTCGAAATCCGCCGCGACGCCGCCTGCTGACAGTCGTTCTTGGTGGGCGGGTGACGGAGTGGAGGGGAAGCCGAGGATCGTCATCGACCTGACCGAGCAGCGGCTGCGTTATTTCAAAGGAGACAAGCTTGTCGGCCTCTCGCCGATCTCTTCAGGGCGCGAGGGCAATGCCACGCTCAACGGCAAATTCCGCATCCTCGACAAAGACATCGACCATCGCTCATCTTTGTACGGGTGCTACGCGGACGAGTTTGGCAACATGGTGAGGGAAGATGTGGATTCCCGGCGTGATCCACGACCGCCTGGCACGAAGTTTGTCGGCGCCCGGATGCGTTACTTCATGCGCATTGTCGGCGGCATCGGCATGCATGAAGGCTATCTGCCCGGCTATCCGGCGTCCCACGGCTGCATCCGCCTGCCCACGAAAATGGCGGCGATTTTCTTCGAGCACACCCCGCATGGCACGCCGGTGGAAGTCATTGGCGCAGGCTCCCTGGCCGCCGCCGAGGATGCCGTGCCGCTCGGCGAGCATGACATTGTCGCAGCCCCGCCGCCTGAGGTCGCGGTGAAGCCAGAATGGCCACGGACTGAAAACCCGCCGGAAGCGGTCAAAGTCAAAGTGGTGGCAACCCCCGTGGCAACGAGCACTTCTCCTGGGGTGACCATCAAGCGCGCCATTTTGGCGGATGGGAAGCCTGCCGCCGCCAAACGTCCGGGAACTTCTCCGCGTCGGCTCTGGCAGAAGCGCCCGCCGCCAGGCACCACGCTTTATTTGCAGTAAAAGGACGGTCAGCGTTTCAACGGGCCTTTTGATCGCAAAGATTCCGCTCCGGCGGATCAAACGCCCGTGCCTCACCTCATCAATTTTGCCCTGGGCACGCTCATCAGATGGATGGATTGCCCTGGTTGGAAAATCTCCGTGGATGCCTGTGCCGGAATCTCCGCCCGTCGCACTTCGACCATCGGCGGGCTGTGGGAGTAAAACGGCAGCTCGGCACGGCGCAGTTCCTCCCCTGGAAGAATGCGGGATTTGGCCTGAGCAGGCAATTCCGCCCGCCGCACCTCCTCTTGAGGGGCGGTCGTCACAACCACGGGGGGCGTGTAATGCTTCACCGCTGCGGTGATCACCGCCGCCCTCTCGGGCGCCATCTCCAGCGCGGTCTCGAAAATCAGGCTCATCTGCGCTGGATCGGCGTTGACCGCGTCCATGGCCGTTGTCACCAATTCACCGGCACAGGCGCTGTTGATGACCAGCGCATCCTCCAGGCGCATCACCATCTGACCGGGGTTGGCTTGGATCGCCATGAACAGCTCCGCGCAAAGAGCCTCGCAGGCAAGCTGCGGCGGGGCCGCTTTCACCGGCTGCGCGGAGGCATGCTGGATGAACGGCGGCAGCAGGCAGATGAGGAACAAGAGACGCATGTGATGAGTTAAATGGCTGTTGAAAATGACGTGCTGGAGGTGCCTTCCTTCAGAGGTTCTTGGGTGTTTTTCAGTCTTTTTGCGGGGCCGGGTTCAATACGGACGGCCCGGCCCCGTTCTGGGTGCGAATGAACGTTTCCGGCGATTTTCGGTTCAAGGCGGTGTCAGCATATCCTTGTCCAGGATTCACATAAGGTCCGACCCGCACCTCAAAATGCAGGTGTGCCAGATAGGCCCCGTCTGCCGTGCCCACGGTGCCGATAGGATCGCCACGCTGCACGGTCTGCCCCGTGCGGACCTTCATGGACTCCAGATGCGCGTACATTGTCTGCACCACCGGTCCGAGTTCGTCACCTTCCGGCAGGCGGTGCGCGATGAGGATCATCTTGCCCCAGCCGGAGCCCGGATTGCCCGCATAAACCACCCGTCCTGCTCCTGCCGCGTAAACGGGATCGCCCAGGTCGGAGTTCTCGCCGCCGATGCCGTTCAAATCATCGCCCAGATGCCGCTCAATGCGAAACGCCCGCGCATTGTAGGTGAACGCGCCATGCTCCGTTCCCAGCGGCATGTCGAACCGTGTGGCCAGCGGCAGCGTGGCCGTTTCACGCGGCGTCAGCCGTATAAACGCCGGGTCGAGGGGCTTTGGCTTCACCGCCGAGTCCGGCAAATCCTCCAGCCGTGGCCCCAGCCGCTGCCAGATCACGCCGACGATCGCCGCCGCGAGGGCGAGGGTCAGTGTCAGGCGCATGATCCGCATGGTTTTCCTCATGCGCCGATGTTTCGGCAGATGCAGCCGCGTTGCAAAGGGAACATGCCGCTCTTAAATAGCCCGGCATCCTCGTGAACACTCTTTCTCCTTCCTCGTTCGGCTCCCCCAAGGTCTCCGTCTTCAGCGGCAGCGCCAGCTACGATGACGCTCCAGCGCTTCAGCGGCAAATCGAGGCCGCCATCGCCGCGCTGGAGCTTCCCGGCGATTTCATCAGGCCGGGCGACCGCGTCGTCCTCAAGCCGAACTGGGTCAAAGAGCACAACGCCAGCAAGCCCGAGGACGAAAACGCCTGGCTCACCATCATCACGCATCCCGCTGTCGTGCGCGCCGTCGCACGCTGGGCCGCAGGCAAGCTGCAAGGACGTGGCTCCGTCACGCTCTGCGACGCGCCGCAGAGTGACTCGTCCTTCGACACCATCCGCCGCCTGCACCGACTCGATGATCTCATCACCGACCTCACGCAGGAGTTTCCAGGCATTGCGTTTCTCCTGTTCGACATGCGCTGCGAGGAGTGGACCATCGACGACGGCGTCACCATCGCCAAGCGTGAGCTGAACAGCGACCCCTCCGGCTCTGTGGACATCCATCTCGATGCCGACAGCGAGTTCCTCGGCCATCCAGGCCTCGGCAAGCTTTATGGAGCCAGTTACGACTTCGCCACCACGAACCGCCAGCACACCGATCCGCACCACGAATACCGCATCTGCCGCACGCCGATGAACGCGGACGTGCTCATCAACATCCCCAAGCTCAAGACACACAAAAAAGTCGGCCTCACCGTCGCGCTGAAAAACCTCGTCGGCACCACGCCGCGCACGAACTGGCTCCCACGACACACTGAAGGAACGCCCGCCGAAGGCGGAGATCAGTTCGCCGAATCCTCCGCCAAACGCGCGCTCGAAGGCACGCTCATGCGCACCGCCAAGAAAATCCTCTTTGGCCGCTTCTTCCTCTCCAAGCTCTTCGTGCCGCTCAAAAAACTCGGTCGCGTCATCTTCGGCGACACCAAGGAAGTCGTCCGCTCCGGCAACTGGCATGGCAACAACACCGCCTGGCGCATGATCCTCGACCTGCACAAGTGCTTCTTCTACTTCGACGGCACCGGCAGACGTCGTGAGAAACCGCTGCGCTACCTCACCATCGTCGATGGCATCATCGGCGGCGATGGCGACGGACCCATGTCCTGCGATCCCGTCGAAAGCGGCGTCATACTTGCCGGCACACATCCCGTCGCCGTCGATTGCGTCAGCGCCCAGCTCATGGGCCTCAATTGGCAGAAAACCCGCCTCCTCAACGACGCCTTCGCCATTCAGCGCCTCCCCATCACCGGCTTCTCCCCCTCAGACATCACCGTCGCCTCCAACAAGCCCGAATGGACCGGTCCCTTCGAGCAAATGCACGATTGTTTCGAATTCCGCTGCCACTTCGGCTGGGCCGGGCATCTGGAGAGCGACGAGCGGCTGGCGAAGATGTCCAAGAACTGATCCCGAAGGGATCGAAGAAGGCAGCCGGGGGTAAACTCGCGAAGCGAGTGCCACCCCCGGACCAAGTAACACCCCAGACTCTCTCAAGGTCGCATCCCGGCAGGGATGCAAGAGGAGCACATGGACTCCACGCTCCCTTCTCGCATACCTCCGGCATGCGGTCTTGAACTGAAAATGATCTTTGCCGCATTCCAGGGGTCTGCGACCCCTGGCTAATTTCTTTAATCCCTCCGGGATCAGCATCATTCAAAGTGCATCTTCCCGATGTCCGAGCGCCGCCGCATGCCATCAAATATGATCTTCGGGCTCAGCGACCTTCGTCATTCTTGCTTCTTCGTCTCCACCGGCAGGGTCGATTTCGGCACAATGGCAATGAACCACGGATGCGTGATCACCTGGGTCACGAACGACTCGGGTGAAGGCGCTCCATCCGTATAAACGATCACCAGTTTTCCGCCCTGCTCGGTGGCGCTGATGACTTGCGGAACGAAGCCGCCCGTGCGGCGCTCGCCCACGGCGATGTAAACCGCCATCACCTTCGTTTCATCGAGCGCCTGCGGGGCAGGGAGACGCATGCGCTCCCAAAAATCGGCCCAACCGACCTGCGTCTTGATGATCTGGGTCGAGAACTCCGCATCCCCTTCGTATTGCCCGTGCCACTGCGGAAACTCTGCGGTCGCTGCCGCAAAGCTGTGACCTTTCGCAGCCAGGCCGTAGTCGCCGTCAGCTTCGTTTTTGCTCAGATAAGCGCGATAGCTTTTTCCCTTCTCCAGAATGGCCGCTTCACTGGGGCCGGGCATGGTTTGCTTCACCGAATGGTAACCGATCCGGATTGTGTCTCCCGGCTTCAGGCCGGAACCGGAACGCTCGACCGCCGTGACCTTGGCGTTCACCGTGATCGCGCCGCCGTCGTTCTTGACCTCATGCGCTTGAATGGTGAGCACCTCGGGGCTTTTCGCCTGCCACTCCGCATAAACATAGGGCGGCAGTTCGGCGTGGGCATTCTGTATGTTGGCGGCGAAGACTGAGAGCAGTGCAAGACCTGTCAGGACACGGAGTGAATGGGGGTGGATCATGGGAGTGAGAGGTTGAGGAATGTTTTCCAAACATTAACTGCGGCGATTGAAGAAGCGGGAAACAAACAGGGTGGCCACGACCGCGAGCACGACATAGACAAGGGTGTTCCTTTGGTTTTGAGCCTGCAATTCATCGGCGCGCCGTTCCACTTCACGTTGTTCATTGGCGCGGAGCTGATGTTCCAATGCCTGACGTTCATCCTCCGCTCGAATCTTGTCCGCACGTTCCTTTTGCGCGAGGTGTTCGGCTTTGAGGTCGGCCGCTGATGGCGGCGAGACTGTAATTGGGTTGCCAAATTGATCCGTTGGAACCGGAGCCTTGCGAAGCTCTTGAAGGCTTGGATTAAGGCCCGGCCCGGTCTGCGCGAGCACCGGAAGGAAGGCCAGAAACCAAAGGCAAGCAAGGCGAGCGACGGCGGTCATGATGGATGGTGATACTATTAACCCGGCAATAAAATAGAAGATAAAAGCGCGAGTTCAGCGCGTATCATCCTCATGGGATTCAAGAAACGTGGAACACAAGAAGCACAAGAGGTGATCCGGCG
>DNXB01000055.1 GCA_003506995.1 Verrucomicrobiales bacterium
CAGGATGTTCACCGTGTTCTTGGACTGGGTGAGGCCCGACTCAACGCAGGCAAAGCCCAGATGCATGATGAAGACGAGCGCGGCGGCGATCATCATCCACAGGTTGTTGGTGGTGAACAACTCCACCGAGGGGCCTTTGGCTTCTTCTGCGGGCGCAGCCTCGGGTGCTGCGGCTGGAGTAGNNGGGCAGGCGCGGGAGCCGCCTCCACCGCAGGAGCCGGGGCGGGCGCTGCGGCGTCTTGGGCGTGGACTTCGCCGAGGCTGAATGCAATGGATGTGATTGCGGCGAGCGCTGCCAGGGCAAGGCCGCTCCTGTTTCGAGTGGATGTGTGTTTGAGCATAAGTCGTTAGTTGGATGGACTCCGAGACAATGAACTAGCATCGCTCGTGCCAAGTCCGTTTTCGATTTGTCCGCGCCTCGTCTCGTGAGCGGTCCAAAGCGCCTGTTCACCCGGTGAAAAGGCGTTTTCCCAACGAATAAAAAAAAGCGGATGGCCGGGCCATCCGCTTTGATTGGTGGGGTCGAACTGTTTGAGTGTCCCTGACTACTTCACAAACGGGCTGCCGGCCATTTTCTTGAAACCCTCGGCTAGTTTGGCGATGGCTTCTTTGGGGCCGGCGAGCTTGATGAAGATGTTGGAGTCTTCGGTGGGCACGATGGCGGCGATGAGCGTGTAGTTTTCACGCGGGGTCTTGGCGCCCATGGGCGGGCCGTCGTTGTAGGTGCCGGTGGCGGTCACCAGGGTGATCTTTTTGCCACCCGCGTCGATCTCCTCGGTCTTCGACTCGGGCTTGGAGGCGAACTGGCCGAGCCAGCGGTCCACATTGGCCTGCACACCACCACCGCCGCCGGGGCCGGGGAAGTGGTAGAAGACGGCCTCCAGCGGCTTTTCCACGCCTTCGACCTTGGCGTTGAGCGTGCCGGCACGGAACATGCCGGTGCTCTCGACGGAGGCCCAGGGGGCTTCAATTTTGAAGGTGAGGCCGGCGACTTCGAGTTTGCCGTCCTGCGCGTGAACTGCGGAGGAAAGCGCGAAAGCCGCGAGAAGGGTGGTGAAGATGTGTTTCATGAAGGCGCGTTGGGTGGGTGGTGATTACTTGGTGACGTGCATCACGCCACGCATCAGCATCCAGTGGCCGGGGAAGGTGCAGATGTAGGGATAGTCGCCGGCTTCGGCAGGGGCGGTGAACTCGATGGTCTCGCTCGCGTTGGGCTGCACGAGCTTGGTGTTGGCGAGGATGTCGGGCTTGGCGGCCTCGGGGATGTAGCTCTTGGCCATGCCCTGAGGATCGGCGAGCATGGCATTGGCGAGGGCGCCCACGGCATCCAGCTTGCCTGGCTTGAGCAGGAGGAAATTATGCGGCTGCGGGAGGATGCCGCCGGTGTTGTTGAGTGTGAGCTTGATCTTCTGGCCGGCTTTGACGGCAAGCTCGGTCTTTTCATAAGCAAGCGGTGTCGAAGGATTCGCGCTGGGCTTGAGTTCGATGATGGCGACATCCGCATCCTGCGCGAGGGCGGGAAGGCAGAGTGTGGTGATGGCAGTGAGGAGGAGGCAGGCTTGCTTCATGTTTTGATGGGTGGGATTTTGCGGGGGCCACTAATCGGGCCGCGTCGCCCCGGAATTTCAACTACTTTCGCCCGTCGAGGCGTAATGGATGGTGTTCCATGGCACGAAAGTTTCTTCCCTCGTTCTCGTAGTTTTCCATCATGAATGAATTTCGCGAAACCTCCCTAGCCGCCCATTCTGCCAGCCGCCGCCACATCCTGCGCGGCGTGGGCAGCCTGATCACGCTGCCGTTCCTGGAGTCTCTGGGGGCGCGTTCCTTTGCCGCCGAAGCTCCCAAGGCGGTGGTCAAACCGCTGCGGGCGGCGTGGCTCTACATTCCCAACGGCGTGAATGTGAACGAGTGGTTTCCAAGCGGCGAAGGCAGCGGCTACACGCTGTCCCCATCGCTCACGGAGCTCGAAAAAAACCGCAATGACTTCACCGTGATCTCCGGCCTGATGCAGGACTGGGCTCATTCCCATGGCAACGGCGGTGGCGACCATGCGCGCGCGGTGGCGACCTTCCTCACAGGCTGCCAGCCGAAAAAAACCGCAGGCTCGGACATCCAGCTCGGCATCTCGGTGGACCAGATCGCGGCACAGAAGATCGGTCATCTCACGCGCCTGGCTTCTCTGGAGCTGAGCACGGACGGGCAGCGTAGCTCGGGCAAGTGTGATTCCGGCTACTCCTGCGCCTACCAGTTCAATCTGGCATGGAAGAATGAGTCGATGCCGATGGCGCCGGAAATGGACCCGCGTCTGGTGTTTGAGCGCATGTTTGGCATCGGTGCCTCGGCGGGCAGCGGCGCGGACGCGCTGCGTCAGCGTCGTTTGCAGAAAAGCATCCTCGACACGGTGCTCGGAGAGGCCAAATCGCTGCAAAACAAGGTGGGCGCGGCAGATCGGCGCAAGATCGATGAGTATTTTTCCTCTGTGCGCGACATTGAGCAGCGCATCGAGCGCGCCGAGAAATTTCAGGCGCAGATGCCGGATGTGAAAGTGCCCGAGGGCATTCCTGACTCCTATGAGGAGCACATCCGGGTGATGTTTGACCTGCTGGCGCTGGCCTTCCAGACCGACACAACCCGTCTGGCCACCTTCATGCTGGCGCACGATGGCAGCAACCGCAGCTTCCCGGATCTCGGCGTGCCTGACGCGCATCACTACCTCTCGCATCACCAAAGTGATCCGCAGAAGCTGGCGAAGATCGCCAAGATCGACCGCTTCTACCTGCGTCAGTTCGGCTACTTCCTGGACAAGATGAAGTCGATCAAAGAAGGCGAAGGCACGCTGCTGGACAGCTCGATGATTGTCTTTGGCGGGGCGATCTGCGATGGCAACCGTCACAATCATAACAGCCTGCCCATTTTGTTCGCAGGCGGTGGCTGCGGCACGCTCAAGCATGGGAAACGCACGGTGCTTCCCTCGGACACGCCGATGACGAATCTGTATCTCAGCATGCTGGACCGCATGGGTGTGCCTGCGGAACGGATCGGTGACAGCACCGGTCGTCTTGAGCTGGCCTGAGTTTTTTTCCGCTCAACCTCGGGCAGGCGTCTTTTTTGCGATCACCTGCCTGCTGGCAGAGGGCGCCTGATCGTTGTCGGCAAATCTGGCGTGGACTTGGAAATCCCGGGGGGCGTTTGATTGGCACCGGCAGACTTGCTGCCTTTGCCGTTCTTGGAGATGCCAGGCGGCATTTCCTCCTGCTCAGGGAATGTCTGGGGGGTGGAAATGGGCTTGGACGCAACCGGGAGCGAGTACCAGTGCATCTGGGGCATCGCGCTCAATTCCACCCATTGCTGGGAGCCCAGCTTTTTCCACTCAAGCTCCACGATGGCCCAAACATGGGTTTCCCACGGGAGCCGGGTGCGCAGTTGCTGGGCCAGGAGAGATTCTTTGTCGATGAAAGCGTAGGAATGAAACGTGTTTGGCGGTGCCGGGGTGATGCGGAAGGCATCTTTACGATCGAGATTGGGCACGTTGTCCTCAAAATAGTGATGACGGATGATGCCGACATGGAAACGCGCTGGCGGGCCTTCCTGGTAGGCCTGAAGGAACTTTTCCAACATACGATCTTTGAATTCGACAAAGGCCAGCCAGTCCACTTTGAACCCATCCTTGTGTTCTTCGAGCATCACCGGCACAGGAAACTCCCAGGTCTTGTTTTCCAGGCTGAAGATGCAATGCCTGCCCGCGCCCAGCTCGGGATTGGGATCCATGCGAATGAACTGGATGCGGTCCACCGCCACAGGACCGTCCGCCGAGTGCTTGTAATAGCGTTCCATGAGCGGCTGCATGTGTTCCGCGCCCAGCGTGTGCTTCAGGCGTTCGCTGAGTGAACCTGCCGCGAGGAATTTTTTGAGCGACTCGGTGGCGGTGGCGGCCTCGTCCGGGATGTCTTCATCAATGTGAGGGCTGTCAGGCGCGTTTCCTTGAACGCTTGCGCCCGGGGTGGCCGCCTCCTCGATAACGGCCGTCCGCATGGCCGTCATTTCCTGGGGCGGCACTGTTGTGATTGGCGTTGGTGGCGGGGTTCCGGCAGTGTTCGCCTCTGCTTCTGGCGCTTTTCCACCGGCTGGCTCGGTTGGGTCAAATCCAGGAGTTTTTGGCAGCGATCCATCCGGCGGCAGTTGAGTCTCCATCGGAGGTGTTGGCGTCGCCGCAGAGGAATCTGGCTGGTTGGGGATGGTGGGCGGCGATGCTTGTGAAACCAGGGGCGGAACGGACGCTTTGGGAGACGCGGTGTCCTCAGGGGCGGGCGTCTCCGCAGTTTCCATCCATGTGATCAAGCCGTTCAGCGAACCGGGAAGGTAATCTTTCAGGAGGAAGCCGACGAGTCCGATAAACCCGAGCATGAACAACGCGGCAAATGCCAGACGGATGAAATTGGTGCCACGCGGGGCACGCAACTCCGCGATGTTGCGTCCGGTGGATGCTGGCAGGGGGGAGACGGGGGCCGCATGATCGTTCCTGCCACCCAGGCTGAGCGAAGGAGCCCCAGGCGCATGCAGATGCTGGGTAACAGGAGTGGAGGGGGCTCCGGGAACTTCGCGTCCGAGCAGGGATGTTCCCTGGAGGGGGGATGACAAAACGGTGTTCATGGGAGAACCGCCTCCATGCATCATGTTGGGGAGAACCGGCGCGCCTGGAATGAGGCGTGATTGGTTTGGCAGCGTGCCGGAACCGCCCACCTGGGCGTTCACTGGCCCAGGAGTTGCGGATGCACCCCAGGATGGCTGCGTATTCACCCCCAGGCTGGCAGTCAGAGGCGGCTGGCCAGGAGCGCGTTTTGGGGGCAGTCCCGAACCGCTCATCGCTGTGCTTGAGCTGCCAGCAACAGATCCCGCTGGAGTCGATGACATCGGAGGTGGCCAAGTCGCCGGTTGTGCTGGCGGAATTGCAGGCGCGGGCGGCCATTGCGGAGCGGCGTTTACTGGCGGGGCGGATGGGTGAGGAGACGTGATGGTCTGCCCACAATGAGGACACGGACCAGAGATGCCTGCCATATGGGAAGGCACTGTCAGCACGGTGCGACAAAAATCGCATTGGAACTGAATGGTTTCTGGATTCATCCCATCAGGTTATTACGGTCAATCGGGGAATTATCACCCAAGGATTAATTTTGACAAATTGAAGTTCTAAAAGTGCTTTTGCAGTCACTGCGTTCTTGCGACGGAGGTAAATTAATACTGGATCATGCCGCCGCCGCCGCCGGTGAAGGCCCCGCCCAGTCTTGGAAGGGTTTCATTTTCGGCCAGGATCCACACGCGGTCACGAAGCCTGGTCTGATGCCTGTGCCGCAACCAGCGCACGAAAGCTACGGCCAAACTTAGGATCAATAGTGTGGAGACAGCCCAAATGACATGATCCGCAGTGCTCGCGTTCATCAGGTTTGTGCCGGCGCTTTTCTCCGCCAATACTTCAGCCAAGGCTGATGGCTTTGATTTGTCTTGAGGGCTGGCGGCCGCTCCGCCGAGCGCTTTTTGCAGCCAGAACAAGCGGGTGGAGAGATGCACGGCGTAGCGTTTCAACTGATCGTGCTCGTCGCTGCTGTGGAGGGACTCCCGCAGGCAGGCTTGAATGGTTTCGCCAAGAAACACCGCGGAAGTCTGGTCGTGAATGCCTTTGCTCAGAAAAAGGCGTGCTCGCCACGGTTCGCCCAGGGGGAAAACAAGCAGGCAGGAGTCATTTTTCAAAAGAGCGCCGGAGGCAACGGCATCAAGGGAGGTGCCGTCTGTGATTCGCCGGTCATGTGAAATGGCCAGCACATAAAGCTTGATGCGTGCATCCCTCGCATGGAATTCCAGGAAGCGGGTCATGTCCTCCCGGTGCATCTCAGACAGCAGCAGATCAGGGTCGATGAAATACTCGCCAGGCAAAGCCTGCCTCGCGCTGGCAAGAAACTCTGGAGTCACCTCATGGAGGAAGGATAACGGCGTCGGCTCGTTTTTTTGCGTGATAGGGCGGCTTTCATGCGCGCTGAGGACGGATTCAGGCAGAAAAAAACGCATGCCCTCTGGCTGCAACCGGGGAGACAACAGGCTGTCTTGGCTGTTGAAGTGTCCATCCAGCCGCGGGCCGCCGGTCACCGGTCCCAGCAGGAGTTCGTTAATATCGGCCTGGGAGATGGGTTCTGGCGGAAGCACGCCCGTGGCGTTGACACCTGGCATGTTGTCACGGAATGCCTGCAGTTCCTCCTTGCTCCAGCGCGGCAATGGCAGAGGCTCACCACTCTCGGCGCTTGGTTGCATTTCCGCCAGCGCGTTGAGAGACAACGCGCAGAGCATCAAAAGAACAGGCTTTCTACGGGACATGAGTTTTTGCTAAGGCTGGGAGTCGTGGGTCAAATTTGCGCGGGCTCTTGAAACTGGCCGGTGCCCGCCGCGCAGCGGCTCAAGGCCCATTCCTGGATTGAGCGTGCCATCCGGCGTCCATCGTGTGCTTTGGGCATGCTTTCTCAATTGCCTGGCGCAGCCCAGACACGCAGTCTCAATGGCTTTGCCAAAACGGCCGGCGGTCAGATGTGCTGCCATCTCACGCAGTATTTTGGCAAGATCCGGCTTGCTGAAACAGGCTTCGATCGAATAGCCCAAAGTGATGCTTGCGGCTCGCATGTGCGGATCGATCACCAAAACGACTCCGAAGTCATTTCGTTTGTGCAGAGAGTGGGTGTTAAATGCTCCCTGGTTTAGCAGCCAGAAGCCAACTTCCGTGGGTCTGAGTTCTTTCGGAATTGTGCCTAAGTATGCGGCAAAAAACGCTTGTGGGAAACTTCGCTCAAAATCATCCAAAATGACTTCCGCCTGCCTGTTCTCCTCAAGTCGCAAACAGTGGGCGCTGTCAGTGATTCGTTCGAGCCTAACCCATTGATTTCCAAGACATGGGTGCAATGCCGTGGCGGAAAACCCACAGGTGTCACAGCCTCTTTGCAGAGGAGCAACACTAGCATTGCAGTGTGGACATTTCATGACCCGAAAATATATGGAAATTATAATATATCAAGTGATATTTCTTCACTCCTGACACACAAAAATTATTTACACTCAACGGTATTTGTGATGTAACTGTCTGTGACTGCTCAAACAATATTAGCATTGGCCTTGTCGATGCCATTATATTTTTCATGTCTGCCCTTTTCACCACTTTCAATAAATGACCATGAAGCCCGCATCAACCCTCGTCTTCCTCGCCAGCTTGCTGGCTGTCAGTTCCTTGCAAGCCAAGTGGTCGCGCATCCCAATCATGCAGGAAAAGCCGGTCAATGTGGCTGCCAAGGGGGCTCACTCATCAGCCAGCATTGATAGTTCATCGGGTATCGGTCAGGTGGACAATCTGCTGAATGCGGCGGATCCCACCGCAGCGGCCACGCTGAACGCGGGCAGCAGTTTCTTCATTATTAGCTTCGGAAAGCCTGTGATGGTTTCAAACTCCTCGTTGGTGAACGATGGAATTGAAGGCAAGGTGGCGCTGTCGGCCAGTGCGGATAAAAGTGGCTGGGCTGTTTTGGAGGAAAAGGTGTTCTCAGCCGCGGACCGTTCCATCAATTTCAAGTTTGCCGGGATTCAGGCCAAATTTTTGAAGTTTGAGTTTGTGCTGTCCAAAGGCGGCATCATACGCACCCTGAATGTGACGGGGGGGCAGACGGACCGTGGCTATGCCCTCAAGCAGGATGCCACAGGCAGCAAGGGGCAGCCGATGAATTTTGCCGGCGGCCTTGGTGGTGGTCGTTTGGTCTATGCTGCTCCCAAACCGGTGAACGGGATTGATTCCGCTGCCGCATTCAACAAATTTGAATTCCCCGAGTCGGATGAAAAATACCGCACGCTCATCTATGACATGGGCCAAGTGCGTGTCATGAACGAGTTTTCGTCGGTGCATTCACCTTCACCCGTTCGGTTTGAGGTCTTTGCCTTCGAGAAACTGCCTGAGAAGGAGGACTGGAGAGGCCGTCTCGCCTTTGATCCGGCAGATTTCAACAACGCCAAGCCAGTTGTGGCTTATGAAGACAAAGTGGGGACTGGAACCATCAAAGTGAAGCCATCCCAGCCGGTCAAAACCAGATACCTGGCCCTGCGCTGGGAACCCGATTTCAATCCACCTGCCTTCTTGATTGAAGGTACTGGCGCTATGGGAAATGTGACGGCTGTGCAGGGACGGGAAACCCGCACAATGACCATCAATGGCCAGCAGGTCCAGGTGACCGTTGATCCAGGGACAGCCGTCGGAGCTGGTACTTCCGAAGCTCAAGCCACGGTGACGATTAACGTCTTGAACGCGGATGGCAGCGTGGCTTCTTCTGTCACATACAGCGGCGGTGGTGTCACCGGCGTGGACATTTCCGGCGGAAACATCCAGGTGTTGACGGGTAACAACCCCAACACGGCTCCCAATGATTCGCCATCGCCTCCAGTCGCCGTGGTGAGCATCGATTCCAGCGGTGCTGTGACCACCCAGCCAACGGCTGTGGGCTTTGTGCTGGGAGTTCAGCCCACCGCCTCCTCGGGTTCGGTTACCACCCAGACGGCTCCTCCGACCACGGGTGACTCAGGTGCGACCAATCAAAATGCAGTGGAGATCGTGGCAGCAGTCCTCGGTATTAGCACCGATGCCGCAGCCCAGGCCATCACCGCTGTTGCAAATTCGGGAGGCAGTGCAACCACCGCTGCCGCTGCGGTTATCAACGTCGTGACAATCAATAATGGTGACGTCTCCAACGCCCAAGCCGTCCTCAGCGGCAGTCTCCAGGGCGGAACGGGCAGCACGAGCACGAGCACGAGCACGAGCACGAGCACGGAGGGAACGGGCACCGGCAGCTCGGACAGTTCACTTCCGATGTCACCAACAGGGACCGGGGCCACCTCCGCAAACCAAACCAATCAGATTAGCACGATTGTGACATCTCCCTGATTGAGGCTTCCGTTACTTTCACAAACCCTCTTACTGAGTTCAGTAAGAGGGTTTTTTGCTTTCTTAAGTCACCACAAGTTACCCCGTTCGGCTCTGCTTGCGTGAAGTTCCATGGTTATCCGCACTGCGGACATAGCCCGTAAAACTCCAGCTCGTGGTAGAGTTTGCGGAAACCAGACTGCTTCTCGATCTGTTTCTCCAATGCCTCCACCGGGCAGGAGATGTCCAGCCGTTGGATGCGACCGCACTGGGTGCAGATGAGATAATCGTCGTGATGACCTGGTTGAACGAGGGTGTAATAGGTGCTGCGGTCATGCAGTCCCAGTTGGCGGATGAACCCCAGCTCCTCCAGCTTGATGAGAACCCGGTAAACGGTGGCTTTGTCCGCCCCGCTGGTGAGTTCCGGCGAGTCTGCGATGTCTGCCAGCGAGAGTGGCTGATGGGCATGCACCAGGATGGAAAGGATGTTCTCCAGCGCCTTCGTGCGCCGCAATCCTGCCGCACGGGCGCGCTCCAGCATCGTGGCGGCGAGTTGCTGCGCCGAGTCCGCGTCATGATGACGGCAGGTGGCGGAATGGTGATGGTGGAGCATCAGTTGGAGGTCAGGCTGGCTTTTTTCTGCTTGAACAGCCACTCGTGCAAGTCGCTGCGCGGGTAAACGACCCCGGTGATGCCGTGGCCCTCACCGGCAAGCTCGGAGTAATTCATGCGCTCGCCACCCGCTTTCTTCACCGCCTCCACAGTCGCTCGTGAACGCTCGACGGGCACCATGTCGTCCTTGTCGCCATGGAAGACCCAGAACGGGATGTTCTTCAAAATCTCCGCGTTTTTGACATCACCCCCGCCACACAGCGGCACGCACGCGGCAAACACCTGCGGATACTTCGCCGCGATGCTGAAGGTGCCGAAGCCGCCCATGGACGATCCCGTGAGGTAAAGGCGGCTCTCGTCTATCGGCAGATGATCCGTGAGATCGGCGATGAGCGCGAGCAGGTTGTCCGCCACCTGGTTCTTCCAGCCGATGTCGGCGGACGGGCACTGCGGGGCGAGCAGAAAGCACGGGCTTTCGGCTTGCTTGCCCTCGGTGGTCCAGATTTTGGGCGCTCCCCCGAGCTGCGATTCATTATCGTTGCCGCTCTGGCCTGAGCCATGCAGCCAGACGACGATGGGATAGCGCTTCGTGGCATCGAGTTTCGGATTGCCCCAAAGCTGGTAGTTCAGGCCCTGCTTCGAGACGCCCTTCACAAACTGCCCCGTCACCTTCTCCGCATAAACCCCCTCCTTCAGCCCTGCATCGCGCCGCTTCTCGCGCAGCAGGCCGCGAATGTGGTCTTGATCTTCCTTCGAGAGCCGGTCCAGCGGCAGACGGTACTGATTGAAATCAATCCTGTGGCGAATCTTCACCTCCTTGTCGGTGAACTCGATCAAATCACCCTGAAACTTCGATTTCCCATCGCTGGAGGTCCACTCACGCGGCGGATTGGCAGCCTGTGCGCTGGAAATCAGCAGGCCGATGGCAAGGAGGCGAGGAAACGCATTCATGATCTCATGCTAAACCCCGGCCGCGCTTGCGGGCAAGGATTTTGATCTCCACCGGGCTCAAGGGGTGATGCGCGCCCCGTCCTTCTTCATTTCCTCCACGAGTTTCTTCGAGTTGTCGTCGATGGGGTTTCCCTCGATGAAGATCTGGCAATAAGGCGCCCATTCACGCGCACCGTCGTTGTCCTTCTTCCACATCCGGTGCAGCGGGGCGAGGTCGGTGATCTTGTTGCCTTCCAAAAACAGGAACTGCAGCTCGGTCAGCGGCTCCAGCGCCGAGATGTCCGTCACGCCGTTGCCTTTGAGTGAGAGCATGGACAGCCACTTCATGCCGCCGATGCCTTGCAAATTGGCCACCTGATTGCCTTCGAGGTAAAGTGTCCAAACCTTGGGCAGCTTGAACAGAGGTGCCGCGTCCTTGATCTGATTCCCGGCAAGATAGAGCGATGTCAGCGCCTGAATGCCGCCAAGCGCGGAGACATCCGTCACTTTGTTGCCTGTGAGCTCGATGTATTGCAGCGCCTTGCAGGCCGCCAGTGGGGAGAGATCGCTGATCTGATTGTGCGACACATCAAGGAATTGCAGCCGTTCCAGCCCCTTGATCGGCCCCAGGTTCGTGATCTGGTTCTCTGGCAGCGTCAGCGAGGCCAGCGCGGTGCATTTTTCCAGTCCGGTGAGATCCTTGATGCCCGCCTTCTTGCCCTCGATGATCGAAACAGTTGCGACATCCTCTGCTGTCAGCACCTCCTGGTTGTCACGCTTCGCAAAGACCTGCTTCCGCACCGCAGCTTCGAGCGCCTTGTCGGGGAAAACCGCGACCGGTTTCGGTGGTGGTGGTTTGGCGGCCACAGCAGGCTCGGGTGTCGCAGGTTTCGTTGCTGGAGTCGCGGGTTTGGCGGGAGGTGTCGCCGGTTTCGCGGTGGCAGGTGCTGGCGTCGTTGGTTTGGCAGCGGCGGGTGCTGGTGTCGGCGTTGCAGGCTTGGCTGGTGTTGCGGCAGGCTTTGTTTCTGGTTTTGCCGGAGGAGTGGCTGGCGCGGCCGACGGTTTCGTTTCCACTTTGGCCGGTGTTGCTGGAGCAGGCTTGACCTCCGGTTTGGGTGTCGCGGCAGGTGCGGGTGTGACGGGCTTTGCAGGAGCTGCCGCAGGTTTGGCCTCCTGGGCGTGGAGGCTGAGGGCGAGCAACGCGGCAAGAATGGTGCAGTGTTTCATGATGAGCGAATGTTACGGCCATCATACGCAGAACGCAGGTTGCATGTTTAGCAAAAATCGCCTCTCTCTTGCGCCATGGTCAATGTCATCGTCATCCTCGAAATCGACACGCAGAAAATCGACGAGTTCCTCGCCGTCATCCTCGAAAACGCCGCCGCCTCACGCCTGGAGCCCGGTTGCCTGCGTTTTGAAGTCAGCCGTGATGCGAACCAGCCCAATCTCTTTGCCCTCAGCGAAAGCTATCGCGATGTGGCCGCCATGGAGGCCCATTACACCACTCCCCACGTCGCGAAATGGCGTGAGAAATCACCGGCCTTCGTCCTCAAGCGCTGGGCGGTGAAGGGCGCGGTGATGTGATTGGTTTCCGTGCCATCGTGGGGTGACGCGTCCTTGAAGCAGCACGCGAGGAGCAGCCGCGCTCTCAGCCGATGTATTGCGTGATGAACACCTCGTTCCCCTCCGCGTCGCGGAAGACGCCCAGAAGAATCGGCTCGCCTTCCCGCTGCTGGGGCGATTGCAGGATCGTGGCGCCGGCCTTCGCGATCTTTTCCGCCATCGCCAGCACGTCCTCGTATTGAAAGCTCAGTCCCGTCGCGTTGCGCGAGCCATCGTGGCCGCCGTGCAGGGCGATGATCGCATCGCCAAAACGCAGTTCCGTCCAGAATTCGCTCACAAAGATTTCATCGAGGCCGATCACATCGCGGTAGAAAGCCACGGCGCGTTTCATGTCGGCGGCCATGAGCATGAACTTCACTTTTTCGGGTTTCATCGGGTTTCAGGATCTTTGCCGGGGTTCGCCTGGGTGCGAGAAGTCAACAGACTGAAAAATCGCGCTTTGTCCTCGGTCACGCGCGCGTCAAATCGTTTGATCAACAGCAGCACGCCACCCACAAAGCCGACCCAGATCAGACCTCCTCCCAGAATCACGCCCGGGGAGAACCAGAGAATCCATGCGTCTTGGATGAAGGCCCGCGAGGGATCTTTCGGATCATAGTAAACGCCGGCTTGGTCGCCGCGCTTGAAATGATCGGAGCGGGCCGCTCGCGATGACTTGACCTGATGGCTGCGTCCCCGTGAATCGCGGAACTTCACCACGGGGTAGTAGCTCGTGACCTGCTCGGTGTGCGGACGTTCTCCCGGGCTTCGGGAATTTTGGGTGGCGATCACATCCACCACCACCCCCGTCGTTTGTTCCGAACGGATCAAGAACAACGCGGTGCTGGCGGTCCACACCAATCCCGCGCCCGCGATCAGCGCTCCGAAGACAAGGAAGCCCCGCAGGATTCCCTGCATCGTCCATTTTTCGGGGGCCAGTTCAAACATGCCGTGGAGGTTAGTTTCCCCGGATGATCCGGCAAGCAAAGAACGAACTCGATGATGTGCTCGGGCCGAATCATGGAGTGAAACTGACCGTGCTTGGCAAAACCGCAAGTCGGGCGCACAATGCCAGCGCTTGAAGAATTTATTGATCATCCTGCTCGTCCTCGCTCTCGCCGCCGCCCTGCTGCTGCGGCGCGATGTCGCACCACCTGTGCCTGCACCGGTGGTGTCTGTGCCAGTGCTGCCCGTGCCTTCAGTTCCCGAGCCTGCGCCACCGGTTCCCGCGCCGGTGATACCTGAAGAGCCGCCTCCGCATCCCATCACGACCCTGCTGAACGAAGCTCGTGCCAGCCCCGCGCTGGCTGGTGCCGCGATTGGCTTCTGCCTCATCAATGCCAAGGGAGAGACCATGCTCGCCGAGGATGCGGACATCGCCTTCATTCCTGCCTCCAGCCTCAAAACGCTCACCACCGCCACCGCGCTCGAAATCCTCGGGCCTGACTTCCGTTTCGCCACCGAGCTGAA
>DNXB01000281.1 GCA_003506995.1 Verrucomicrobiales bacterium
GCCGGCAAGTCCACCCTGATCCGCTTCTTCGAGATGCTGAGTTGGATGCTCAAGGCGAAGAACCTGCAGGAGTTCGTGCTGCGCCACGGCGGCGGTGATGACCAGTTCTTCATGGGTGCGCGCAAGACCCCGCGCATCCACGCCGAGCTGTGCCTGGATACCGAGAAAGGCCAGAACGACTATCGGTTTGATCTGACCCACATTTCGGCCGGCGATTCGGTGATGGTGATGAACGAAGCCTATCGGTATTCGGCACATGGCATCCCGACCAAGGCGAAATGGACCGAGATTGAAGCGGTTGGAAAGGAGTCCAGCCTGTTGGAGCAGAAGCACAAGACGGCCCAAACCATCGTCAATCTCCTGCGGCAGTGCTCCACCTATCAGTTTCACGACACATCCATCAACGCTGCCATTCACAACCGTTGGGATGTCACCGAGTCGTTCCGCCTGCGTTCGGACGGCGGCAACCTCGCGGCCGTGCTGCTCGACTTGCGCAATGGCGACCGCAAACGCTATGAGCTGATCGTCAAGCAGATTGGCCGGGTGTTGCCGGCGTTCAAGGATTTTGTACTTGAAGAAGAAGCCGGCAAGGTATTGCTGCGCTGGGTGGGGCGGCAAAGCGACAAGGTGTTCGGCTCTCATCTCACCTCGGACGGGTCGCTGCGCCTGTTCTGTCTGCTGACCTTGCTGAACCTGCCGCCCGAGCGCTTGCCGGACGTGCTGTTATTCGATGAGCCCGAACTGGGGCTGCATCCGCACGCCATTACCCTGGTGGCCGAGATGTTCAAACGCTTGTCGAAGAAGCGGCAGATCTTCATCGCCACGCAGTCGCCCTACCTGGTGGACTGCTTCGAGCTGGAAAACATCATCGTGGCCAGTGCCAACAATGGCGAGACCGTGTTGCGCAATCTGCCGCGCGAGCACTATCAGCGCTGGCTGGACGAGGAATACCAGTTGTCCGACATCTGGTTGCAGCAGGCCGCAGGTGGCGTGGCCTGGCTGGGTGACCACCAGCCCGTCAAGCGGGAAGGTTCTCCGGATGCGGGGCAGCTCGAATGATCCGGGTATGCATCATTGGCGAAGGTCCCACCGAGGTGGAGTTCGTCAACCGCTGCCTGGAGCCCTATCTGCGCCCCAGTGGCGTCAGCGCCTACGGCACCGTGTTGAGCGCCAGGTCGGGGCGCCATCGGGGCGGGCGTGTCACCGTCGAACGGCTGGCTCACAAGATCTCGCTGCACTACAGCGAGGCCGACCGCGTCTCCACGCTGGTGGATTTCTACGGCTTTCAGGACCGCGCAGGCCGCACCCGCACCCAACTGGAAGCCGACATTGCCGCAGCTGCGCGGGCCATCACCACGGGCTATGACCCGCGCTACGTGCTGCCCTATGTGCAGATGCATGAATTCGAGGGCCTGTTGTTCGCCAACCCCGCAGACTTTGAATGGGCAGAAGACGGCTGGAGCGAAGACGTGAAAGCCGCGCTGATGGCGGTGGCGCAGGCGTTTCCGAACCCGGAAGACATCAACGACAGCCCGGAGACGGCGCCGTCCAAGCGGATTCTGAACATCTTTCCTGAGGGCACCTATTCAAAGCCCGAGCACGGCCCGCTGATTGCCGAAGCGACGGGCATCGCCGCAATTCGAGCCAAATGCCCGGCGTTCAACGAGTGGGTGGGGAAACTTCAAACCTGGGGAGGCGCAGCCTGACATGGCCACCAAAAAACAGGCTGGCCGACCGGCCGCCAAAAAACGTAGTTTCCACCAGGAGCTTGTCCTCAACCGCTGGGTGTTGGGGTTCTTCCAGGGCGGCACGCTGGCGGCGCTAAAGATGCGTTTGGGTGATGACCGCTTCGAGGGCATCGACGAGGACGGTCAGACCAAGTTCTTCCATGAGCTGATCCGAGGCTTGTTCGACCCGAACAAAGTGCCCGAGGCCGACCTGAGGCGCTACGACTTGAACGTCGTCGCCCACTGGCAGGCCATCACCGCCCAGCGCAACAAGCTGGAAGGCCACGAGCTGCAGATGAAGTACTTCCAGTACCTCTCGCTGCTGTTCACCGAGCTGTATCTGGACTGGTACTTCAACCACCGTCAGGACTTGCTCGATGGCCTGAACGAGGAGATGACGCGCTACCGCGCCGAGACTGGCGCGGAACCGTTCCGCGATTTCGAGGCGGACGACCTGAACAAGATCGCCTTCTGGAATGCCACCGGCAGCGGCAAGACCCTGCTGCTGCACGTCAACATCCGCCAGTACCTGCACTATTTCCAGGCGGGGCGCAGCGATCACTACCCAAGCAAGATCATCCTGCTCACGCCCAACGAAGGCTTGAGCCGCCAGCACTTGGAAGAACTGCACCTGTCCGGCTTCGGGTTCTCGCAGTTCTTCAACAAGGCCCAGTCACCCGCGCGCGGCACCATCGAAATCATCGACATCAACAAGCTGGGGGATGAGATGGGCGACAAGACCGTTGCCGTGGATGCCTTCGAGGGCAACAACCTGGTGCTGGTGGACGAAGGCCACCGTGGTACGGGCACGGCGGCGGGCGCGTGGATGGCGCGGCGCGATGCGCTGGTGCGCGGTGGTTTTGCCTTCGAGTACTCGGCCACCTTCGGGCAGGCTGTGGCCAAGGGTAAAACGATTGAGGGTGCTGAAGATGAGATTCGTAAAGACAAAGCGGATTTCTATAGGTCTGTTGAATTTCCAGGAAGAAAAGCCCGCGACTTGAGTGCCGCAGAAAAGCAGCAAGTCTCCGAGTTCAAGGCTGGATATGAATTAACCGCCGAGGACAAGCGCCGCGCGCGCATCACTGCTACCCGTGAGATTTACGCCAAGTGCATCCTGTTCGATTACTCGTACAAGTTCTTCTATGAGGACGGCTACGGCAAGGAGTCGTTGATCCTCAACATGAACGGCGAGGCCTACGAGCAGGCGGACAACGCACGCAAGTATTTCACCGCCTGCCTGCTCGCCTACTACCAGCAGCTCTGGCTATGGAGCACACACCGCGACAAACTCACCGACTTCAACATCGAGAAGCCGCTGTGGGTTTTCGTGGGCAACACGGTGTCAGGCGAGGAATCGGACATTTTGGAAGTAGTGAACTTCCTGGCCGACTTCCTGAACAGCGACGCGCAGATCAAGACCTGGCTGGCCGACCTGATTGCCGACAAGGCTCAGATCCTGGACGCAAAGGGCAACAACATCTTTGCGCAGAAATTCACCCCTTTGATGAATGCGCACGCCACTGTGGATGCGTTGTACGCCGACGTTCTTCTTCGCGTGTTCAATGCTTCATCTCGTCAAAGGTTGAAGCTGGTCAACCTCAAAAGCAGCAAGGGCGAGCTGGCGTTGCGCGTGGGCGATGCCGAGCCCTTTGGCCTCATCAACATCGGCGACGATGCGGGATTTTTCGCTATGGCGGAGAGAGGGGAGGCTTTCGATAGCGAACGCGACGACTTCGGCGGCGCGCTGTTCGGCACCCTGAACAACAAGGACAGCCGCCTCAACGTGCTGATCGGCTCGCGCAAATTCACGGAAGGCTGGAGCAGTTGGCGCGTGTCCACGATGGG
>DNXB01000461.1 GCA_003506995.1 Verrucomicrobiales bacterium
GATGTAGTCACGCGGCTGCAGCAGCACCCACACCGGCATCACGCTCGCCGCGTAGCAGTAGGCCAGCAGCACCGCCACCCAGGCCCAGATCGGCCAGGCGGCCAGCGTGGCATTGATCGCCTGGATTGTCCCGCCGAGGGCGCCGCCGGTCGAGGTGATGCCCGGGCAGCCCGCGCCCAGCCACACGGTGGCATACATCAGTGTCAGCGCGATGATGCTGGGCCAGAGCAGGTTGCCGCCTTTGCGATGCACCTTCACCCCGATCCAGATGGCGATGGGGATTTGCAAAAACACCGGCAGGATCGACTCCGGGAACTGCACAAACACACTCGCGATCACCCAGCCGAAAATCGCCAGCACCACCCACAGCGCGAAGAGCAGCAGCACCAGGAACAGCAGGCGCACGCGCTTGTTCAGCAGCCGTCCCGCCACCTCTCCCACCGTCATGCCGCGGTTGCGCATGCTCACCACCAGCGCACCGAAGTCATGCACCGCGCCGATAAAAATGGAGCCGAAGAGCACCCACAGCAGCGCCGGCACCCAGCCCCACATGATCGCCAGCGCCGGACCCACGATCGGCCCCGTGCCCGCGATGGAGGTGAAATGATGCCCGAACACGATGCCGCGCGAGGTCGGCACATAGTCCTGGTCGTCATTGATCTCGACGCTCGGAGTCACGTTGTTTCCGTCCAGCTTGAAGATCTTCCGCCCCAGCCAGCGGCCGTAGGTGTGGTAGGCGATGAGATAGAGAACCAGGGCGCCGAAGGCGATGACGAGCGTGGACATGAGTGGGAAACGGGTTGAACCGGCCGCCATACTGACAAGGGAGCGGCCTTCGCGCAATAGTGGAGAACGCCAGCCACCCAAAACTTGCAAATCGCAGTCGAAACGCGCTGCTCCATGGAAATGTGGGACGGCACTACGCACACTGAAGATGGCGTCAGTAGCCAAACCAGACACGCCTTCCTTGAATGGTGCTGCTACCGCCGCCAGACGGTTGGTGCGTTTCGGCCTGCTGCAGGTACCTTTTCAGGTCTTGGGGAGAAAGCCACTCAGCCTCCGGACTGGCAAGCCAGTGGAGAAGATCAGCACATGAGCGACTGAGCCAGTCACGAAGGATCTCATCCAGGATGGATTTTCGGCTTTCTTCAGTTCCCTGCAACTGCTGGACCAGTTTCAGTGATTCCACCGGATCACACGCCATCCACACGCTTCTCAAGGGCTTCAGTGTGTCCGCCGTGATCGAGTCCAAATGCTGCCGCACATGCTCGAGAGCGGCTGCGGGATCATGCATCATCCAGGTGCCAAAGACGCTTTTCCAAGCGGAGTCACGACTGAGTTCATCCTGAAGGCTTTCAGCGTAGGTGAATGCTGCCGGCACATTTCTCCTGGCCATCCAGGCGGCGACGGTGCTGACAAGATACCGGCGGACATTCGGGGAGGTGACCTCCTTCGCCAGTGCGGCCGCAGCAGATGCATCCGTGGCTGCGAGATCGTTGGCGATGTCACGCCAGGCATAGTCGCGCAGCTCCGATTCCGGCTGGCGGCGCAGCCAGGCCATGACAGCCTCTTTTTGATCCTGGTGCTGCCAGATGCGCAGAACAAGATTGCGATGCGGTCCTTGGTAATGCGGATTCCCTTCGTGCAAAACCGTGAAGAAATCGAGCGAAGCCGCTTCGGCTTTGAGCAGTTTCCCGTATTCCGAATAGCTCATGCAGCTCACGATCATTTCCCTGTCAGGCTGCGGACTCAGCCATTCCAAAAACGCTTGCGGTGCTTCGCCAAACCAACGGGACACAGCCATGCTGAGAAATGCGCGCCGCTCAATCGGATCAGGAATGGCAAGGCCAAAAGCAGCGGCGGCGCGTCCGTCCCTCTTCGCCCAATGATGTGCGACCTGCTCGATGTCTGTCATGCGCGGCTTCACCCCGGTCTGCATGAGCATCTTCCAGGCACGCGGACCGTCGCTCTGTGCCATCAGCGGCAGCAGCCTTTCTCTTGTCTTGAAATCAACCTGCCCGCCTGCGCCTGACGCCGCTTCCTGCCATTGGTCAAAAGCGTCCGCATGGGCGGCAGGTCGTCCGGCATCGAAGATTCGATGCTTGTAGGAATACATCACGCCGCACAGAAGGCCGCACAGAAAGGCAAACGAGCACCAAAACATGATTTTCATACAGAGTTCAGCTTAGGGCACCTCTGGAAACCCGACATTCCAGAATTCCAGTCGCCATAATCCTTTCATTTTCAACACGGGCATTTTGAAAACGTGAAGTATCCAGAGGTGCCCCTTAACGAAAGATCATGATCCCCTCGCTGAGATAAGTCTCCGCGCCTCTTGATTGGCCCGATTGGTGAGCCTGCACGTTGGGTTTCAGATAGTTGTTGAGGTGTTTTCTGGTTTCTTCGTCCAGGCTGGCCTGCTGCAGCCATTTCAACGGCTTCTCCTGGTCTTTATGAAGCCAGCTCATGAGGCATAGACTCAGCGACTGCCTTCGCATCTCAGCATCCTTGATTCCCTGTGCCCAATGCAGAGACTCCTCTGGCAGCCGGTAAGACAAGGCCGAGGCAACCGCCGAGAAAGCGGCGTCTCTCGCCTCTCCCTCTGGCAGTGCCTTCACCCACCGCGTTGCTGCCACGGGTTCAGTCCCCGTCCAGGTTCCCACTGCGGATGTCAGCAGCGCGTTCCTCCGCCCCTGCTTGACGTCCTTCTGCTGATCGTGATCCAAAGCAAACCGGCAGGCGCTTTCAGGATCAGACCTCGCCCAACTGAATCCAGCGGTGCTTAACATGATCCTGGCATCTGGATCACCGGATTCCAGGGCATGATGCGCCGCGCCCGCCGGATCATTATCCGCCCATGTGAAGAAGACCGCGTTTCTGGCCTTCCGGCGCTCCTCAGCATCCGTAAGCGCATTGGCAAATGCCAGTCCGTCCTGAGGCGAGACTGCTGCGCGGAAGCCAGCGACAGCGCCAGTCACCAACTGACGGACATTGGACTCCCTTAATTCTGGCAGGAGTTTGAGCGCCGATTCAGGGTCAACATACGCCAAGCCCTGTGCCGCAACCGAACACAAACGCTCGCGAGTTTCTCCCGGCGGCAGGGCCAGCAACCAGTCGATGCGCCGTATCCATATGCCCTCAACCGCCTGCCCTGCCTGCAGTGAGAGGCCCCTGCCATTATCCGCCAAGGTTTCCGGAAGCATGGCCGCAATATCGGCCAGACCGGCAGAGTTGGTGATGTTCAGGCGGAGCCAGTTGACGTGCTTTGCCAGCATTGGCTGGTTTGGCTGCTCGCGCAGCCATTTCAGGAGTCCATCGCCATCACGGCCAGACCATGACTCCAGGACTTCATGCACGAACTGGTCACGCGACACCGGACTCTGAATTTTCTCCGCATAGGCCATGGCTGCCAGGGGATTATTTTGTGTCATGCCCTGCGCAATGGCCGGCAAATAACGGGGCATGAACTTCGCCGCATGCGCCATCATTTCCTGCCAGGCCCGCTCAGGGTCCGCCTCCGCGCAGCAGCGGAAAGCCGTTCTGCCCACTCCCCACGAAAGATGCTGCTCAGGATGCTTGAGAAATGCCGTCATGAGGGCGCTTCCCGCATCCGGCAGTGCTTTCATTAGCCCCTGTAGCAAACCGTGTGTGTCATCATCTTCCAAAGTCAGCAGCAGGTCGAATGCGCGCACTTGATTGATTGCTGCCAGCCGCCCCAACGCCTTCAAGCATTCTTCTTCGTCCTTCTGACCCCAGAACTGCTTCACCTCGGCCTCCGCCACTGCCGCACCTGATATCCACTTGCCGAAAATCAGCCCGGCAACCAATGCCGCCAAACAAAAAAGCCAATGAAACCATTTCATTCCCGATGTTAATCCCCGCACCGTCAAAATGACAATAATTCATTTGGTCCGAGGTGCCCGTTGCTGAAAAAATGCTGTCACTTCTTTATGCAAACGCCCGCACTTGGATTGCGTTCTTTCCGCCTCATGCGCACCACTCTCGCCCTCCTTCTCTCGACTTCGCTCCTCTCCGCCGCTGACTGGCCGGAATTCCGTGGCTCCAATGCCCAAGGCCATTCAGACGCCACGAATCTGCCGCTGACCTGGAGTCCGACCTCGCACATCGCTTGGAAAGCCGCAGTCGCAGGCGTTGGTTGGTCGTCACCAGTGGTGATCGGGGAGCGCATCTTTCTCACCTCCGCGCTACCGGTCGGTGGTGTGGAAGATCCGAAGGCCGACCGCTCGCTGCACGCGCTGGCGCTCGACGCGGCCAGTGGGAAGTCGGTGTGGGACGTGGAGCTTTTCATCGCCACATCGCCACGAGCGCATCGCAAGAACAGCCACGCCAGCCCGACTCCGGTCTATGAGGATGGCAAACTCTACGTCCACTTCGGCCATCTCGGCACCGCCTGCCTCGACGCGGCGACGGGCAAAACGATCTGGAGCACGCAGGAGTTCGCATACTCGCCGGTGCATGGCAATGGCAGCAGCCCGGTGCTGTTTGAAGACCTGCTCATCTTCTCCGCCGATGCCGAAACCGAACCCAAGGTCATCGCGCTCGACAAAGCCACAGGCAAACAACGCTGGGCCTTCGTGCGGCAGTCGGATGCGAAAAAGAAGTTCTCCTTCTGCACGCCGCTCATCATCGACGTGAACGGCCAGAAGCAGCTCATCAGCCCCGGCAGCGGCGTGGTGAACGCGCTCAATCCGAAGACCGGCGAGGAAATCTGGCGCTGCTACTATGATCAGGGCTACAGCGTCGTCCCGCGCCCGGTGTATGCCCATGGCATGGTTTTTGTCTCCAGCAGCTACGACAAGCCCGTGCTGCATGCCATCAAAGTGGACGGCAAGGGCGATGTCACCGCCACCCACCTCGNNACCTCGTCTGGACCATCGACAAAGCCGTGCCGCACAATCCCAGCATGGCCGTGATCGGCGACGAACTCTACTTTGTGGCCGACAACGGCATCTTGACCTGCGCCGACGCCAAAACCGGCCAGATCCACTATTCCGAGCGCTGCACCGGCCCCATCTCCAGCTCGCCCCTGGTCGCCGACGGCAAACTTTACCTCCAGGACGAAAAAGGCCTCGGCGTCGTCGTGAAACCCGGCAAGCGCTTCCAAATCCTCGCCCAAAACGACCTCAGCGAGCGCAGCCTCGCCTCCTACGCCGTCATCGGCTCGGACTTGCTGATTCGCACCGAGGGGCATCTGTATCGGATCAAGAAGTAGTGACCATCAATCGCAAGTGGCCATGCACAGAAGAATTGTTGGAATGATTTGTCTTGGCGGCTGCTTGCTGTGCGTTGGCGGTGCTTTCTTACTCGGCGGCCCTGTGGCGGCTTTTAACCCGATCTCCCTATTTTTTGCAGTGCCAGCTTTCTTATTGGGCTGCTTCGCTCTCATCTGCCTGCGTCCATCACAATAAGCGCAGGTTTCCCCAAAACGGCAGTGACCAAGGAAACGTTTCGACGGCACCTCTGGAAATCCGAGCGGCTCTAAAAGCGTTTGGGAGGTCATTCTGGCGGCCAGAATGGCCGGGGAAAGGTTTCGGAGGCACCTCTGGAAATCCGAACGACCGGGAAACCGGTTCGGAGACCTTCCGCGTGGCGCGGATGACTGGGGAAAGGTTCCGAAGGCTGTTTCAAGGATTCGGGCGGGGAAATGCCCCTGAGAGTCTCTGTTGGGGTGATTTTGGACGGGGTTGGGCCTGTTGAAGTTATAATTAGGGGGTAAATGGTTAGTTTTTGACGTGTTGATTCCGATTATGGTCTCGCCTTGCCTTCAAAAACCAAGTTTTCGATTGTGATTTCTCGTTTTGAACCCACTTTGGTCGCTCAAATCGCAATTTTCACCCCAATCATCATGAGCGACATCAAAATGGACGGCGCACAGGCGCTTATCAAAACCCTCGCCGATCTCGGCATAGAGTACGTCTTCGGCTACTCCGGCGGCGCGGCCATCCCGATCTTTGACGCCCTGCAGACTGTGAAGACGGACATGAAGTTCATTCTCGTCCGTCACGAGCAGGGGGCCGTTCACATGGCGGACGGTTACGCCCGCGCCACCGGCAAGCCGGCCGTCGTGCTCGTCACCTCCGGCCCCGGCGCTGGCAATACCGTCACCGGCATCATGACGGCCCAGATGGACAGCGTGCCCATGATCATCCTGTGCGGCCAGCAGGTCACCTGGATGCTCGGGAAAGACGCTTTCCAGGAAGCCGACATCTTCAACATCACGGCCCCGGTCGTGAAGCACAACTTCCTGGTCAAAAGCTCGAACGCGCTGCCCCGCGTCGCCAAGGAAGCCTACCACATCGCCACCACGGGCCGCCCGGGTCCGGTGCTGAT
>DNXB01000001.1:0-22455 GCA_003506995.1 Verrucomicrobiales bacterium
GCCGCGCCAGTTCCGGCCACATGCGCTGGCCGTGTGTGGAAGACGCGCCGTCACCGAGTTCGCAACAGATGCTGTCAGCCAGCGCGACCTCGTCTGACGCAGGACCGGAGGAGATAACGCAGAACAAGCCGCGAGCATTGAGTGCGCGCCCGGTTTCCACCCAATTCTCGACGGGCCAGGCTTTACGCTTCCAGCGTGAGACCGGATGGATGACGGCATAAGGCTGCTTTCCTTGTGCTAGTTCATCGAAACCAAGCGGTGCCTCAAACTGCAGCGGCGGAATGTCGGGCTCGAGCATGAGAAACTCAGACACCAGCGTGTAATCCTTTTCAACGCGGTGCATGAGATGCCAGTTTTGTCGGCCAAACGCGGTGAACGCACGCTCAAAAAACCACGGCAAAGGCCAGCCATGCGCCGTTGTAATACGAAGACGAGCGCCGCCGAGCACCGCGAACCACCTGCCACGGCTGGTGTCGGTGAGTTCGAAAACCCAGTCAAAGCGTCCGGCCCGGATGTTGCGCAACGTGCGCAGGTCGCTGAACATGCCTGGCCGCGCCTCATCGGCTGGCGCGGCCGAGGTGAATACCTCGTCAATGCCTGGACAGCCTGCAAGAATGCCCTCCGTGCCGCTGCGCACCAGCACCGCCAAATGCGCCTGCGGATAACTCCTCTTGATACCCTGAACGACCGGAGTCAGCAACAGTGAGTCACCGAGGTTTTTGAGCTTGATCAGAAGAACCTTCATCTATCCAGGCTGCTTGATTCAGGCAGCGACGAGGTGCTCCGTTCCTCAAACTGCAGATGGTAGAGCTTTTGATACAAGGGATTTCGCTCCAGCAACTCGGCGTGCGTGCCTCGGTCAAGTATTTTGCCGTGGTCCATGACGACAATTTGATCCGCCTCGAGAATAGTCGAGAGCCTGTGGGCAATCGCCACAACCGTTTTCCCTTCGGAGAGAACATGAATCGCATCCTGAATAATCTTCTCGCTCTCAGTGTCGAGCGCGGAAGTGGCTTCATCCAATAGAAGAACAGGGGCATTCCTCAAAATAGCACGGGCTATGGACAGACGCTGTTTTTGACCGCCGGAGAGTTTGCAGCCGGCCTCGCCGACCATGGCATCATACCCGCCGCCAATTTGTTCAATAAACTCATGCGCATGGGCCTTCTTCGCGGCTTCAATCACTTCATCCCTTGAAGCGTCCAGGCGTCCATAGCGAATATTCTCCAGAATCGTTGTATGAAAAAGAAACGTGTCCTGACTAACAACCCCAATATTGTCCCGCAAAGAGGTCAACGTCAGTTTACGAATATCTTGACCATCTAGAAGGATGGCACCTTCATCAGGGTCGTAGAACCTTAGAATCAGAGAGTATAAAGTGCTTTTCCCGGCTCCACTCGGGCCGACAAAGGCGTAAAACTTGCCAGGCTCAAGCTGTAGATCGATTTTATTAACTGCTGGCACCTGCTTCTTTTCGCCCGTGTTTTCGAGATATGCGAAGGTGACGTTTTGAAGGCTCACCGAGCCTCGTGATCTGCCAATTTCCACAGCATCAGGGGCATCTCTAATGTCCGGCACTTTTTCCAGCAATTGAAAAACCTTCTCTGCGGCGATGCCGGCTCTTTGAAAGAGCATCTGAACCTTGCTGAGTTCTTTGAGAGGCGGATAAATTTGAGTTAATGCCATCACCAATAGAAAGAAATTCTCAGCCTCAAGCCCTCGATGCCAAGCGTAAACCAATCCGGCGGCTATCCCAATCGAGGCCACTGACTCAACCATGGGGCCGATGAGCTCGATCTGCCTGTTCCACTTAAGCATATGACGCACCATGTTTTCATTACTCTTTTGAAACCGATCACACTCGTGATTCTCACGAGCATAAGATTTGACCAGACGGATGCCAGAGAAGGACTCTTGAAGGACCACCATCAAACCCGATGACTCACCAAGCTCAGCTTGACCACTCGCTCGCGCACGCTTGCCAATTCTGATGATGGGCCACATGCAGGCAGGAAAAATCAAAAGCGAAACCGTCGTAAAGACCCAGTCCTGGGCAAACAATACGATTAAAATCGAGATAATGGTCAGCGGGCGTTGCGCCAGTGTTTGGATCAGTAACATGGCATTTTGATGCACTGCGGCAGTCATGTGAATGACCGTCTGCATCAATTCTCCTGTTTTGGCACTACTGAAGAACGCCGGAGATTGTCGCATGATGCTACGATAGGTGTCGTTGCGGATCTCGCTGACCACCTTGCTGGCCACCCACGCCTGTATATAGATTGAGAGGTATCCGAGAAACCCCCGAATGAAAATGAGCACCGGAATTAAGGAACAAGCAATAATGACTCCAACAAAACCAACTGGAGTGTCGGATGAGAAGCCAAGAAGCTCTGCGAGGTCCAACTCACCGAAAATTGGAAGCTTAACGCGCTCCCCAAGCGTTCGCGTCTGTCCTTTGAGCACCAGTGAAAAAATAAGCTGGAAGCCGATGAGCATCAATCCGTTGAACGCTGCGCTGGCCATGCCTAGCAGCACACTGAGAATCAGCCGACATTTGTAGGGTGCCACATATTTGCCAACGGCCGAGATGGTGCGACGGAGGTTATAAATCAACTCTGAATTCATCCACCCAGGCTTGTCAGTGTGTGATGTTTTCATTATAGTTTGGTGAGCTTTTTGGTCATTGGATCAGAGGGGTTCAGGAATCCAGCAAGAGCTTCTGATGCTTGCGCAGAAAATCTCTGCCGATGCGCGCTGCGGAGCCGTAGCCATAATGGCCAGGCTTCAGCAGGGCACGAAAGCATTTCTGCAAGCGCTCGTCCTCTGAGGTGTAGATGTGCGGCCCGGCGCCACGCTCAAGCATCTCGATGACGACGCCTGTGATCTCATCTTCCGTGTTGTCAACGACGCGGACACCTTCGGATTCGAATTGGGATGTGTAGCGGAGGTTCGCAAGCGGAGATTCCATCACCTCTTGGAAAGATAGCAGCCTTTTTTTCTTGTCAGAATAAAGCAGCTTCGGAATGGCAATGTCACGTGCGGTGTATTGCATGGCGGACATGGGGGCAAAGTTTACACTGGCCACAGGCACGCCAAAGATGGTGGAGACAATAAAAAGACCGGAGGTGTTGCCGATGAAGCATTTTGATGTGGCACATAAGATCACATCCATGCGTGCGCTACGCTGTGGACTGTGAGCATAGTCGATGACGCGGGCCATGTTTGGCAATGGTGTCATGGCGGGATCCCCCATACGGACAACCCAGCCGCCCCGGGCTATGACTTCCTTCATGGCAGGTATCAGGCTCTCGATGGGCGCGTTTCGGTATGTGTGGAACTTGTCATCATGCGGAGCGTATCCAGGTTCGCGGTTGTGAAAGCATACAAACCAGTCACCCTCGCCTATTCCCCAGCCACGCATGATTTCAGCCCCGTGTGTACGGTCCTCGTCACGGAGTTTGAGTATGGGAGGACGGTCGCCCCATTGCTTATAGAGATCGTAAAGACTCGCTGTCTCGAGGTAGGCCACGCCGTAATCGTGACGTATGCTCATAAGGCTCTTGATCTCAGGGAAGTGCTCGGCGAGCGCATCCCACTTCGGCACAGGGATGGTGAAGGAGAATTGTTCGCTCCAATAGGAGAGCAGGTGCGCATTGGCGACCGAATCTGGCGAGACGATGAAGCCGCAGTTAGTGCGGTCAGCACCGTTCAAGGCAAGTTCCTTGAGCCAAAGATCTGTCTCCAGCGCCAAGTGCCCGATTCGCTCAGGCAGCGTGTTCTTGAAAATGCGCACGCCTCTTTGCTGCAGCAGGGCAACTGTGATTGAAACCATATCCTTAAGCGAACCGACACCCTCACTGCCAGTCAACATACGCGACTTCAAAGACGATTCCGTCATACGCAAATCATCCATCAATATCTTTAGTTCGGTGATTTTTCCTTCGAGTTTCTTGCGCTGTGCGCGAGTGAAACGGAAAAGGGCGATGACAAGGCCAAGAATTAAGACGAGCAGGCTGAGGGTGAGCATTGGGTTCTGCGGATCGAAGAGGCTCAAACAGGCCAATTGTGGTGAGCGAATTAGAATTTGTGTCCAAGGACAAGCAACATCATGTTTAACCAACGAATGGATGACGTTGAATGGCCGCCATCATACTTGACATAACAGCGCGATCCGAAGAATTGCTAATTACTTTGTCAATGCTGCCGAAATGTGGAATCTCCAAATTATTCCAGCGTTGCTGAAAGCGCCTGTAACGGACCAAGGCGGATACGAATACCTCTTGCGGATTCGAGCCTGGAAAACGACTCGCGAGAGTGTCTGCTAACGCAGCAAAAAAAATCTCAGCAGATTTATCATCTGGCGGGGGTTCCAGCACTCGTGCACCGGCAGAATCCGCGAGCATTTCGCGCGCGATCCACAGCCCTGGCAGCACCACATGGTGACCCCATGCAACTGTGGTCAGTGCCTGGCCGATCTCGAGTAGATCCGGTCGGCAAGCCAGCAAATTCTCCGGTAGTTCATTGCATACTCTGCAAAAATAATCCTTTAAAACAGGGGTGCGATGCAGAGCGTAAAAGTTATTCATGTACAATTCTGATTGAAAAAGCACCCGGCTGACGGGGTCTCGGCTGTCAACAGCATGCTTTTTGACAAAGAGATGAATAGAGAGCCATTTGATGCGGTTTGGTCTAATGCGTGAGAAGGCGGAATGCCAGCCTTGTGCACATGCACACTCGGGGTGTGTTTGCAAGTATCTGATGGCCCTGTCCACACCCACGGGGGAGATAAAGTCATCGTCGGCCGCGAGCAGCACGAAAGGCGTCCGAACCATCTCGATCACCTCCTTGAGTTTTTTGGCAAATGACACGCCCGGCCGATGGAGATAATGCACCTGCCTTGAGAACACTTCTCTGAATGTTTCCTCGGAAGAATCCGTCACAATGATCTGTAAACGCCATCCTCGATAAAAATCCAGCGCACGTGCCAGATAGGGGTGCCGACGGTGCGTCGGGATGATCAATGTCAAGTCTTGCAAGCTTTCAGCTATTTCCGCCATTTCTACTTTTCGCAAGCCATGCTTGAGCCACAAATTTCTGATCATACCAGTTTTGAGGCATTCTGGCAATTCCTCTTGATCTTCCTTCTCTCGTGTCTTCTTTTCTTCCGCTTTAGAGGACATGCCTCCGTTTGAATACATGCCGACCAACGTGCGTTTTAAGCCTGCAATGGATCTTTCTAATTGTTTGCGTTGCGAGCGTACATAGCGGAATTGAGCCAGCAATGCCAGTAATACGGCAAAAGCCAAAAGCTGCTCAGCAAGTTTCATCTGGGATTAGTGACGGCGAGTCAGGACGATCATTCCTGCTGCCACCTCAGCCGGAAGGCCGACAACTCTGTCGGCGTGTAAAAGTGTCGAGCATAACGACTTTCATATAACTCATCAAGCAGACCGCCTTCGAACTTCAACTTTGACACCATTTCCTTGTAGATTCTCCCGAACACCTTGTCCTGGGCACGATTCGCATTCTCGACTGGAAACATTCGGGCCGGCAAATCATAGAGTTCACCCAATGCTGTAGGTAGTGAATCAAAGTTTTCCTGACGGATCACCAGCACGTTGACCCCGCCTTGCCTGAACAGAACGTGTCCTTTCTCGTGGTCAAATGCCCGATTAAACACATCCACTCCGAGCACGTCGAGAATCTCTCTGTTAAACCAACCGTCAAAGCCACCCTCAAAAAACGCAAGCTTGGTCAGCACCGGATGGACGTTTAGTATTTCATGCTTTACTTGCTGCACTGTCAACTTCTGTAGCTCCTCAATGGTTGTGAATGCTTGAAAATATCCAGAAACCGCTAAAGCAACCGGGTCGCGTACCCCGCAAAGATAGTAGCCCACCGGACGACCGTATCGCTCCCGCTGCTCCTCAATCATCATCCGAACCTCACGGGTCTCATTGAGGTGCCCGCGCGTTGCTTGGCTGCCCGATGCCAATGGGCGATCCCCTAGCCACAAATTCATCGCATGCTCCATCCCCTTCCGCGAGATTATATGCACATAGGCCACTGAGTGGCGTGGAAATGCATTTCTAACAGTGTTGGCTAGTGTGTTGCCCCCACACTTCGGTAGAGAGATCACCACATGCGCCGGTCGGTCTGCCCAGCCACTCACAGACAGCAAGGGGTTCCTCAGTTGATTATGATATGGCCGGGGCTGGGTGCAATGCGTTATTTGACGCCCTAGTTTCTTCCGTTCTCGTGTGATGTGATAAAATAGGCAAACTAAGATTACACACTGGATAATCAGAAAGGAGGTGATCATGTCTCGCTGCTGTAGATTGTATTGACTCCGCCTTCAACTGCGAGGCAGCCTGTGGATTGTCCGTGCGACTTGCTGGGCATGGCGGCAGAACTAACAGGTTACCGAGTGTTATTGCTGTGGAGTTCCTTGCCACTTGGTCAAAGAATTGATCGTCATAGCTCTTTCCCAATGTTTGACATATGCCCCTTGCTGGGGGATCACATCTCCGGTTGAAGACTCTCGTTTCCTGAATGCCCCGAGCACCAGGAAATTCATTCCTGGAAAACAGTACCCTTTGTTCGACACCCAGGCGAGGCAGCCAGGCGTGTAATCGGTGAACCAACAGGGCTCGTGTTCCCAGTTCACTGAGTACATCACGAGTTGAAGGTCCACAATTTCATACCCATTTGCTGTGTAGTAATCGTGAAAAAACGTCGGAGAAAACATGTAGAAGCCATGATCGATCAGAGGTAACGAAGGTGTTTGGTGGATAATCACTCCACCCACTTTTGTCAGTTCGTGCAGATTACGGAGGGCGTTTGGCAGGTGAAAAACATGCTCAATGGTACCACCGTCGAAGACGACATCAAACTTGCCTCGCAGCTTCTCCGGCACATGCTGCTCGTTCAGATCCAATCTGGTGGTGGCCTCTTCATAATCGCTCACGTCAACACTCGTCACGGAGTTGAAACCGAGGTAGCTCCAAAGAGAATCTCCTGTGATGTGCTTCCTGCTTTTGAAGGGCTCTCTGTTGTTGACAACTGGCTGCCAGTTGGATGGAGGCGGCGGCAGTGAATAGCGTAGCGCCATCTCGCGCAGGCGATCAGTCGTAAAGCAGGCGTCTTGCACTCCAAGCGTTAGAAGTTCTCCGCGAAAGCGCAGCTTGTCTGCAATTTTGAATAAATGAATTGCGCTGTGAATGCCCACCCCCATATTTAGTATATTTATTTAGGTTGATGTCTAGTATCTAATCATGGGCACCATTTTAACACCCTTGAATTTTTTTTTCAAACTTTGCCTTAGGCGCAGTAACTTCTTAGCGACCAATGATCCAGACTGCGGCGATTTTTCATCCTCCTTGGTGGTGTCCATGTATTGTGGGACACCTATCCATGCCCCATTCTGATAGCAGCGTTGCTGCGGCACTAGGTTTCCCGTTGATTTTTCAGTCTTGGTCGCCACGCAGCAGACTGAGTACATGCCTGAGTCGAGCCCTCCCAAACTGATGTTGTCCAAGCATCCCAACGTGTAATTGTAGATGATCCAAGGCTTTGTTTGGTCAAGTGTATGCTTGATCAGGCGGATGTACTCCACTTGATAATTGTTTGCCCCGTAAAAATCCAGGAGCAGTGTCGGTGAGAACATGTAGAAGCCATGATCGACCATGTTCGTGGTCGGCAGGATGTGGACGACGCGACCGCCGACCTTCAGCATCTGGAAGATGTTGTTCAGAGCGTTGGGAATGTGAAACACATGCTCCAGCGTGCCGCCATCAACGACGAGGTCGTAACGTTCTCGCAAGCTCGCGGGAGCTTCGGGAGCGTTGAGATCGTGAATGATACCCGCCCCCTCGAAATCCGAGTAGTCTAGGCAGTGAGTTTTGGAGAAGCCTAGGCTGGCAAAGAGGTAGTCATCCGAAATGTAGCCTTGGGCGGCGAAGTCCGGCTTCGGCGACAACACCGCAGGCAAGGGGCTGAGGGTTGCGCCAAAACGCGCTGCCATTTTTTTGAAGGCGGCATCTGAAAAATAAACGTCCTGCTTGCCAAGCGTGAGCACTTCGCCGGAGAAAGGCTTGCGAGCACTTTCGGCGAGTAAAATAGATGCTGAGCCTTTGGCGAGTCCCATGGGGTGTCGGAGTGAGGGTGATCGAATGCTTGCGGGACTTAATAGACCAAAAAATTCAACCAGACCAGCGATTGTTTGAAGAGCGACGAGCGTGCGGTCAGGGGGCCGTGAAAAGAGCCAGGTGTTTGCGCAAAAACTCACGACTCGTGCGCGCAGCAGAACCATAGGCATAGTGACCTGGCTGAAACAAAGCCCGGAACGCGCTTTGCAGCGCCTCATCCTCGGCGCTGTAGTCACAGCCTCCCAGCACCCGGTCCAGCATCTCCCGGACCAGACCCACGATGTCTTCGGCAGTGTTATCGAGAATGCGAAGCTGCTGTTCCTGATACTGCTCGGTGAAGCGAAAATTAGCGGCGGGAGAGGCAAAAGCCTCCGGAAAGGTCAGCAGGCGGTTCTCGCGCTCGGAGTAGAGCAGCTTTGGCATGGAAAGATCGCGACAGGTGAACTGGAGGGCGGAGATCGGCGCGAAATTTGCCGAGGCGACGGGAACACCAAAAATCGTGGACACGCCGAACAGGCCCGAGGTGTTGCCGAGGAAGAATTTCGCAGTGGCACACAGAATGATGTCCAGCCGGGCGCTGCGATGCGGCGAGTGCGCGTAGTCGATGACCCGCTCCATCTCTGGCAGGCGTGTCATGCTGGGATCGCCCATGCGGACGACCCAGCCGCCTGCGGCGACGATTGCGCGGATGGCCGGGATGATCGTCTCCAGCGGCGAATTGCGGTACTCATGGTAATGGTCGTCGGTGGGGGAGTAGCCGCGTTCACGGTTATGCACGCAGACAAACCAGTCACCCTCCGCCATGCCCCACTGGCGCAGCATTTCGCGGCCATGCGTCTTGTCTTCCTCACGCAGTTGCAGAACGGGCGGACGCTCGCCCCAGCGGGCATAGATGTCGTACAGCCCGGCGGTGGCGTCGATAGCATGCATTACATCGTAACATTTGAAATGCAGTTTCTTGAACGCCGGGAAGGTCTTGCTGACTCGCTTCCAGAGCGCCTCGGAAATCGTGCAGGCGAAAACATCCTCCCAGTAAGTCAGCAGATGCGAGTTTGCCACCTTGTCCGGGCTGGCCACGAGCATGCAGGGGACATGCGTCATACCTTCCAGAGCGCGTTTTTTCAACCACAGGTCCGGCTCGCCAGCGAAGTGGCCGATGCGCTCCGGCAACGTTGTCTCAAACACGCGGATGCCTTTTTTAAACAGCGCTTCCGCGATTTGCGCCGTTAAAGCCTGCGTCAGGCTCCAGCGATGCCAGACGAAAACAGCTCCTCCGAGCAGCAGCAGCATTGAAATCACCGCGATGAGCATAAAACGCTGTTTTTAATCTCAGCGGGCGGCAAGGATCTCTCGCGCCATGGCCAGCCGTTCCGGACTGCCTATGTCGATGAGGATGTCCCGGTTCTCCCAGGTGAAAATCCGGCCTTTGAGCATGGGCAGGAGCTGAGTGCTGAGGTCTGTCATACTGGGATTGATGCGGTCCATCTCACGCAACACTTCCGGTTCGATCAAATAGACCGCCGCGTTCGCCAAGTTGCCCGGCGGGCTGACGACCTTCTCATGAAAGTCCACCACCACGCCCTGCGCATCCAGCTCCACGATGCCGCATTCATGTGGGTTCCCCGTCTGGAAGGTCATCATCGTCATCAGCGTGTGTGGCGGCCGGGTGGCATGCGCTTTAAAAAAATCCTGCCACGGGCAGAGGCAAAGATTGTCCGCATGGGCGAGCAGCGTGGTGCCGGATGCCAGGAAAGCGCGGTTGGCGAACACCGTGCCCGCCGTGCCGAGCAGCGTGCTTTCATGCGTGAGAGAGATGAGTGAGGACAGCGGATGCGCGGCCACAAAGCCCTCCACCTGCTCCGGGAGATAGTGCGTGTTGATGAGAAACTCGCTCGCACCAGCCTCGTGCAGGTTTTTCAGCCAGTAATCAAGCAGCGGAACGCCGTGGAGTTCCACCAGGCACTTCGGCACATGATCGGTGATGGGCCGCAGACGCGTTCCAAAACCGGCAGCGAGCAGAAGACACTTCATGTGGTGCAAAATCACGCGGCAGCAGTTCCTGTCTTTTGGAAGACGGTGAAGTGCGAGGGCGTACCCCAGCTCTTGATAAAGCCGGGGTCGGTGTTGCAGAAGGCGGCTATTTCATCGGCGTTGCCAGCGCTGAGCAGCGGGAAGAGCTTCTGATAGCTCCGCACCGTTTGCAAAGACGCCTCACGGTCTGCGTCGGAGCTGATGACGTCGGCGGATTGCAGCAGTGTTTCGATGCGGGTGAGATGCGCCATACAGCGGGTGGCCGCGCCAGCAGCATAGGCATCGACGAGGCTGTCGGTGAGCATCAGCAGATCCCAGAGGTCGTGTTCAAGACCGGGCTGTGGTCGGGCTAGGAAATGCTTGCGCACGAACATGTGGCTGAGGCGGCTACGCTCCAGGTAATCCACGCGGAGGCGGGCGGTCTCCTCCGCTGTGCGCACCTGCTTGAACCAATGGATGTCGAGCATGTCGGCGTAGTGCGGCCAGGCGGAGTAGAGGCTCCAGCCGACCTGCTCCGCCTCATCACACATGCGCCGCGGCTCCACAAAGTACTTCATGCGAACAAACGGGTTCATGAGCACGTCCATCGTCCACGACTCGATGCGCCGCTTGTGCGGGATGGAATCCCATTTGGTCTGGAAGAGTTTTTGGGCGGCGGGCAGCGGCTCCAGGCCGGTGAGGGCGCGGTAACGCGCCAGGATCACCTTGAGCATCAACTCCATGAAAGAGCCGTATGCCTCGCAGTTGAACACGACGAGGAAGCCTCCTGGGCGTGTGAGCTGGGCGCACTTTTCCAGCCAGGCCCTCTGCGGCAGAATGGTGTAGATGAAACCCTCCGCATCAATGACATCAAACCGCTCCGCGTCAGTCTTCGGTATGGGGAACTGCAGCACATCCTCTGAACGCAGCTCGGTCAGACGGTTGAGCTGGTTGAAGCGGGCAAAGTAGTTGCGGATGGTCTCGTGTGCCTTCGTGTTTGGCTCAGCCAGTGTGCAGTCGGCGCCCCAAAGGGCAAAAACGAGTGAGTTTTCGCCGGCATCGGGACCAAATTCGAGCATGCGAGCGCAACGGAAGACCTGCGGCGGCATTTGCAGCTTGCTGGTAAAAAGAACGCGCCGGTGCTCCTCATGCGCGAGCAATTCCGCCTCACCTTGCCAGTGGCCGACGGTGGGGAGCACGTTTTGCTGGAGGTAGTAACCGTAAAGTGTGTCGCTCATGATGAATATTGAAGTGGGACGGACATGAATCAGCGGTCAAAGGCTCTTAACAACTCTCCAGGTGTGAGTGGCGTGTTGCCGACACGGGAGACTTGGCAGGCGGCGGCAAGGGAGCCAAGAAAAGAAGCCTGCCACATGTCCCCGCCGAGCGCGAGAGTGATGGCGGCAGCGGCGAGCAACGAATCCCCGGCGCCGGCGGTGTCCTTCGGGCGGCGGTTGAAACTCGGAAGCTGGTCAGTCAGCCAGTCTTCACCGCAATTTTTCGCCACATGCACCATCATGCCCTCTCCCCCAAGTTTCAGGAAGACGTTGCGCGCACCGGCCTGCCGGCGAAGTGACTCGGCCAGCGTCACCAAGCCGGACTCATGATCACGGGTGCTCACGCGGGCCTCCATCTCCGTGGGCGTGAGCAAATCCATGCCGGCAAAGCGTGTCACATCGCCGATTTGCGATGAGCACTGGCTGTCGGCCATGAGGATGAGCTTGCGCTGCTTGGCCTCGACGGTGATGCGCTCCACGAGGTGTTGCGGCAGGCAGCCATAGTTGAAATCAGAGAACACCAGCGCATCCGACTGATCCAAAAGCGGCAGCAGGCTGGCCAGCAATTGTTCCTGCAGTTCCTTGGAAATGCCATGCTGGCGGAGGTGATTGACCCGCAGCAGTGTCTTGCCCTTGGCCCGGTAACGCTGCTTGGTCGTGGTGGGCCGTGTGTCATCCTTGAGCAAAACCGCATCGACGCCTGACTGCCGCAGTTTTTCAGCGGCAAAGTCATGCCACTGATCGTCACCCGTCACGGTGAAGTAACTCACCCTGGCCCCCAGACCGGCGCAGTGCGCGGCAACGATGCCCGCGCCGCCGAGGAAAGACTGCTGCCCGACTGGAGTCACTACAATGGTCGGATCCTCCTGGGACATGCCCAGCGGCTCGCAGTTGATGTACTCGTCCACGATCAAGTCACCGATCACGCAGATGCGGGTCTGATTCGCACGGCGGAGGAAATCCTCCAGCGTGGCCATCGAAATGTCGTGACGGCCTGCGAATGCCTCTGGAAACTCAAACTCCAGATGATCCTCGGTCTTCAGTTCCTCCCGCAGCAGGTTCGCGGCGGAAAAAACGGTGTCGCCGGAGCCGAAGACCAGCCGCCCGCCATAGGCGGCAGCCACCTGCTCCTCCGCATTAAACTTGCCCTCATGCTCCTTGCCTTTGACGATCACGCCAGGCTTTAACTGCGCCACGAATTCTTCCGCAGTGCTGTCCAGGATGAAACAGTGATCGACCGAGGTATTGGCGCAGACGGCCTCCAACCGCAATGCCTCGTCCAAAATCGCCGCACGCCCTGCGATGCGGTTGGAACTGACCCCCACCACCAGAAAATCCCCGTTCTCTTTGGCAAACTGCAACAGCCGGAGGTGGCCTGGATGCAGGATGTTGAAGTTGCCGGACACGAACACCACATCACCCTGCGCGGGCGCTTTTTGCTGAATGTTGGCGATGATCTGCTCTGTGAGCATGCTGTCGATGTGAGCGTGAGATGCCGGACCAGTGGGTGTCAGGACTGGATGCCTGCGATGAAGGCATCCAGCTCTTGCTCAATGTTCGTTGGACCCATGACGATCAGGAAGGTGACATGAGATTCAGGGCATGCGGCCAGCGTTTTGGCGGAAACTCCGGCCTCGTTTTCCTGATTCACCGCCAGGATGACCAGGGACTTGGCCCCAGGTTTCTGGAGCACTTCTGGAGACTTGATTTCGAGCTGCGAACCGGGCATCAGCTTGCCCTGACGTTCCATCTGGTCATCGACAGCAAAGTCGATCACGCCGCCGAGATTGTGGCCGTTCACCAGTGCGCAAGCACGGCAGCCGACACCATAGATCACGACTTGGTCGAAGGACTTCTTCGCCAGGGTCAGTGCCTGGGAGAGCCTCGCCCCGTAGTGCTGCACCCGCTCCGAGAAAGTGCGGGAGAACGGCAGGTAATCATGCGAGGGGACAAAGACATCCCGCGCGGTTTTCCGCCGTGCCAGCACCGCCAGCGTCCCGCCGCTGTAGTTGAACTTTTTCTCCTCCACCGGCGTGAAGCCGTGGCGGTCCAGCAGATTGTTGAGCACGTTGTCCGTGAAATAATTGACGTGCTCCTCCCAGGCGATGGTGCAATCGCCCACTTTGAGGCCTGGGCCGACGTCCGGCACGTCGATGAAGACCATGCCGTCGTCCTTCAGCAGCATGTTCACGCATTTGAAGAACAGTTCGATGCCTGGCACATGCTCGAGAACCTGCCGTGCCATCACGAGGTCAAATTTGCCGAATTTGGCCAGCGCGTCATTGCATGTGTCCTCGTCTAGGAAGGTCTCATAAACATGCAGGCCGCGCTGCTCAGTGGCGAACTTCTTCGCGAAGCTGTTCGGCTCAAGCCCAACGCAGACCTGCTGCCCGCGCAGTTGCAGTTGTTCCAGAAACAGGCCGTCATTGCAGCCGATCTCGAAGATTTTCGCATTCTGTTTGTGCGCACAGATCAAATCCAGCTCGGTTTCACGGTGCGGCTCCGGCTTCCATTCGCTGAAGCAATAATTGTAACCTTTGTAGAGGATTTCTGGCGAGACCGGATCGCAGATTTGTCCCAGACCGCATTGCTCACAGTAGTGGAGTGTCAAAGGATGCTTGAACTCTTCTTCCGGCTGTTCGAGGAAGCGGTGGGCGATGGGCTGCCTGCCGAGGTCCATCAGCAAAGAGAGTTCGGGATTGCCACAGAGGCGACATGGTGTTTTAGCGGCGGTGGTCATTCAAATTTGGAGGTGGATGCTTACGTTAGTCACGGATCCCGGCAAGCGTTAACTCGGGGTTTTAAATCACTTTCAAACCAGGCAGCGGCACGATAAACCTGCCTCCTTGCTCTGCATAGCCCTGGTTGTTGCGCATGATGGGCGCGGCATATTGCCAAGCCAGCACGACAATGTAATCCGGCTTTTTTTCCGCCAGCGCTGTCTTTGACAACACGGGAATATGGAAGCCTGGGCTGTAAAGTCCCTGACGACGCGGATCATCGTCCACGATGAAATCGAAGAACTCCGCGATCTCAAAGTGGTGAACCAGCGTCGTCACACTGGCGGAGGCACCGTAGCCCACAATGGTCCTGCCCTGCGCCTTCAAGTCACGCAGCAGATTCAGCAAATCGTTTTTGAGGTTCTCCAACCTCGCAAAAAGATCCTGGAATATCTTCGGCTTGTCCAGGCCCACGCTGGCCTCCAGCGCCAGCAATTCACCCACGGAAGATGAGACTGGGCGCGGCCCATTCGCCAGTTGCACGAAACCACGAATCGAGCCGCCCTTGCTCCGGTTCCGCTCCACATGAAACAGTTCCAGCCCGTGTTTGCGGAAAAAGCTTTGAAACGGCTTCACCGAGTGGTGGCTCAGATGCTCATGGTAGATCGTGTCAAAGGTGAGCTGCTGCACGAGGTCGAGCAGGTAAACGACCTCAAACACAAAGACACCATCATCGGACAGCAGTTCGCGTATGCCATCCGCCATGTCGGCAAGCACGTCGGAATGGGCGAAAACATTGTTGGCGGTCACGATGCTGGCCGCCCCATGAGTTTTTTTGATGTCACGCGCCAGATCAGCGTTGAAAAAATCGGCGATAGTTTCGATCCCGGCTGCATTTGCCAGCGCGGCGATATTTTGTGCCGCATCCACGCCGAGCACACGCAACCCGTGAGACTTGAAGTTTTTCAACAACGCGCCCTCGTTGCTACCGATGTCCATGGCCAGTGATCCGGCTGCGGGCCGCAGCGCGCCAACGACCTCCTCGGCATACTGGCGAAAATGCTCCAGCAACCCCAGCGAAACAGAGGTCACATAGAGGTAGTGACTGAACATGATCCGAGGATCCACCACTTCCAGAATCTGCACATGGCCGCAATCCAGGCAAAGGTAGGTGTCCAGTGAGTAGCGTGGCTGTTCCACGCTCAATTTGTCCGCAGGAATGTAGGAATCCGCGAGCGCGGAGGGCTTCAGCGGCAGCACCAGTTTGAGGTTTTTGCTCTGGCAAAGCCGGCAGTTGTCACGTCGGTGGCTGTTGGAGTTCATAGGAGGTGTGAAAAGGCTGTCAGCCTGCGAGCGAGCGGGCCAGGGTTTCGGTGGAGAGCAGGTTCACGCCACCATCCACCAGCAGCGTCTGACCGGTGATGAAAGAAGCCTTGGCGCTGCTGAGAAAATCGATCACCTCGGCGATTTCCGCCGCCGTCCCCATTCTTCCCAGCGGGACGGTCTTCTTGAACAGACGCTGCAGCTTCTCGTTGCCGAGGTAAAAGTCGCGGTTCTCCGGCTTGAGCACCGTTCCGGGAGACACCACATTCACGCGGATGCCCTGCGGCCCCAACACGACCGCATAATAGCGCGCCATCTGGTTGAGTCCCGCTTTCGCCACATGATAGCCGGGGCCTTGCTCAGAGGCGATCACGTTGCTGGCCGCCGAACTGACCAGAACGATGGAATTATTCTCCCCCGGAACGAACTGAGAGGACAGTTGCTCAATGATCTGGCGCGTGGCCGTCAGCGAGGTGGCGATCTCGCCCTCCCATTGGTCCCCTTCAGACTTAAACCGCTGGAGGCAAATCAGGCTGTTCAGCCTACCATCGCGTTTGATAAGCGCGGTCAGCGTTTGCCGGAGCTTTGCGGCATCCAACAGGTCTGCCGGCCAGAAGCGGATGCCACGCGGAAATTTCTTCTCCGGCGAGCGTCTGCCGATCACGGACACACGATGCCCGGCCTTGACGAAATGCTCCGCCAGCACACGGCCGATGCCGCGTGTGCCGCCAACGATCAGGCTGTGCGGTTTTCCAGGCATGCGATTCAAAGCTGGGGCGCCAGGGTGAATGTGTTCACTTTTTCCACCAGCCCGCGAGCGTATCCGTCCGCCGCCGTTGTTTCATTTTCAGCAGGAGCCCATGCCGCAAACTCGGTGTCCTCACGCACGAAAGGTCCGTTGGTCGTCTCATGAAAAATCACCGTTTCCGTACGCACCAGGACCGTGTGAAACAGGGGATCGGCCATGCGGTAGAAGAAGCAACGCTCCGAGGCATACGGTCCCATGCGGACGAGGTCCGCCACGTTCCCATCCTCATCAAAAATAACCACGTCGAGCTCGCCTTCAATGATGTGGAAGGACTCGCATTTGCCGAAATGACGGTGCGGACGGATGTAGCTGCCGCGGCCCAGCGTGATGATCATCTCATGCAACGTGTTTGAGCTGCCGCGATGCGCGCAGATGCGGCTGCGGCCACGCGTGGAACGCGCCAGCGCCTGTTGCAGCGTAGCGACCTCGGGGCGGCCCACGCGGACGATCGTTTCATCCGCATGCAGCACCTCGTTGCTCTGTTGTCTCAGGCGCATGATCGAATGGGCATGAAGTTTGGTCTGCCAGCGAAAATGGACAAGAATTTCCCGCCTGCGGCGGTGAAATGTGGGTTGTTACGGATGACTTTCGCCTCCGACTCCGGACTCAGGGCAGAAAGGCACACTTTCACGCCGCGCTCCGCCAAAGAATCCGAGCCGATTATCGGCAGATGCGATCCTGGCATTAGTAAGCCGCGCTTCTGCGGGTGATCGTCCACCACGCAGTCGAGCTCCTGGTGCAATTCGAGCAGGTTGATGTAAGTGCAGGCCATGTGCCCTGCGCCAAAAAAGGCCACCGGGCCGTTCTCTGTGTGGAGGCTGCTCACACATTCCTGCGTGGCTTTTCTTATCCGGGGCAAAGACTCGGAAAAATGCTGCATACGGTCAATTTCGGTCTTCAGGATATCCGCATGCAGTTTTTGCGCCTGGACGGACTCTTTGCGTGTCAGGGCCACGAGCGAGTAAGTCGGCTGCTGCAGGTCCAGCACCTGAAACCCGGCCGTTTCCAGGCAATGCCGGAAAGTGAACGGCATGAAATAGAACACATGCTCCTCCCAAAGGATGCTGTAGTCGCAGGCATCAAAGGCTCGAGAACAATCCGGCACCTCAAAAATCGCGTATCCGCCTGGCTTGAGCATCTGCTGGATCGCCGCAAGGAAACTCCGCGCCTCATGCGCATGCTCGACCATGTGACGGACGACCAGCAGGTCGAACAAGCCTTGCTCGTGTGTGATCCTGGCCGCAGCTTCCGGCGTGAGGCGAGCCTGTAGTGTTTCCGTGCCTGAATTCGGCTCACATACATCCAGATCACGCTGAAGATCGATCCGCCAGATATTGGCAAAACCACGCTGCTGAAAACACTCGATAGTTTTGTCACCTCCAACCACCACCGCGCCGACATGGGACTCGCGCAAGAGGCCAGGCAGCTTGGAAAGCGCCTCCACCAGCGCGTCGAGATGCGCGTCAGGTTCGTTGTAGCTGATCCAGTCGAAGCGGGGGCGGATTTCATCCACTGGAGCTGGATGAGAAAGCTGGATCAACCCGCAGGCACGGCATTGGCTGACGACGAGTGGAAACAGCCCTTCCTCCTGGCCCGCTGATGTCAAAAAGCGATGCCCGACCGGCTGTGGACCACAGTCCAGCAGGGCGACCACCGCTTTCTCCCGGCATGAATGACAAACCTCAAGCCGCACGGTCATTCAAAATAAATGAATTCGTAATCACCTTTGTAGCCAAAGTGCTGGTAGAGCCAGATCCATTCATCCACGTCGAAGAACGACTCGCAGGTCAGCGCCCAGCACTGGAGGTTGAACTGTTCCAGCTCATTGCGATAACTTTCCACCAACAGATAACCATTCTTGCCGACGCGGCTGATCTCCGACAAGGCGGTTTGCAGCTCGAACAAACGCAGGTTGTGCAGCGTGTTGATGGAGATGACGAGGTCGAAGTGCTGGTCCGGCCACGGACACGGATCCTGGGCACGGCGGCGGATCAGAGCGGCCTTCAGATCGGGATGCGCGTTTGCCAGACCGTGCTGGGAGACATCCATGCCATGAATCTCAAGCCCGGGCTCGATGAGCTGCATCTCATAAAGCAGGAAGCCTTTGCCGCAGCCCACATCAAGCACCCGCGATCCGGCCTTCAGACCATAGGTGTCGATCAGTGCCTTCGCCACGGGCGCCCAGCGGCCCGCGAGGTATTTGTAACCGCCGTAGCCGAGGCGGCGGTCGCCGTCCCAATAGTCGAACTCGTACTCCTTCGCCTTGAGCATGCAGGCGACTTTGTCATCGCACATGCGTTCGATGTATTGGCGGGATGTCGCCTTGTGCAACGGAGTAACGAAATTGCGGAGCTGTCCCATGGCTGGATTTAGCAGAAGGAAATACTTTGGGCAAACATGCGGCGGGCCTTTTCGAGCTGTGCCGTCCGCCGGTCTTGCACGCCGGCGAAACGGCGGCGCTCGGCGTCTGTTTTGAGGAATTCGTTGAGCAGGATGCAGCTCCACTTGGCCGCGTGCAGCGGCAGCAGCAGCTTGAAGCGGGCGGCCAGTTCGTCATCGCCGACGGAACGCTGCACCGCGCTGACAAACAAATCCGCATGCGCGATGGAGACCGGCACCTGCGGCTGGCAAAAGTAGTCGCATAAAAGTTTCGCGGGATCGTCCCAGCCAGAGTACTCGAAATCGAAGAACCACAGACGGCCAGCCGCATCCCTCAAAGCATTGTGGAAACCGAAATCAGACGGGGACAGAATGCGGTGTTGCGCCAGCAGCGGTGCCAGAAGAGCGGAACCTGCCGCCTCACGGACGCGGACGGCAAGCTCCTCAACATGAGGGGCCAGCCCTTGTGTGACAAAAGCCTTGAAACCGTCATCATCGCTTTCCACATCGACCAACCGCCTCACACGACGCTCGACGAGGGCGACATGTTCTTCTATCGAGAGGCACGCATCCGCCGACAGTGCCACATCCGCCGCCGCCGAATCCTCGCGGGCCTGCTGAAGGCCGCAGACCCACTCGACGCATTGCTTCACCTCATCCGCAGTGACTTCATCGACCGTGAGCTTGCGGCCATGGATAAAAGCAAAGGCACCAAGCCGGTTTTCAGGATCCCAAGCGAGTGGCGCGGGCGTGCGCGGCAGCTTGAGCTGGTAGAAACGATGTTCGGCGGTGAAGCGGTCGCGCTGGTCGTCGGAGCTATGATGATAGGCTTTGATAACAGCCTCGCCAGCACCGCCGCTGACGTGGAAAATGCGGTTGTTCGCACCACCGCTGACGGCCTGCCATTTGAGCGCGCCACTTCCGACCACGGCATTGGCCAGCATGATCACCTCAGGCCGGACCAACAGTTCAGAACTCAATTGCAGCCAGCTTTGAGCGGAACACAGGCCGTTTTCGGGCGCTGCCCTGCCGCAAGGGTCAAAATGGATGCGCTGCACCCCCTCCGGGAAGCCGGGGTCGAGCAAGAACTCAGGCAGATCATCGATGAAATGAGTGCAGCCGATGGAACCAATGCGCTGGTGCTTGGATTCTTTGGTGAGTTCGAGGAAAACTTGATCACGCCGCATGCCGATGCGGGAGGGATCGAAAAAGCCATTCGACTCCAGCCAGCCCCAGGCGGCGGCATGCAGGTCATGCTGCTCGCCCAGGAAGGGGTGCTTGGTTTTGTGGCTGACGATGCGCACCTCAATGCCCTGCTTCACAGCAGCCCGGAAAAATTCCAGCACGCCGGGGTAGGGCTGCGCGTCGATGAGACGTGGGCCGTAAACGTATCCCTGCATCTCGGTCCAGTCCGGCTCGCGGCCGGTCTGGCGCAGGTGATTACGGACCGTAGTCTTGTCTTGTGGCAGCTCGGCGGGGATCAGTCCACGCTCCAAGGCCACGCGGTGAAAAATTCCGTCGTAGCAGACAATGGTGTTGTCGAAATCGACGCCAATAATCATGCGAGAGTCAGAAACGGGCAATCCGCAGATTTCACAGATTGGGAGGTTTGAAATATCTGACACATCTGTGAAATCTGCGGATCAAACTCAGTGGATCATGCGATCAGGCCATAGATTCGTCCGGCAATGCCCTCGGCAGTGAGGCCGTAGTGCTCGCGGGCTTCTTCTTGCTCGCAGGTAAGGTGCAGGAACTCATCCGGCGTGCCGAGGCGGACCAGACGAGCGTTCAACTCGGGGTGATCGGCTTTCCACTCCGCCACAGAGCCGCCGAGTCCGCCAAGGATGCTGTGCTCCTCCAGTGTGGCGACAACCTTGAAGCTCGAAAAGACCATTTGGAGGCATTTTTCATCAAGCGGCTTCAAAGTCGGGAAAGTGACCACCTGTGTGGAAATGCCACTGGCGGCCAGTTTTTCCGCCGCAGCCATGGCGACGGGCAAAACGGTGCCGATGCTCAAAATGCAGGCGTCGGAACCTTCGCGTAGCATGATGGACTGGCCGAATTTCAGCGCAGGGACATCGCGGTGCATCTGCGGCTCGCCTTTTTTGCCGATACGCAGATAAACGGGGCCGTTTTGATTCAGCGAGTCACGCAGCAGCGCGCGCAGTTCCGGGGCATCCGCAGGTCCGCCAACAGTGAGCCCCGGAAGAAGGCGCAGCATGCCCATTTCCTCGCAGGAATGGTGCGTGCCGCCGAGTGAAGCATACGACAGACCGGAACCGGTGCCCACGACGGTGACGGGCAGGTGATGGTAGCAGAGATCGACGCGAATCTGCTCCATGCAGCGGTAGGTGATGAAGGGTGTGATGGTGTAACAAAACGGACGCAGGCCGCTCTGGGCCAGGCCGGCGGCCACACCGATCATGTTCGCCTCGGCGACGCCGCAGTTATAAAAGCGATCAGGAAACTCCGCCTTGAGCTTGTCAAAGAGGCGGTTGCCGATGTCGGCGGAGAGCAGGACCACACGCGGATCCTGCCGGGCGAGGGAGAGCATCTCGTCTGCAAAAGCGTTTCTCATAGGAGTCCGAGTTCTTTTTTGGCCGCCTCCACCTCGGCGGCCTTGGGCACACGGTAGTGCCAGTTGTTGTCATCCTCCATGAAGGAAACTCCCCTGCCCTTCACTGTGTTGGCGATGATGGCGGTCGGTTTGCCAGCCTCTTGTTTGGAGCGGTCAAGCGCATCAATGAGCGCGGCAATATCGTGTCCATCGATCTCGACGGTCTTCCAACCAAAAGCGGCCCATTTCTCACGGAGCGGGCTGAGCTGCATGACCTCGTTGGAGCGTCCGGTGGCCTGCCATTTGTTGTAATCGACCACCACGGTGAGGTTTTGCAGTTTGCGGGCGGCAGCAAACATGGCGGCCTCCCACACGGTGCCCTCATTGCACTCGCCATCGCTCATGCAGACGAGGACTTGATAGTCATGTTTTTGAATCTGCGCGGCCAAGGCATGGCCAGCACCGACCGGGAGCCCATGACCAAGCGAGCCGGTGGCCAGTTCGACACCAGGAGCACAGCCAGGCGCAGGCTGCTCTGCAAGCGGCGCGCCATGCGTGGCAAAACTCTCCAGCCAATCTTTGCTGAAAAACCCACGCTCAGCGAGCACGGCGTAAAGGGCGCTGGCAGCATGGCCCTTGCTCAAGATGAAGCGATCTCGCAGCGGATGGGCAGCGGTGGAAGCATCGAGTTTCAAAATGCGCCAGTAAGCCGCCACGAGGATGTCGAGGCACGACATCGCGGAGGCCAGATGGGCGGCACCTGATGCGGCGACCATTTCGATGACCTTGCCACGCATCTGCGCGGCGATTTTATTGAGTTGTGCGATGTCAGTGTCGGCCATGCGGATCAGAAGTGAATGTGAATGAAACGCAGGCTACCCTCTACGCGCACCACTTGGCTTTGAACTCCGCGATCTCATCTTCAGAGTAAAAGTGTCGGGCATATTTGGTCTGATAAATGGCATCCAATTGCTCCCGGCTGAACTTGATCTTGGAAACCGCCTCGCAGTAGGTTGAGTGGAATGCCTTGTCGCTCGTTCGGTTGGAGTCGATGATTTCAAAAAGCTTCTTGGGACAACGGTATAAAGCACCAAGTGCCAGACTGAGCGCTTGAAAGTTCTCCTGACGGATCACCAGCACGCGAATTTCCTGGGCATCAATCACCTTGTAACCCTGTCGATGGTCGAAGGCATGCTCGAAAATATCGGACTCTTCGCTGTTCTGAGTGGGT
>DNXB01000001.1:22530-27930 GCA_003506995.1 Verrucomicrobiales bacterium
CCACTCAAGACAGCGAAGCGCCAAATATCGACGCCGATCACATCCCTGATCTCGCGGTCAAACCAGGCGGCCAGGCCGCCGACGTAGAGATCGGTGCTGTTTAATACCGGGCCATTGAGAATGTCGTGGCAGGCTTTTTCGAAAGAGAAGGACTCCAGTGTGCGGCTGGCATCAAAAAGCTGAAAATAACCGGAGACGGCCAGCGCCACCGGCTCCCTGACTCCGCAGATGTAGTATCCTGCTGGCTTGCCATAACGCGCCCGCCGTTCCTCAATGGCCAGCCTGGCTTTCAGAGCGCCCCGCAGATGATCCATGGCGGCCTCGCGGTTGATGATTTCCGGTTTCAACCACATCTCCGCGCACAGCTCCATGCCCTTTTGCGAGATGGCATGCAAATGATAAACCGGCCTTGGATCGAATGCCTTGCGAACACTTGCCGCGAGGGTGCTGCCACCACACTTGCCGATCGAGACGACCAGATGAAGCGCTCGATTTGACTCCACTTCGTCCTGAAGCTGCAAGATTTTTCGCTCCATCAGGCGCGTGATGCCTTTGTGCATCTTGCGAACGTAAACAAGCAGCCCGATACCAACGAGCACGGAAAGGATGCACAGGATAATCATGGCAATGGATGAACCGGCGCGCAGGACACTAACAGGCTCAGAAGTGGATGATGCTGTGGATCGTTTCGCCGCTGCGCATGCGGGCGACGCCGTCGTTGATATCTTCCAGTTTCAAGCGGTGGGAAACCATGCCAGCAGGGTCAAAACGACCGTGCTGGATCATGCGCAACTGACGCGGAATGTCGATGACTGGCTGGCTGGAGCCGCCCTCGGAGCCAGTGAGTTCCTTGCCGAAGTGAAATTGCAGCGTGTTGATGGAAATGGTGCGGTCGTAAGGCATGACGCCGATGCCCACGCAGCGCCCTTTCGGCGCGGTGAGGGCGAGCGCCTCTTGAAGCACTCCAGGATTGCCTGTGCCGTCGATGACGACATCGGCCTTGCCCTTGAGAATCTCCTCGGCGGCAGCGCGGAAGTCCGTGTTCTTCGAGTTGATCGTGTGCGTGGCACCAAACTGCTTCGCCTTGTCGAGCTTGTGGTCGAAAATATCCACCGCGATGACCGGGCAGGCGCCCGCGAGCGAGGCACCAAGCACCGCGCCGAGGCCGATGCCCCCGCAGCCGATGATGACGACGGATTCACCAAGGCTGACGCGGGCGTCGTTGGTGACGGTGCCAAAGCCGGTGGTGAGCGTGTCCGCCAGCAGGCAGCAAAGCTCGAAATCGGTGTCCACAGGCACCACCGTGAGGCGGTTCTCCGCGACAACGCTAAGGCGCTGGAAAGTGGTGATGGGGCCGGCGTTGGTGACTTTGCCGTTCCAGTCATACACGGCCGGTTTGGGCTGCAAACCGAGGCCAGGACGCCAATGCATGACGACGCGGTCGCCAGGCTTCACATGAGTGACTTCGGGGCCGACTTCGAGCACAGTGCCGCCGCCCTCATGACCGAGCAGATGCGGCAGCCAGCGGTCAGGCCCCTTGACGCCCTCGATCTCGCCGATCTGCGAGCCGCAGATGCGGGTGGCGGCGATTTCGACGAGCACCTGGCCAAAGCGCAGCGGCGGAATGCTGACCTCGTCGAGGATGAGGGGGCTTTTTTGCTCCACCAAGATGGCGGCGGGAGTTTTCATGGGGATCGTGAGTGTTAACGAGCGCCTGAGTCAGTCTTTGGCCGTCAACCCAGCCACCACAGGCGCATGACGGACTTTCAGGCGGAGGAAGCGGCGCTCCCAGCCGAAGAAGGAGAGCACGGCAAAGCCCGTGGTCAGAGCAAAGGTGGAAAGCAGGAGCACGAGATTGCGCAACGAAGAATGATCGATGCCGCCGAAGTAAAGCATGGTGTTGATGCAAAGGATAATCGCCAGCCAGTGGAAAACATACAGTCCGTATGAAATCTCCCCCATGAATCGCATGAAGGGTGACTCCAGCTTGATGAGAGACTTCGGATTGAGCGCCACGTTGATGATGATGGTCACATAGACCAGGCAGTAAACCCAGATGGTAAACTTGTCGTACTTCATGGCAGTAGCCAGGTGCATGAAGGCCATGCCATAGGCGATGAGTTGCGCCGGAAGCGAGAAAACGGCCTTTAAACAGCCTGGATGGCGGAAATACAGCCAAGCCGCGAGCCCGCCGATGCCCATGCAGTCAAAGCGCCCCCAGGAGAAGAACTGGCGCTGAAACGGGGTGCCAAATAAACGGAAGAAAAACGGCGTTAGGATGACCACCAAGAACACCAGCGGTAACACCGCCCGCAGGCGTTTCATGAACTGCGGCCACACCAAGTAAAAGTACTCCTCCACCCCCACCGACCACAGCGGCCCTCCAATACCAGGATGCCGGTAGAGGATGATGGCCACATGCGGCGACATGACCATGTAAAGGCCCAGTTTTTTCCAGTAGTCCGCGTCGGCGAGCGCCATATCCAGTTTGGGAAATGCCAGGAAGGATAGATGCGGAAGGACTGCGAAGGTGAGAAAGGTGAAGCCATAGTACAAGGGCCAGATGCGCAGCAGGCGGCGCTTGTAGAATTGCGTGATGCTGATTTCCCCGCGCGTTTGCTGCTCGGTGAGCAGCAAGTAGGTGATGAGAAAGCCGCTGAGGACGAAAAAGAACGTCACGCCATCGGAGGCCATCGCCAGGGATTTGGCGATGGGGATACCCAGCAGCTCTTGGTAGCCAAAAAAGCTCTTGGCCTGCTCCAGATGGCCGAAAAAGACGGTAAAGGCAGCCAAAAAGCGCAAGCCGTGCAAACCCGGAAGATAAACCTTCCGGGTTTGCTCTGGTGACTGTTCACTCATGGCTGCCATCTCATTCTTTTCTGATCAATCCCTAAACGAGTTCGCCTGTCTTGATGAGCTGCTGCATCCATTTCACGGTGTGGGATTTCTCGTTGTCAGTCAGGACACCTTGTTGATACAGCTCGATCATCTCACGGATGGCCTGGCCGACGGAGCGCTTCGGCTTGAAGCCGGTGGCAAGCAACTTGCTCGAATCGAGACGGTAAGAACGGGGGTCGTTTGATTCGCTAACGACGACCTCGGCGGGAATGATCTCGGTGACGCGGTTGGCAATTTCGAGAATGGTGATGTTTTCAAAGCCCGCGTTGTAGCAACCGGAGGCGATGTGCGGATTGGCGAGGAAATGCAAGTACACGTCGATGAGATCCTCAATGTGGATGTTCGGACGTGTCTGATCACCGCCGAAGACGGTGATGCGCTTGTTCTTGAGCGCCTGGAAGGTGAGCATGTTCACGGCGACATCGAGCCGCATGCGCGGCGAATAACCGCAAACGGTGGCGGGGCGCACGCATTGGACCTGCATCTTGTCGGCATAGCTGAGCAGCACACGCTCGGCGACCATCTTGGTCTTGTTGTAAACAGAGATGGGGACGAGCTCGAGATCCTCGGTGACGCGGTCTTCTTCCTTCAGACCGTAAACGCTGCCGGAGGAGGCGAAGACAAACTGTTTCACGCCTTTGCGCACGCATTGGTCGGCCATCTGCATCGCGGCGAGCACGTTGACCTCCCACGAGAGGGTCGGATCGAGGTCCACGGCAGGATCATTGGCAATGTTGGCGAGGTGAAAGACAGTCTCGATGCCATCAAGCGGGATGGTGTCCACATTCCGCACGTTGCCTTTGACGACGGTGAGGGCGGGATGCGCCTCCAGATGGTTGCCAAACCACTGGGTGTCAAAAACGGTGACTCGATGGCTTGCGGCGAGAAGCTGGCGTGTCAATAGAGTGCCCGTATAGCCGCAGCCGCCGGTGACGAGGATGTTTTTCATGAGTGCAATGAGTGGTTGGGGAAAAATGCGAAAATCAAGCCTTGTGGATGTAATTGAGCGGCAGGTGGCGCAGCACCTCGAAGTGTTCCTTGGCCCAGGCGATGGTCTGGTCGATGCCGACTTCGAGCGAGATGCGGTCCTGCCAGCCAAACTCAGACTTCACTTTGGCGGCGTCGAGCAGATAGGCGGCGTCTTTGCCATCGCGCTCAGGGGCTTCCTCGGTGTGTTTGGCGAAATCCTCGCCCATGCGATCACAGACGAGCTGGACGAGGTCGCGAATGCTGATGAAGCGATCTGTGCTGATGTGGTAGGTGCTGCCGGGTTCCGCTTTCTGCGCGATCTCCCAGGTAGCGGAGGCGACATCATCAATGTGGATGAAACTGCGCACGGAATGGCCGCCACCATGAAGTTGAAGCTTTTTACCGGTCAAAATGGCCATGATCATGCGTGGGATAACGCGATAGAGCTGCTGGCCGGGGCCATAAACATTCGCCGCACGGGTCCAGACGACAGGGAAGCCGTAGTTTTCGAGGAAATTGAGCAGGCTCATGTCACACGCGGCGCGGGAGGTGGCGTAAGGTGTGCTGGGGTTGTAGCTGCGCGTCTCCTTGAGCAGGCCGGCGGTGCTGCCATAGACCTCGGGGGTGGAGATGTGGACGTATTTTCGCAACGAGGGCAGCTTCCGCAAACGATCATGGAGCATGATGTTCGCCACGGTGTTGGTTTGGTACCAGTCCTCGGGCTTCAGCCAACTTTCCGCGACCATGCCCTGCGCGGCGAAGTTGATCACATGCGTGGCCTGCATGTCGGCGGCCTGTTTGATGAGACCGTCGAGATGACGGCACAAGTCGAATTGGTGAAAACTGAATTTTGAGCCCTCAGTTCCCTGATCCCATGCGTAGGGCCTGAATGGCGGCATCGGCTCAACGGAGCGGCTCGCTCCTACAATTTCGAGACCGGATTGTTTTCGAAGGAATCGCACAAAACTCGCCCCCGAAAATGAGTTACTTCCAATGACGAGGACTCTTTGAGACATGCAGGTGAAGCAACTGGCTGTTTTAGTAAAGTTTAGCGGCCGATGCCTCAATGGACACAGGTTCGTCAAATATCCTGCGTTCTGGCACGCGGTAGAAAAATGGGTCGGAGGGCCAGGTATTCATACCCGCATCATTCACTGCGAATTTCTGCCCGGGCAGTCTGGGCATGAAAATGAGGTCCACCGCCTTCCTTTCCCTTACCCTCGGGGGAAGCGCACGGTGCTGCAGACGCCGTGCATCGAATATCAGGCAGTCGCCGACCTCACCGAGCATTGTGACGATTTCACCGTTGCTGTCCTTGTATTGAAACGGCCCGCCATTCACTTCGACGTCGGTCAAGTAGAGCACGCCACGGATGACGCCGACCGGACAACCGTCCAGGTGCCAAGACTGCGGGCCGGTGCCTTCGCCCTCATGGGGAGTGGACTGCACGAGGCGGCAGTTCACCGCCGTGGCAGGGCAGCCCAAGACGCCGAGGAAAAATGCCTCGAAGGACGGCTGGGAGAAAATGGCGGT
>DNXB01000527.1 GCA_003506995.1 Verrucomicrobiales bacterium
GCCGAAGGAATTGCTCACAGGCTTGCGCAACATGGAGGCGATGTTTGGCGGCATGTTCAGCCTGCCAGGACTGCCCACCGTGGGAAGTCTCGTGGCATTGGGGGAATCCATCGAGGCCGCGTGGTTTCCGGGCTGGCAGACGCCGGCCTCGTGTGTGCTGGTGGTGGCGCTGTCAGTGCTGACGTTCTTCACCCTGCTCATGCCTGTGTTCCAAACCCTCGCGCATGGCGACCGTCCGGCGAGCGTGGATGCCACCTGGCGGGTGAGCTGGGATGTGCTGACGCTGCTCACGCTGTTGTTCGCGCTCGCGGCATTGGGGCTGTGGCTCTCACCGGCGCTGTTTCGCATTTACGGCATGACGCGTGAGGGACTGGATGTGCTGGAGCAGTTTGAGCAGTTGCAGGGGCGGCTGGATGCGATCTTAGCGGCGGCCGGGCTGTTTTTCTCTTCCGTGACCGGTTACATCTCAATGAAGATCCAAGAGCCGGGGTGGAAGAAAAAGGTCACGAGCTTTGCGTTCCTCGTTTCTGGCCCGGCGCTGATGGCCTGGGTGTTTCTGTCCGTGGGCTGGCGATTGATGACGCACACGCCGGACTCGTCCTGGTCCTGGCAGTCGGTGGCCTCCGTCGCGGCGGTGCTGGCCGTCTGGGGCTGGCTGGGCGTGAACGTGAACACCTACTCGCCGCATGGCTACTATCGCAACCGCCTTTGCGAATGCTACCTGGCCAGCCGTGATCGCGATGAGGCCGGCTGGTTCGTCCGCACCGTCGCGCGTTGGTGGGCGCGGTTGTTGTTTGGGGCTGCGGCGGCGGAGAAGAAGCCCGCGCCCATTCAATCGGGTGTGTTTGGCACGCTGCAACAACTGCCCCTGAGCGAGGTGGGCGCCAATCGTGTGCCGCCGTATCATCTGATCAACACCACCGTGAACCTGACCACCAGCGAGTCGCGTGAGCTGCGTGGCAGGAACGGCGATTTTTTCCTGATCAGTCCGCAAGTGTGTGGCAGCCCCGTGTGCGGCTATGTGAGGACGGAGGAAATCGAAAAACGCGACCCGCATGTCGATCTGGGCACCGCGTTGGCCGTGTCCGGCGCGGCCGCGTCATCGAACATGGGCTGGAAGACGCTCAACAGCATGCGCATGCTCATGACACTGACGAATGTGCGGCTCGGCTACTGGCTGCCGAACCCGGTGTTGAAGTCCGCTTTGCCCTGGCTGCGCGGTCCCGGTCCCAAGTATCTATTCAAAGAGATGTTCGGGCTGATGAACGAGCACGATTATTACCTGAACCTCTCCGACGGCGGCCACATCGAGAACCTCGCGGTGTACGAGCTGCTGCGCCGCCGCGTGGAGTTCATCGTGTGTGTGGACGGCGGGCAGGAGTCCGGCATGGAATGCGCCGATCTCGTGCGCCTGCAGCGCTACGCCGAGATCGACCTCGGCATTCGCATGCATTTTGATCCGCGTGGCCTCGCGCTCACGCCTGACGGCAACTGCCCCGCCTACGGATTGCTGGTGCGGATCGACTACGGAGCCGGCTCCGAGGCCGGCTGGATGCTCTACGTCAAGCTGGCCGTCACCGGCACCGAGCCTGCCCATGTGCTCGACTACCGCCGCGAACACCCCGAATTCCCGCATCAATCCACCAGCGACCAATGCTTCGACGAGGCCCAGTTTGAGTCCTATCGAGCCCTGGGAGAATGCGCGATGGAAAAGTTCTGCGCTGCTGACCTGCTCGATTGGGACGCTGACGACGCCATGCAACAATGGCTTGCCAAGCTGCGTCCCCCAGAGCAACCGGGGAAGAGTGATCCTGCGGAACAGCCATCAAGCGTGCCGAATCCCACGGTGTGAAAATTCCCGTTGGCAGTTCGGATGAACTCATCCACTCTCCGCCCGTCTGATGAACCTCAAACCTGCCAGCCGAATCGCGATTCGTGCCGTTGTAAAAACGGTGCGCGCCATCTGGCATGCCTAACTCCACGGTTTGAGGAACCTGCGCTGAAGCGCTCATCATCACACGACAAAACGATCAGACATGATGCCAGAAGGTAGCCCTCAGACCGGCGCCCCATGAGCACTCATACTTCCGAACTCCAACACCATTCCCGGCGCGGCACGCTGTGGATGACCGTCTCGCTGACCTGTTTCACCGGCAACGCGCTGCTGCTCAAGGTGCTGTCCTCCAGCCGTCATGTCGATCCGTGGATGTCGCTCGCGGTTCGCGCGGGCCTCGGGCTGCTGGTGACCATCGTGCTGTTCGCGCCCGCAGGTTCGTTGAAGCTGCGGCGCTCGTTTCAAAGCTGGCTGCTGGCCTCGCGCGGCGTGTTTGGGGCGCTTGGCACGGCGGCTTACTACACCACCATCGGACCGCTCGGGGCAGGGAAGGCCACGCTCATCGGCAACACCTGGACGGTCTTTGCCGCGATCATGGCGGCCTTCGTTCTGCACGAAAGACTCGGCCTGGTGAAGCTCGGTGGCATTCTGCTGGCCTTGTTCGGCCTGGGATTGCTCACGGGCATGGCTCCGGGCACGCTGACGCAGTTCGGGCAGTATGAAGTCATCGCGCTGGTTGGCGCGGTGCTCGCGGCTGCGGTCGTGGTGGTCATTCGTCAGCTCACGCGCACCGAAACGAGCGCCACCATCTTCGCCTCGCAGTGCGTCTATGGCCTGCTGCTCGCGGTTCCCATCGCGTGGATGAATTTCACCTCTCTGAACTGGGCGGATGTCGCGCTGCTCTCTGCGGCGGCGATGTGCGCCACCTTCGGCCAGCTTGCCATGACGGAAGGCTTTCGTTTTCTCTCCGTCGCCGCAGGTGGGGCTTTTCAAGTCACCGTGCCGGTCATCATCACGCTGTGCAGCATCAGCCTGTTTGCCGAGCCGTTCACCACGCCGCAGGTCATCGGGGGCGTGCTCGTGCTCTGGGGCTGCTTTCAGACGGTGGTGGGCGGGCGAATGAAGGCCAAAGCCTGACTCAAAACGCGAAGCCCACCGTCACATGCAGCATCCCGCTGCTTTCACCGACGCGCCGGCTGAGATTATGCCCGTAGTCGATGCGGATCGGCCCAAACGGCAGATGATAGCGCAGCCCCGCGCCAATCGCCTGCCGGAAGTCCGAGGAAAAATTAAGCGGTGAGGAGTTCTCGCCACGTCCCAGGCTGCCCAGATCGCCAAACACCGCGAACTCGAAGTTCGGCATGATCTCATACGAGAACTCCGCGCTCATGAACAGCGCCGAAGTGCCGCCCAGCGGCGTCCCGCCCGGCGTCACCGGTCCCAGCTCACGCTGCGCGAAGCTGCGCACGCTGTTGGGCCCGCCGTTGAAGACACGCGCGTCGATTGGGATCTGCTCCGCCGCCGCGCCCATGATGTTGGAAAGCTCCAGGCCGGTGGCGAAGCGGAATTTCTTCGTGATGGGCCGATACCACGCGGCGCGGATGTCCGTGCGCATGAAGCTCACATCTCCGCCCAGCAGGCTGACCGTCTGCTCCATGCGTCCGGAGATAAGCCAGCCCTTCTTTGGCAGGATGGGGCTGTCACGCCGGTCGTAAATGAGGTTCATGCCCAGGCTCTCCAAGGTGTAATTCACCGGCCCGGTCTCGGCTCTCGTCAGATTTTCCGAGCTCACCGTGTTCGCCGACGAGCTGAGAAAGAAGCCGTAGCTCAGCGGCACGCTCACACGCCGCGCGAGGTCAAAGCCCAGCGTCGTGCCGATGCGGTCGTACTCGAAAAGATTGAACTGCTCCAGCGCCAGGCGCGAGGTCAGCGCATACGGCGATCCGCGCAGGGCCGGGTTTGTGTGGCTCACAAATCCAACCGGCCCCGCCACGCTGTAGNNAGGTCAGCGCATACGGCGAGCCGCGCAACACCGGGTTCGTGTGGCTCACAAAGCCGATGGGGCCGGCCATGCTGTAGCTCAGCTCCGCCGCCAGCGTGTTGCCCCTGTCTCGCCAGTTGGTGTTCTTGTAAGTCACGCCTGCCTGGCCGCCGAGGAAGGTGTCAAAGCCGATCTCAAAGCCCAGCGTGATCGGCTGGGTTTCCTCCCCGGTGATGCGCAGCTCTCCGGCGGAAGGGTCGCCTGCCACAGGAATCACCTCGGTGTCCAGCAGCGCGAACATCCCGGTGTCCAGGGCACGGCGGAAATAGAAGTCTGACGCCTCGGATTCGTAGATGCGTCCCTCCAGGGGCTTGAAGCGCGCACGCAGCACGCGTTGCGCACCCCGGCTGAAGGCCGGATGCATCGTCACCCGTGTGATCCTTACCCGTGAGCCTGGCGTCACATGAAAAACCACGTTCACCGGGCCGCCGCCGGGGTGCAGGGTGTAGGCCGCCGTGGTGGTGGCGTTTAGCCACCCATGCTCCACGTACAAGGAACGCAGGCGTTGTTCGATCTGCTGCACCCGTGCCTCATTGAAGGGACTGCCCCTGGCCTCCGTCATCAACGCCTGCACCTGTTTCGTCAGCTCAAGCGGATATCCAGTCACGGAAACGCCGCCAAAGACAAACTTGGGACCAGGCGTGATGTCCAATGTCAGATCTTTCCGCATGTCCGTGCCCACATCGGGATCAGGCGTCAGCAACACCGTGGCATTCAGGTAGCCTTCCGCCCGCAGTCGCCGCTGCACCAGCTCCGCACCCTGCTGCACGTCCTTCTCCACCCAGTAGGGCTGGCTGCGGTTGGTGTCAGGCCGCTCAAGCGTCGGCTTCATGAGATACTGCCTCAATTCCTCCTCCGGCAGCACCGGGTTTCCACGGAAGACCACATCACCCACCAGCACGCGATTTCCTGTGTTGACGGTCAGGCGCATGGCGCCGGACTCCAGCTTCCATCCCACTTGCGCACCGGGCCAGCCTTCACGGATCAAATGCTGCCGTGTGAAGAAGGCCAGATCATCTGCCAGGGGTTCGGCCGCAGGTGCGCTTCCATTCAGGGTGATCTGATCGGTCAGCATGGAGCGCACATGCTCCCATTCATCGGGTTCCACCCCGTCCACAATGAGCCGCGTCTGTCCGTAACTGATCTCGTAGGCCGGCAAAGTGGGAGCCGTCAGCCCATGAACGATCAAGAGGGTGAGCATGATCAGACGGGGCCGGGTCATCGTGGTGCCTCCTCATCCATGGCACGGGCTGCCTTGCCAAAACGCAGCACATAGCCCAGCAGCGCCTTCACCCGGCCAATCTGCATGAACCTGCCGGTGAAGCGCACCTTGGGCGTGATCTCATACATGGCCTGCACGCTGTCGTTGGAGCGGTCCGCGCCGCTGGGATTAAAGGATAGATGCAGCTTCGGCGGATCAGGATCCACCGTCTTCTTCTTGTTGAAGATTTTCCGGTAAGTCTCAGTCGCAAAGAGGAAAAGGGCACGCGTGGCCGCCTCGCTTGCCACCTGGCTGCTGTCGCCGCTGAAGGTCATGCCGGTGCCCAGGAGTGTCACAACATCCGCTTCGGAGAGGGGAGGAGAGCTGCTGAAACGTGTTTTCGGGGCCGTGGCGTCTCCATAGACATAAAGAGTGATGTCATACAGGCCGACGCGGGACTCACCGCGCACATCGAGCTGCGGGGCAAAGGGATTGGCCGGGTTCATCGTCACCACGCCTTTCGTGATCTTCATCGTGCTGAACGGCAACCGCACCAGCATGCGATCCACGTTGGCAAATCCAGTAAGGCGCGGTGCCGCGCCGGTGCCGCCGAGGGCGATGTCGGCGGAGATGGCCCCATTGACCAAATTTCCCGCGATGAGCACCGGATCGTGGGTGCGGACTTTAAGATCAAACGTCCAGTCTTTCATCAGCGCTGGCACTTCGAGCTTCTGCTCGATCCTGGCCGTGGAAGGCGGCGGAGGCGGCAGTTTGTCTCCTTGGGGAATCATCCTGAAGAGGTTCGGCATGATATTCACCTCACGGAACACGCGGCCGCGCACCGCCTCGACGAGCCCGCTCACCCTGGCGGTCTTCAGCGTGCCTTCCACCTTCACATTGGCATTGGCCCGCAGGCTGGAGGTGGGATCACGGTACACCAGGGCTTCACCGGCCTCCAGCCTCAGGTCAAAGCGTGGATCTTGAAGATTCGTCGCGTCGATCGTTCCCCCCATCTTTAGACGGCCACCAGCAAACAGCGCGGAGATGTTTTCGATGGTCGCTTTGCGATCATGGGTGCGCACATGCACCTTCACGTCCCGTACGCTGGGCATGTCAGAGCTGACGAATCCCACCTCGGGCACATCTATTTGGATGATCGAGTCAATCAGCGGCGCTCTCACCGTGCCGCTCACGCGCGCATTCAACCGCATCTTCGCCGGCACTGATCTCACCACATTGGGCGCAAACTCCCGGACAAAACTCAGGTCGCTCTCCTCCATGTCCACCGTGGCCCTCAGTGGCAGATCCAGCGCCGTTCCTGGTTTCTTGATCAAATCAGACACCACCAGCGGCGCTTCCGCTTTCAGCGTCAGAGGCTGCAAAGGGGCCTGCACAACCTTCGCATCCACCACCAGCTTGTTCGCCTTCAAGGTCGCCAAAAAATCGATCTGAGCCGGCTTGAACGACTTCGGCGCCCATGCGGCCTTCACATCACGCACGTTGATTTTGACTTCCGCGCTCGCGGCATCCAAACGGCCGCCCATTTTCACCTTCGCGCTCAAAATGCCGCTCGGCAGCCCCTTCACGCCTGCCGCTGCGGCGATTTCATGCACCGGCAGATCCCGCGCATTCAGAACCACATCCAGCGGCATCCCGTCCACCACATCCGTTTGCGTGACATTGAACGGCGTGATCACATGCCCGCTCATCAATTGACGCCCCTTCTGCCAGAAGCTCAGCTCACGCAGATTCGCCACCTTGTCCGTCACCGCGCCACTCGTGAGCAGCCGCCACGGGCCCAACACCACCTCCAGTTTTGCCAGCTCCGCCGTCTTGCCCGCAAACGTGGTCCGCAGCTCCACATTTGCCGCCTCCTTCATGCCCTTCATTTGGACAGCCTTCGCTTGCAGGTCCGCGCGTCCCTCACAGCGCCACGGACTCACATCTCCTGTCACGTCCAGTTTGGCCAACAGGCTCCCGCTCTGAACCGGCGGCGCTTTAAACGCCAGCAGCAGTTCATTCAGATTCTTCAGCTCCGGCAGCGCGATGTCTCCGTCCGCCACAAAACTCCACGGCGCCGCCAGCTTCGCCCTTCCTGCCAGAAGAATGTGATTTTGTACATCCCACACGATGTTGCACGACTTCAACACCGCCGTGCCCTTCGTCGCCGCCATCTGCATCTCCACCGTCGGTAGCGGAGCATCGTCATATCGACCCTCCTTCACGCTCAAATCCATCTCGGCATCCAGATTCATCACATCATTCATCCGCATCGACGCTTTGCCGGCGGTCGTGATCTTCGCTGTCAAAGGTCGCTCTAGCGGTGGCAGCCCAACTGTCTGCATCAGCACGGCGGGATCATCCACCCGCACCTCCCAGTCCACCTTCAGCGGGATCACATCTTCCATCAGCATCTCCGCATTCAAAGCCACGGTGTTTCCAGCTCCCAGACTCAAGGCGGGCAGTGTCAGCGTCGCCGACTTGCCATTGACGGCAAAATCGGCCGCCAGCTTCGGCAGTTTGTAGGCTTGAAAAGCCAGCTCCGTGCCCTCCACATGTCCCCGCGCACTCGTGGGCGTAGCACCCACGCCTTGCGCATCCACCGAAAGCGCCACCGTGCCCTTCGCCGGAGGCGCCTCGGCCTGCAGCTCCGTCACATCGCGAACCAGCACCTCCACATGCGTCTTCCAGGCGATCTTTTGCCACTGCGTCAGATCGGCTGGCAGTTCCGCCTCCGCGCTCATCTCCAACCGGTTCGTCCCGCGCACCAGTCTCAGCATCGGGATCTTCGCATGTCCGTTCACCACCTCGATCGGCACCCTCACTTCATCGAGCATTGCCCCTGCGGCCTGGACAGCCGCCACGCTCACCTCACCGTGCATACTCAGATTCTCCGGTCCCTCCGCATGCAGATCGAGGTTCACATGCTCAAACGCGAGTCCGGGCGGCAGCTTGAACGCCACCAGATCAGCGCTGCTCAGCTCCGTGATCTTTACATCCACCACCGCCTTCAAGGGTGGCGCAAACAACCCGCTCGCGCTCGCATCCACCCTCGCCAGCGCTTTCCCTATCGCCGCCTCACTTCGCACCGTGATGGCGTCCTCGCTGATCTTCGACAAATCCACCATCAGCGATTTCAATTTTCCTCCATAGGGCAGATTCAGCTCCGAAATCGTGATCGTCCGCTCCCCCCACTCCACCGCCGCCTTCACGTCCACCACATGCAGCTCTCCCGGCTCCATCCTGAACTCCGCGAATTGGAAAATGCCCGGCATGCCCTCACCGACCCGCAGTGACAGGCCCCGCACCGTGACCCTACGGCCATCCGCCAGCGTCACCACCGCATTCACATTTTCGATGTCGATCACCTTCGGCCACACCACCGGCGGCGGCCTGCCTGCACGTGCTTCGGCTGTTTTCTCCACCTTCACGTCCATTTGAGGCAGCTTTCGCAGGTCCAGCACCGCATCCATGTCCTTGATAGCCAGACGCTTCACCACGTCGATGTTCCGCGTTCGTGCCGCCGACCACAAATCATACTCCACCGTCAGTTCCCCCAGCGTCGCCCGCTCCACCATCGCTCCGCTCGCCTCGATCTCGCTGAGCTTCAAATCACCCAGCACCGAACCCTCCACCTGCCACGTCAGCGTCACACCCGCGACCTTCGCCCACTTCGTTCCGCCGTAACCGACCGCCCAGCGCAACAGCGGCTCATGAAAAACCACCGCCAGCACCAGCAGCACAAAGACGGCAAGGAGCACTCGTTTCAGCCACCTCCACCAGCGGCGGGTCTTTTTCTTGTCAACAGCAGGCACGCCCATTCGGTACCGCAAAATCAACCGAGTTCAAATAATGGGCAAGTAGGTGATCACCTGCTTTCTAATGCCCGCGCCAGTCGCCTCCAGCCGTCCTTCCAGTCGCCACATGCATGAGCAAAGTTTCCGTCTTGGGCCGCACCCCCGGCATTCACGCTTTACAGCAGAATCTCACGCTCTAGCATGGCGGCGCTCAGGGAGACCTGAGCCGGGGCTTAAGAACCTTGTCCAAAGGCGGCTGATGTGTGCCGCAAACACGTCGCTTCACGACCATGCAAATGGCCGGGAGGCGACGGCGTATGTCCAGAGCCTCACGGCTTAAAGGCCGTCGCGGTTGTCCTTTGGCAACTTCTTAACTCTCCGGTCACCGGAGGAGGCAGGAACAACACGGCACAGCAGGCCGGACTGCCTCGACTTGGTGGCGAGTTTTCAAGAACCCCAAGGCCGCCGTTTCGTGAAGCACCCAACACCCGCTGGTTCCAGTCATGCTGGAGCTGTACTCATCGCAGATCAGTCACCCACTCGCGCAGGAACGGAGATGCTGGCGCAGCATGTCGCGTTTTTAGAAAAGCTGGTTCAACGTGGTGGTCCGCAAGACGATGAGCATTTGAAAATGGATGCCTGGATCGCTGACTTCTACGACGGCCTGCATCACAATGAAGCCAAAGAGGTGTGGCTCGACGCGCTTCGTAAGGTGCTACGGCCTGTTTTGATCCCAGGCACGATGCATGGCTGGGCCTATCTGAAACCATATGGCTACGCTGGCGATTTTGAAATTATTGACCGTCATTATCTAAACTACGTCACGGCTGATCCGGCACTCGCAGCGTGGGATCGCTACTGGCAGGCGGGTGCCGCCGCCAAGGCGGTGCGGAACCGCAAATCCTACTTTCACCAACTGCTGGAACAGCATGCGCACAGCGCACGCGGCAAAGGAATCACAGTATTGAATATCGCCAGCGGTCCCGGTCGTGATGTTTATGAGTTTTTGCACCGGGGACCGAAAAATGTCTGTTTCGAGTGCCTTGATCAGGACTCAAGAGCTGTTGAACACGCATCGACTCTATGTCGGGAGCATTCGCAGCGGGTCAGCTTTATTGAGGCCAATGTACTGAAGTATCACCCAGCCAGATGTTATGACGTGATTTGGTCGGCTGGACTGTTCGATTACTTCAGTGACCGCACTTTCAAGCTGCTGCTGCGCCGACTTATTCCAAGCATTGCACCCGGTGGCCAGCTTGTGATTGGCAATTTCTCCGAGAGCAATCCCAATCATCACTGGCTGCATTTCTGCGAATGGCATCTGCATCATCGTTCCGGTGAGCAGTTGGTGCGGTTGGCGGTCGAGGCCGGTGCTCGGCGCGAAAACGTGTCCGTCGGCAAGGAACCGGAGGGAGTGAACCTGTTCCTGCACATCAACCAGCCGGCAATCACGCCCTCCGCTGACTAGCTGTGCCTCAATCATGCTCGCGAGAACCTCCATCACGATCTTGCTGCATGAGAAGGGCAAGCATGCAGGCATCGTGGTTGGCGTGGCGATGGCGCTGTTCCTTGCGCTGCTACAGTTTGGTTTTTACCGGGGTTTTCAGCGGGACATCACCATCGTTGCTGATTCAGTGCGTGCTGACTTGTGGGTGACGCAGCGTCCTTTGTTGGCCTTCGATTATGTCGCGCACTTCGACGACTTGCCGCGCCTCATAATTCTTGGTGACGGTGATGTGCAGGCATCAGCAGGTTTGATCGTCGAATGGGTGAGGCTGCGTCGTGCGGCTGATGGCGCAACTGACAGCGCCCAGTTGGTGGGCTTCGAGTTCTACGGCGGCGTTGAGGCAGACTTTGGAGTCAGCAGTGACATTCATCTGCCCTCATTGCTCGCTGTTCCCGGCAATGTGCTGGTGGATGCAAAGCATCTGGATCGCGTGTTGGCGGATGCTGACACGCAGATGCAGGGATTAGAGATTGGAGGCTTGCACGCAAACGTGGTGGCCGCGATGCAAGGCCGGAAGTTGTTCAGCACGGCTTGCCTCATCGTCACTGACCTCGACAACGCCCGGCGTCATCTACGCTTCCCGCCGCAGCGTGTGAGCTACCTTGCGGTCAGATGCCGTGACGGTGCGGATGTCCCGGCCACACAGGCACGTTTGCAGCAGCGGCTACCGGACATGCGTGTGTGGACCGCACAAGAATTCCATGACCTGACACAGAACTACTGGACACGTCTAACCGGCATGGGGCCGGTCTTATTGTTGTCGGCTGCTTTGGCCGTATTGGTGGGTTTCCTCACGGTGTTTTTGAGTTTCTCCCATCTCACGGCGGAGAAGCTGCCGGTGTATGCGGCGATGAAGGCGATGGGCGCATCCACGGCGGAACTCAGCGGCATGGCGCTGCTGCAAATCGGCGTGGTGTTTGGCCTCGGCTGCGTGCTGGCGCTCGGAGGACTCGTGGCGGCGCTGCTGGTGCTGGCGCACACAACGATCTCGGTGGTGCTGACGCCGGGCATCGTGGCGCTGGGCGTGGGCTTCATGGCGCTGTGCTCCGTGGCAGCGGGGATGCGGTCCTTGATCAAGCTGGCGAACCTGGAACCGGGGGAGGCGTTTCGGGCATGAAGACGACTGGTGCAGAGGCAGGCGTATTTGCGCATGAGCCGGAATCAATGAACACCGCAGAGCTTGGAACGCCGCA